>CBDUCB010000401.1:0-1522 GCA_965365545.1 uncultured Roseobacter sp. | reverse complement strand
CGGAGCCCGAAAAAGAAGTTAAACTGGTCTCCGGACACCATTCTGCAGCAAATGACGACTACCTGCCTGATTTTCTCTGTCGCCCTGAATTGCAAAGCCGATTACTCAGAAGTTATAGCTTACGCCGATGACCGGCCCGGATTGCCGGAAGCTGTAACTGTTTGCTCTTTCGTCGTTACTGACGTCGATGTGCCGGTATCCGACGCGTCCGGTCCATCTGTCATTGAATGCGTAATCTGCCGTCAAAAGAATTTGCCACGTTTCCCGATCATCCGATCCTCCGTAATCAGCGACGAGGGTACCTGACCAGTTATCATTGAAACGGAACTGAGAACGCACGCCAAGCACAGGATCTGTCCAGTCATCTGAAACACTGCGGCTGTTAACAAGTGACAGTGTGGTGTCGGTATCGAACCACCGCAAACCTGCCAGCAAATCTGTCTTTGCCGATCCGGTGTCATAGAGACGGTATGAAAAATAACCGGTCACTATCTGCGTCCTGACCGATGCGTTCAGCGTGGCGGCCGCAGGGCCTTTGCGAAACGATATGTCTGTGAGCATGTAGTCGAGTAAGAAACCAAATCGCCCGTTGTGCGCTTCAAACGCACCCATAAAGGCAGTGTCCAGGTTTTCCAGAGCGTCGGAAAAACTGAGCGTAGCGCTGCGGTCTCCTATTCCGGTTTCAGTCTCTGCCGTAAAAAGATAGACCGACGCGGTATATTTCCATTCCTGCGCCTGTACAGATGATCCGGTCAAAAGCAGGGCTGTGATTGCTGATCCTGATAGGCAGTTCTTCATGTAGCGTTCCTGACGGGTTACTTATTATCAGCGTCTTGCCGTTGGTTATTTATAACCTCAATCATCGTTCAGGCTCAAATACTTCTAAGCTTTATCAGACATGCTGGTCCCGGATGACACGACCTGACGACGTCAGGCCTGACAACGGGAAGCGAAATTTTTTTGCGCGTTCGGACACTTTTTTACGTTCACTGCGAAGAAAGCTTAATCAGCGAGACGAAATAAGATGCGGCGCAGAGAATTATTGATGACACTGGCGTCGGGGCTGTTCGTCGCGGAATGTGGCGCACCGCAATCATATGAGAACAGTTCTTCTGGGGCGTCCGGACGGTCCGTTCCGGAGCCTCAGGCTGGTCAGGGTCTGATCGTGTTTTACCGCCCGAACAGTGCAGCAGGCAGTGCGCTCAGAGTGCCGCTTACAGTGAACGGCAATTCTGTTGTCAATTTGTCAAACGGGGCGGTGATCATGCAGAATGTACCCCCGGGTCAGCACACAATCGTTGCCACGGCGCCTTCTGTATCGGGAACTTCTACATTCAGCACGAACGTTGGAGCGGGGCAAACAGTTTTCATTAGAGGCGAAACCCTTTGGGGTTGGCCCGCCGGACGTGCAAGCGTTGCGATCGTTGGTGAGGCGCAGGCAAGAGGGGACATTGCAGGAATTTAGAGTTGTGCCAGACCAAAGGCATTTGCTCGCTGTGTAAAGCATTCTGGAAGTATGCCT
>CBDUCB010000400.1:0-1538 GCA_965365545.1 uncultured Roseobacter sp. | reverse complement strand
GCGGTGCAATTCCCTGACTTATGCCGGCGCAACCGTCGCGGCGCGTGCTGCGAGGCGCATATGCCGGGGGCAGGTTCCTATCATGCTGGCCGCAGTTTTTTGACTGCACAATTATGACCTTCTGCCCCCTTAATCGCAACGAGGTTTGGCCGGCGGTGCCGGGCAGGCCGCGCAGGGTCTGACAAGCGCCGGCCGGACGGCGACGGGCCTGACAGGCTGCGCGCCTGCGACACTGTATCCGGGCACCGGATGGTCGTTTGGGAGGGGTCGGCCTTGCACAGGGCGCGCATTGCGTCATCTTGAGCCACGGGACTTCACCGGAGAGGCGCGTCAAATATGCTCTTGCAGATCAGGCACCTGTCAAAAGATTACCTCTCGGGCACCACCCGCACAGAGGTTCTGCGCGATGTGAGCTTTGATCTGGACACCGGAGAGACACTGGCGCTCGAAGGGGAATCCGGCAGCGGCAAAAGCACGGTACTGCACCTTATTGCAGGGCTCGATACGCCCACGTCCGGCAGCATTCTGCTGAAGGGCCGCGAAATAAACGGCCTGCCCGATCAGGCGGCGGCCCGGATGCGGCGCTCGGATGTCGGTGTCATTTTTCAGCAGTTCAACCTGATCCCCAGCCTGACTGTGGGCGCAAACATTGCCTTTCAGGCGCGGCTTGCCGGAAAGGAGGACCCCGCCTTCGTCAAAGAACTGGCGGAACGGATCGGGCTCGCGGATCAGACGGAAAAATACCCTGAAGCACTCTCGGGCGGTCAGCAGCAACGTGTGGCCATTGCCCGTACTCTTGCCGCGCGACCTGCACTGATCCTCGCAGATGAGCCGACCGGCAACCTTGACGAAAGCACAGCTGATGCGGTGCTGGATCTGATGCTGGAAAGTGCCGCCGGGGTCGGGGCGGCTGTGCTGATGGTGACCCATTCCGCCCGTCAGGCCGCGCGTATGTCGCGACGTGTCCTTCTGCGCCACGGTGTGGTGCAGCCCCGGACCCCGGCGACGTCACCATGACGCGGCACGGTCTGGCGGTTCTGCTCTCTCACTGGCGGCGCAACCCGTTGCAGTTGCTGACGCTGGTGACCGGTCTGGCGCTGGCAACGGCGCTCTGGTCGGGTGTGCAGGCGATCAATGCCGAGGCGCGTGCGAGCTATGCGCGGGCCTCTGATACGCTGGACGCCGGTGATATTGCCCGGGTTGTCCGCACCGATGGCCGGGACATCACCACCTCGGAATATGTAACACTGCGCCGCGCCGGCTGGCTGGTGAGCCCTGTCGTCGAGGGTCGGCTGGACGGAACAGACCCCGGCATCAGGATCACCGGGATTGAACCGCTGACACTGCCGGGAGGCGGAGCATTTGAGCCCGGTGAGGAGGGGATTGCCCTACCTGACGGATTTCTGAGCGAGGCCGGGCTGCTGGTGGCAAACCCCGGTGATCTGCCGGCGCTGGAGTCTTTTGGCGTGCCATTGCTGGCGGACCCGGACCGGCGTGCCGGCACAGTGCTTACAGATATCGCCACGGCCAGGCGGCTC
>CBDUCB010000399.1:0-1540 GCA_965365545.1 uncultured Roseobacter sp. | reverse complement strand
ATAATTTACTGAAACGCGCCCGTCCGGCACCGGCAACGCTTAGGCGTCAGTTTTCCGGGACAGCCCGGATTTATCAAGGTGAAAATGTCGGGGCGGTTCCTGCGCGACTGATTGTAGCTGGTACAGGAGGCACCACCAGATGTAGAAAAACCTTGCACGAATCCATCGCTTGGGCCAATAGTCACGGAAAAGGCCGGGAAAACGGCTGTATCCGTGAACACGCTTTGCGGCACAAAGAGAGAGCAGATGGACAGTAATTTCCTGCCAGACGACCTGAATGCGGTGATCCGCCAGCATTCTGAGTGGCTGGCGACACAGCTACATGCCCAGCGGGAAAGCCTTTTTCCTCCCGATGCCGCCAAAGAAATGCGGCGGTTCACTTCGGGTGAGGCCGCCGTCCTGCTTGGCGTCAACGATTCATATCTTCGCAAACTTCATCTCGATGGAAAAGGCCCTTCTCCGGAGATGACAAAAGCCAATCGCAGACTCTACTCCGCGGCGGATATACAGTCTCTGAGAGTACTGTTAGAGAAGACGGCGCGCAAACCGGGCGACTATCTGCCCGGCCGCCGCGACGGGGACCATCTTCAGGTCATCGGCGTGATGAACTTCAAGGGCGGATCGGGTAAAACCACCACCTCTGCGCATCTGGCACAGCGGCTGGCGCTGACCGGATACCGGGTGCTGGGCATCGATCTGGACCCGCAGGCTTCGTTTACCGCCCTGCACGGGGTGCAGCCGGAATATGATCTGCCGGACGGCGGCACGCTTTACGATGCGATCCGCTATGACGACCCTGCCCCGATCGCCTCCGTGATCCGCAAAACATATATTCCCAACCTTGATCTGATCCCCGGAAACCTTGAGCTGATGGAGTTCGAGCACGAGACCCCCCGCGCCCTCAGTCAGGGCAATGCGGGGCTGTTCTTTTTCCGGGTCAAAGAGGCGCTCGCGCAGGTCGATGGCGATTATGACGTGGTGGTCATCGACTGCCCGCCGCAGCTCGGGTTTCTGACGATGTCCGCGCTGTCGGCCTCCACCGGTGTGCTGGTAACGATCCATCCCGAAATGCTGGATGTGATGTCGATGTCGCAGTTTCTGCGCATGACCGCGGATCTGATGGATGTGATCGCGCAAAGCGGTGCAGACATGTCGCATGACTGGATGCGCTATCTGCTGACCCGGTATGAGCCCACGGACGCCCCGCAGAACCGCGTCGTTGCCTTTCTGCGGACCATGTACGGCGACAAGGTACTCAATGCGCCGATGCTGAAGTCCACGGCGATTTCTGACGCCGGTCTGACCAAACAAACCCTCTACGAGGTCGAACGATCGGCCTTCACCCGCACCACCTATGACCGCGCGATGGAGAGCCTGAACGCGGTAAACGACGAGATTGCCGGGCTGATCCGGCAAACCTGGGGGCGCCCGTGAGCGACAGCCGCAAAAAGCGTATGGCGATGCTGGATAACCTGACGGCGGCACAGACCGCGCCGCCGCCGGCCTCGATGATGTCGAGCAACCGGGCTTTGCGGTCCGC
>CBDUCB010000398.1:0-1561 GCA_965365545.1 uncultured Roseobacter sp. | reverse complement strand
ACGGACTTTGTGACAACCGCGGGTCTGGATGTCACCTTCAGCGTCGCATCCGAAGCGCGCGCGCCGGAGGATATTGCGTCGGGCGGTGCGGATATGACGGTGCTGGTAAGCTGCTGGGAGTAACCTCACCGGCGCTTTGATATCTCCGGGGTGAGATAAATCAGTGTCGGCCCGGTTTCTTTAAAGGCGGCACGCACCGCAGACTGCATATCTTTGAGCGTCTGCGGGGCAACTGCACGGGCACCAAAAGCTTCGGCCAGTTTGCAGAAGTCAGGGTTATGCGCGACGACTGCATTCGGAGCAATCTGCGCGTGTACCATGCTGTCTTCGATCTCGCCCAGCCTGCCGTTGTCCCACAGGATGACCGGCAGACTGAGCCCGAGTTCGACCGCCACACCAAGCTCCTGCATCGTATAATGAAACCCGTAATCGCCGATAATGGCCATTGTCTGCAGATCCGGGCGCGCAATCGCGCCGCCGATGGCGGCGGGCAGCGCATAGCCCAGCGTGCCAAATCCCGTGGGATGATGCCAGAACCCGGAGTGTTTCATGGGCCAGACCTCTTTGGCGGCATAGGCAAACTGGGTCATGTCCGAATAGATCATCGTCAGGTCCGGCAGGCATGTGCGGAGCGCGTCAGCAACAGGCACAATGCCCGGGCGTTCGGCCGCGACCTGCGCTTTCCAGCGCTTTCTGGCCGCGCGCACCTCCGCCTTGTCCCATCCAGCCACGGCCTCATGTCCTTCGAGGGCTCCGAGCAGCCGGTCAAAATACTCTGACGCGCGCGCAATCACCGCGCGGTCAGTTTTCGGGTGCAGTCCGGAGGGGTCAATATCCACCTGCAGGGTCAATCCGGCCAACCCTGCGTCGTCGCGCCAGAGATCGGTCTCGGCAAGCTCTGTGCCGACAAGAACAACGACATCTGCCGAGCGGATGACATCCTGGCTTTCGGGCCGGGCCAGGGTGCTGCCGAAGCTCAGCGCATAAGAGGCCGCGACACCCCGCCCTGCGTATGTCTCAAAGCAGGCCGCGCCAAGCTTCTTCATCGCATCACGCGCGGCATATCCGGCCTGTCCTGCCCCGCCTCCAAGAATAAAGAGCGGTCGTTTCGCAGTCAGCAGCGGATCAATCAGCCCGTCCCATATTTCGGCCCCCGCCCGCGGGACCACGCCGGTCTCCGGCGGGGGCGGCGGCGCGGGCGCCTGCAGTACGGAGATCGGCACCTGGATGTGCTTCGGGCGTGCGCGCTGCATCCTGAATTCCACCAGCGCCCGGTCGATCAGCGCATAGGCCGCCTCTGCCGTGCGCGCCTCTTCCGACCAGTCACAAACCGCCGCCGCCGCGGCACGCTGGTCTTTCATCTGGTGCAACTGGCCTTTGATGGCTGCCGTCTCATCCAGACAGGAGGAGATCACCAGCATCGGCACGGAATCCGACCAGGCCTGCCCCATCGGCGTCATGATGTTGCAAAGCCCCGGCCCGGTAATCACATAAGCCACGCCCGGTTTACCGGTGGCACGTGCGTAGCCGTCGGCCATGAACCCGGCACCCTGTTCGTGGC
>CBDUCB010000397.1:0-1571 GCA_965365545.1 uncultured Roseobacter sp. | reverse complement strand
AAGAAAACGCGTCCCTGGGGGCGTGTAGGGGTCCAGGTCTCAGCCCAAGCGGGCCGGACCCCGACGAACAGGGTGGGAACGGTACTTTGTTCCTTCCCACCTTTACAGGGGGCGGGTGCGCTCGCCCTTGACGACGTTCAGGCCGCAGGCAGAAAAATACCGAGCGGTTAACAAACTGAGCCTGAACGGCGAAACTCAACGGGGCCCTCACGGGCTCCGTTTTTTCTTTTATACCTCTGAAGCGCGACAATACCGCCCAGCCGGGATTATTGTCCGAACTTTCTGCGCTTCGGCGTGTTGTGCCGGTGAACGCAATGAGGCGCAGGCATCGGTCTGCGCCGCAATGAAAGGAATAACGCATGACACAGATCAGTAATGCAAAAATCGCTATTCTCGCCACACACGGCTATGAGAAATCTGAACTTTTTGAGCCCAAGCGTCAGCTGGAAGAGGCCGGTGCAGAGGTCGTCATCGTTTCGCCGGAAAAAGGCGAAATCACCAGCTGGGATGACCAGTCATGGGGGCGCAGCATCAGCGTCGACATGCATATCGCGGACGCCCGCGTTGAGGATTTCGACGCTCTCGTCCTGCCGGGTGGCCAGATTAATCCGGACATCCTGCGCACCGACGAGCACAGCGTGAAATTTGTGCATGATTTCTTCAACACAGGCAAAACGCTGGCTGCAGTCTGCCATGCGCCGTGGATGCTGATCGAAGCAGACGTCGTGCGGGGCCGCAAAGTCACGTCCTGGCCGTCTGTGAAGACAGATCTTGTGAACGCTGGCGCCCATTGGGAAGACAGTGAGGTGGTTGTGGATCAGGCGCTTGTCACATCGCGCAACCCCGGCGATCTGGACGCCTTCTGCGCCAAGATCATCGAAGAGGTCCGTGAAGGACGCCACGACCGCGCGGCAGCGTAACGACCGCCATAACAACAATAACGCTTTATCAACTGTGAGGCCGGAGTTCTGCTCCGGCCCTTTTTTTTCGGCCTGCGTCCACAGCAGTGGTGGAAATCAGGCAGCGCAGGCCGGTCTGACGCCCGCCCGAAACACATGGCTCTGCTGATCCGCGTAGGGGCAGAATGCCCCAGGCAGTCTTTGCCGCGCCGATCAGCGGGCAGTCATCCGGTCCCTCTGACGGGGCCGGGCGATCTTTTTACAGGGTCAGGCCGGCAGATAGATCCTGAAAGCCTCGCGCAGGCGCGCATCCAGTTCCGGATCAAAACGCGCAGCGGAGCGGTTGGCCAGAATTTCCTCTTTGCGCGCTGTGGCCCGTTCAATCAGGTCCGGTTTGCCTTTTTCGTCCCATTCCTTGGGGGATGTCCGGTCGCCGAGCGCCGGGTAAACATGATCGGCTTGCATGCGCCCCAGGGTCTGAGCGGTGCCCAGATAATGCCCCGGGCCGCCGATGCAGACCTCACGCATCTGATCAAGGGCCATGGTCTCGTCGGTCACTTCGATGCCCCGCACACAGCGCAACGCCTGGCCGATCAGATCGTCGCCCAGAATAAGCGACTCGTGGCAGAAGCCGAGCAGCGAAGCATGCATGCCCGCGGCCTCATAGACCAT
>CBDUCB010000396.1:0-1575 GCA_965365545.1 uncultured Roseobacter sp. | reverse complement strand
GCGCGAGAACCCTCAGGTCACCGGCGTGAACATCCTGCGCCACCCTCGCCTGCTTCGGCGTCGCCGAAGAATTGGCTGCCTTCAGAGATCGCGTAGGAATTTCCGTCTTCAATAAATGTGGCAGCACTCGCCACCATCGGCAGAACTGCGATTGCAGCTGCTGTGATAATTGATTTCATATACATAGTCATTCTCTCCTTGTCAGACGATCGTCACCGGAAAACCCGTTAAACCGACCAGTTAAAGTTACTCAGGGAAATTTACCTGACATTAACCAGTGGTGAAAGAGAATTCAGGCAAACCTGCCACAATTGCAATCTATGCGGGAATATTGCTGCCCCGGAGACGCCGGATTTTGTGCAGACCCGGGAGGGCTTTGAGGAAAAACAGCTCATTGTCGCCCTTTTGGAAACAAAAAAGACGGAGGCGGCATATTATCGCCGTCGCTCTGGTCGGTTTCCTGCAGATTTCCGCCTGCCTTTATCCTCTCTTACGAATCGTTTTGACATTTCACGCGCTTATCAGACCGGAAAAGCAGCCTGTCCGGCCAGCATGACCGGACCAGAGCGTTTCAGGAAAACGTCAGTTTTTTGTTAATTTCCTGTCAGAAATCAGGCGCTGCGGAGCGTCGTCGCACAGGAAAGCTGTCGCGCCGGCAATCACGTGCCCGACCCCGTGTTCATGATACGGATACCGGTTTCATCCGACCCTGGCCTGTTGTATCCAGACTTGGGGCGTCGCGGAGACAGAGTGTTGCTGGTTGAAAAGACAGAACTGGAGGGTGTTCTCCTTCTCACCCCCCAACGGTTCGGTGACGCGCGCGGGTTTTTCAGCGAAAGCTGGAACCGCCGGGTGCTGGCAGAGCACGGGATCGACATCGACTGGGTCCAGGACAATCACTCTCTTTCCACTCAGGCCGGCACGCTGCGCGGTCTGCACTTTCAGGCGCCGCCACACGCTCAGGCCAAGCTGGTGCGCTGCGGGCGCGGGGTCCTTTATGATGTGGCCGTAGATATCAGGCGCGGTTCGCCCACATATGGCAAGTGGACCGGCCATGAACTTTCTGCCGAAAACGGCCGTCAGATGCTGATCCCGGAAGGCTTCCTGCACGGGTTTGTGACCCGGGCGCCAGATACAGAGGTTATATATAAGTGTTCTGATTACTATGATACTGACTGTGAGGGCGCGGTACGCTATGACAGTGCCGGTATCGACTGGGATCTCAGCTATGAAAAACCTGTTTTGTCGGGAAAAGACAATATGGCTCAGACCTTTACGGATTTTGAAAGCCCCTTTGAATACACCGGAACCGGACAATGAAACTTCTGATCACCGGCGGCGCGGGGTTTATCGGATCGGCCGTGGTGCGGCTGGCCATCGCGCGCGGGCATGAGGTGGTCAACCTTGATGCGCTCACCTATGCGGCCTGCCTTGATAATGTGGCACCCGTCGCAGACGACCCGGCCTACAGGTTTGAGCAGGCCGATATCCGGGACCGCGCAGCTCTTGACCGGATTTTTGCCGCCCATCAGCCTGAGGCGGTGATGCATCTGGCGGCAGAATCCCATGTGGACC
>CBDUCB010000395.1:0-1632 GCA_965365545.1 uncultured Roseobacter sp. | reverse complement strand
GTCAGCCGGTCGCGCCCGGAGCCCACGACCACGATGCCGGAGGCGATCCCGATGCGCACATTGAGCGTTTCGCCGTCGGGCAGGCGAATGGATCGCATCCGCCGGATCATTTCGAGACTTGTCCGGATCGCGCGTTCCGCCTCGCTTTCGTGGGCAAAAGGATAGCCGAATATCGCGATAATGCCGTCGCCCTGTTTCTGAAAAACATAGCCTTCGTAACGGGATACGCAGATCGTGCAGACGTCTTCATACTGACGCACAATTGCCTCGAGATCTTCGGCATCGATACGCTGGGACAGCGCAGTATATCCGACGACATCGCAGAACAGGGCGACAACCTGCCTGCGCTCGCCTGTGACGACGTCAAAATGTTCCTGCGGCGGTGCCGCAGGGGCCGGTTCATTCAGAAGCGCGTTAAGGATTTTCTTCCGGGGACCGAGGGCAATGCCGAGTTCTCTGAGATCGTCATCCGTCAGGAGCCGAAGCGCGTCGCCGTCGATTTCGTTTTCCACAAAGGCGGGCAGCAGTCGCTCCAGACCCAGCACAGCAAGCCAGGCCTCTACGTCCGTGTGTGGTTCCCCGTCACGGGACATGTTGCGCACCTCCGTGGTTCAGCAGCCACGCGAGAATGGCCATTCCGGTCCGGGCGGGGACCGTGTCAGACCAGTCGTCGGCGATCTGCAACCCGTTCTTATTGACCGGAAAGCGCCGTAGCAACGGCGCGAGCTCAACTCCGCTGAGATATGTCACGGGCCCGTCAAACGCGGGATGTGTGACGGTCGGGCGGCTGACCACATATTCTGCGTCCAGTGTCGCCTTGTCCGTCACATCCAGTTCGGGGGCAAGGCGCAACGTGCCGGTGCTCAGTTCACGCGCGCCTGCAACAGGGGATGGTTCCGGCACGGGCGGACCCGCGCGTGGTGTCCAGAACGATCCTGGAAAGCGTTCAGCGACGGTGTGGTAGTACCCCGAAGCCCACTCTTCGTGCCGCTGCGACGTGCGGCTGAGAGTGTCCCGGTAAAAGGCCATGGCGAGGGCTGCGTCCTGCGGCCTGCGCAGCAGCGTATTCGCGCAGATGGCACCTGCCAGCGCCCCCTGAACAGATTTCTGTACACCGCTCGATGAGACCGGATCGATGGCCAGTGCGGCATCACCCAGACGGATCATACCGGGCCCGATGACCTCAGTGTCCAGATAGGGGGTGGCATCGGTCGCTCCGGGCTGTCCGCACAGGCGCGCGCCCCGTAGGGCGTCGTCCTGCCCGTACCCGGACAGCATTTGCCGCAGACGGTCTGCTGTGTCGCGCCCGGGGCGCCGGCGCAACTCGGACGGGTCCGCAAAAACCAGCGTATTATAAAGCCCGCAGGGCAGAGGGACGCCCCAGAACCAGCCATCAGGCCCTGCGCGCAACTGTGGCCCGGGCAGGGCACCAGGCAGATCCCAGTAGCCATAAAGTGCAATTGTTTTGTGCTGCGCATATCGTCGTTTCGCGGCACGCCCACCGGATCTTCCGGTGGCGATGGCCATAAAATCCGCAGTCAGCGTCATATTACCTTCCGGGCCGGCGATCTGAAGCTCCCGGCGCCCGCTGACATGTCGGGCGGATATCAGGCGCGCAGGCTGCAGCAGTTC
>CBDUCB010000394.1:0-1732 GCA_965365545.1 uncultured Roseobacter sp. | reverse complement strand
ACCCAGACCATGACCGTGACGGTCACCGACGTGCTGCCGAAGAACCCCGACAGCGCAGCAATTGCGGCGAAACGGAAAACGTCTCTCATAATCCGTTCCGAACCGAGCACTGACGTCCTATAAAAAGGGCGGCGCCCCGGCACCGCCCGCTTTTCTAATACTAGGATGTGATCAGGCGTCGAGAACTGCGCGGATCTCGCTCTGAACCGCCTCAATCTCCGCCAGCCCGTCGACCCGGCTCAGCATCTCTTTGGCGTAGTAATAGCCTATCAGCGGGGAGGTCTGTTTGTAATATTCCATCAGACGGGTCCTGAGGCTTTCCTCATTGTCGTCCGCACGGCGCTTGAATTCAGTACCACCGCAGTTGGCGCATTTTCCATCCGCCGGGATCGGTCGCGTCGTGTCGTTGTAAACCTCACCGCAAGAGCCACAGGTAGAACGCGCGACGATCCGCGCGACCAGCGCTGCATCGTCCACCCGCATTTCAATCACGGCGTCCAGCGTCTGACCTTCGGCTTCGAGGAGTTCACCCAATGCATCAGCCTGGGCAAGGGTGCGCGGAAAACCATCGAAAATGAAGCCGCTGGCTTTGACCGTTGCGAGCTTTTCCCGGATCAGGCCGATGACGATCTCGTCGGTGACCAGAGCGCCACGCGCCATCACATCCGCCACAATCTTACCCATCTCAGTGCCGCTGTCTTTGGCTTCGCGCAACATATCGCCGGTGCTCAGCTGCACCATATCGCGTTCGTCAACCAGCATCCGGGCCTGTGTGCCTTTGCCAGCGCCCGGCGGTCCGAGGAGTATAATATTCATCGGCGTACCGGGCTCCGTTTTTTGCGGCCTTTGCCACTCTTTCCACGCAACTGGGATTTCTCCAGCAGGCCTTCATACTGATGCGCGAGCAGATGGCTCTGCACCTGCTGGATCGTGTCCATTGTGACCGAGACCACAATCAGAACCGAGGTACCGCCAAAATAGAACGGGATCGCAAACTGTCCGCGCAGAATTTCCGGCAGCAGACAGACCGCTGCAAGATAGCCCGAGCCCAGAACCAATACGCGATTGACCACATACTCCAGATACTCGGACGTTTTCTTCCCAGGGCGGATACCCGGAATGAACCCGTTCTGGTTCTTGAGGTTGTCGGCCACATCGTCAGGTTTGAAAGACACGTTGAAGGTGTAGAAATAAGCAAAGAACACGATCATTGCGACGAAGAAAATCAGGTACAGGGGCTGACCCGGACCGAAATTAGCCAGCAACCAGGACATGACCGGATTGGTGGAATTGCCCGAAAACGTGCTGATCGTCACCGGCAGAAGCAGCAGCGAAGACGCGAAGATCGCCGGGATAACGCCTGCCGGGTTCACCTTGACCGGCAGATGGCTGGAGCCACCGTCATAGACTTTCATGCCGACCTGACGGCGCGGGTACTGGATGTGAATCTTGCGCAGCGCGCGCTCCATGAACACCACGAACATGATGGTACCAACGACCATCACGAGCACACCGATAATCACGGCCGGGCTGATCGCACCGGACCGGCCGGAGGCAAAGAACTGTGCAATCGCAGCCGGGATTTCGGCGATAATGCCCACGAAAATAATCAGCGAGATACCGTTGCCGATGCCCCGCGCCGTGATCTGTTCACCCAGCCACATCAGGAACATCGTGCCGCCGACCAGCGTGATCACGCAGGACATGCGGAAAAAGAGGCCCGGGTCAGTAA
>CBDUCB010000393.1:0-1822 GCA_965365545.1 uncultured Roseobacter sp. | reverse complement strand
GTGGCGCGAGCCTCCTCCGCCCGCTCCGCAATCTCTTCTGCACGACGCACCAACGGCGTGAGATCAAATCCGAAGGCCAGCAGTCCGCCCTGTCCGCGCCGGGCAAACCGCTTGCCGTTCGGGCTGTCGCGCCGCAGGATCAGACCTGCCCGGACGAGATCCGCCAGATGCCGGCGCATCGTCGAACAGGGCATCCCGTTCAGGCGCGCGCAGATCGACGCATTGGAGGGAAAGACGATCATACCACCATCCCCTGCCCCGAGGTCTGTCTCCGGGTGAAAGCTCAGAAGCGCCTGGAGTACGACGAGCGCCCGGTCAGACAGCCCGAAGGACTGGCGAACGGGTCCGAGATTGCGCAGGATATCCCATTTGTTAACGGGAGTTTCCGGCAGCGGCGCGCCGGCCGGCATGATCTGTTCGATCACGGCAGCATCCACGGCACGCCGGAAGGGCGTTACGGGCTGATAGGTCATAAATATGTTCACGAAGACAAAGAAATCCCGGGCCGCGAATCACTTTTGACTTGCGGCAGATGGCGCCTGAGATTACCTTGAAGTTGCTAAACACAAGATTGGGTCTCGTAGGGCGTCGGCTTTACGGGGCCTTTTCTTTTAGTCCTGGTCGTGCCTCCTGTTTTTCATTTTCTGCTCTCGCTCAGTCTTCCGCACGGGTTTTGTACCGTGCGTGAAGCTCTTGCAGGACACCCTCGATTTCACCATCGAGCCAGGCGCCGAAGCCTGCGTCCTTAATCTCAAGTTTCAGACCGCCGGGACTGCGCTGCACCCGGCCGGCTGCCTTGCCGCCAAGCAGGACTGCCCGGACGTCTGATGCCTTTTTGGCCGGACGTTTCTGCGCAACCGGCTCAGGTGGTTCAACCGCCCGGACCACGGCCTCGAAAGCGGTAACCGACGGGTCGGCGCCGTCGGCACCCCGCACCGCGTCCGCCTCAACCGACGCGCGCGTATCAGTGGCCAGGTCGCACAGCGGCCCGGGCGCGGGGCTGGTCTCGCGCAGGACACGCGCCAGCGCTTCCCAGCGGGGCCGTCCGACCCCGTGCGCCGCCCCGATCGCGCGGATCAGATCAACGCCGATGCTGTCGACGACGGCCAGCGCCATTGAGACCGCCGATTTGCTCACCGTAAGAACCTCGGCCACTTCGGTCTGCGTGCCGAAACCAGCCTCCATCAGCTCTTTGGCAAAGAGCGCCTTTTCAATGAAACTCAGATCGCGCCGCGCCATGTTTTCGGAGATCTGCGCGCGCATGGCAGAGTGATCGTCAAGGTTAGCGACCAGCGCGCGCACCGTTTTTACCGTATCTGACTGCCGGATCGCCTCAAGTCGCCGGCGGCCATAAACCAGCAGATAGCGGTCAGCCTGTGAGGGATGACGGCGCACCAGAACAGGCACTGTCTGGCCGTTAGTCTCGATTGCATCGCGCAGATCCTGCACATCGGACGGGTCAAGACGGTCCGCCACACGGCTGTCTTCGATGCTCCAGGGGTCAAGATCCCAGACCTGATGGGCATCAACGGCATCGCGCGCGGACCGCAGAGCGCGGTTGCTCGACATCATCGAGGCGGGCGGTGCACACGATGGGAGGCAGCTTCGAATCGCCGGCCGTGAGCCGCGAATCCGGGTCCGGCCCGTCCGTTCCGGTGATGACCGGCGGATCGTGGCGCGGTCCTACCCGAAGTTCTTCAACCTGGAAGAGCGCCCCGACACCGAGATGCGCAACCTGGCGACAGCGCGGGAGGGGCCGCTAAAACGATGGTTCAAGGAGAACGGCTACCTTGGCATCCTCGGTTGGGACCACATCGGTGAG
>CBDUCB010000392.1:0-1868 GCA_965365545.1 uncultured Roseobacter sp. | reverse complement strand
TGCAACTGCGCATTGGCCGGGTCCCGCAGATATTCATCGAAGTATTTCTCGACCCCCGCAACACCGATCACTTCTGCCGCCGAGACGCCCTCTTTGCCAAACCCCGCCCCGCCCAGCACATGCGCTGCCAGCTGCCCGTTGGGGTAAAGCCGCATGTCCCTCGCACCGAACATCAGACCGGGATCGCCGATCTCATGTACCGCCTGCATCTGCTCAGGGCTGATTTTCTTTTTGATCCACAGGAACTTACGCTTGCCTGTAAAATCCTCCAGCAAATCCTGTTCTTTCAGATCCGGGAAGACCTTTGCAAGCTCACGGGCTGCATGGGCCGGGTCAACCATCTGGGGTGGCTGCGCATAAAGTGCATGCGTTTCAAAGTTCGTCGCCAGCAACGCGCCGTTGCGGTCCACGATGTCTGCACGCGCGGCATGGATCACCGAGCCGGGCGCCTCCGCTCTGGGCTCGCGCGGCTCTGAGGTGGCCATCATGCCCATGCGAGCGCCCACCACAATAAAGGCGAAAAGGAAAAACACCCCCAGCACGAGCAACCGGCCTTCAGCGCGCTGCCGGGCCTGGTCGCGCATCTGTTCGTGACGGATACGTATGTTTTCGCGCTCAATGGCTTCGGGGCTTTCTCCCTTCTGGCGAGCCTCAAGGATCCGTGCGAGCGGACGAAGCGGGGTGCGGATCATTGCGTCACCTCTGACGGCGCGGCGCCGTCCACAAGGTTCGATACATCCACACCGTCGGTGAATTCCAGTTCCGGCGCAGGCGGATAGGCAACCTGATCGATATGCCCGAACTGGTCAGGCCGCAGCGGCAACAGCCCCAGCCGGTCAAAGTTGATATCCGCAAGATCGCGCAGCCTGTCGGGCCGGTTGAGATAGGCCCATTCGGCGCGCAGAACGGTCAGGCGCTCATGCGCCTCGCGGATTTCCTGGCGCAGCGCGCGGGTCTCTGCGAGCGCCCCCTGGGTCGCGTAATTCTCACGGTAGGCCCAGAACGCAAGGCCGATTACACTGAGCGTGGTGAGGATATAAAACACCGTCCGCATCACTTAACCTCTCTGACCACCGGCATGCCGATGGATTTTGCATCTATGTCCCCGGCCGGCGCGTCTGTGCGCCGCGCCACACGCAACCGGGCGGACCGGGCGCGCGGATTGGCGTCGACCTCGGCCTCATCCGCCGACACTGCTTTGCGCTGTGGCAGGGTAAACTGCGGCGGCTCTTTTTCAGTTTCCGGAGCAAATCTGTTGGCATTGCCACCGGCACCCGCGCGGGCTGTCAGAAAGCGTTTTACCATACGGTCCTCGACGGAATGAAAGGTGACAACAGCAAGCCACCCGCCCGGCCCAAGCGCCCGCTCCGCGGCCATAAGCCCCTGAAACAACTCCCCATACTCATCATTCACTGCAATTCGCAGCGCCTGGAAACTGCGTGTTGCAGGGTGTGACTGGCCGGGCTTTGCACGCGGCAGACAGCTCTCGATGATACCCGCCAGACGTAAGGTTGTGGTAATGGGTTCCAGCGTTCGCTCGCGCAGAATGGCTTTTGCAATTCTCCGGCTCGCCCGCTCTTCCCCGTACTGAAAGAGAATATTGGCGATCGTCTCTTCGGAGGCCTCGTTGACGATATCGGCAGCAGAAAGTCCGTCCTGGCTCATGCGCATATCTAGCGGCCCGTCGCGCATGAATGAAAAACCGCGCTCGGGTGTGTCGATCTGCATCGATGACACGCCCAGGTCGAGTACGACGCCGTCAAGATCCGACGCAAAGCTGTCCATTTTCGAGAACACACCCTGCCGGAGGATCAGGCGGTCGCCATAATCTCCGGCCCAGCTTTCCGCCAGTTCAAACGCCAGAGGAT
>CBDUCB010000391.1:0-1869 GCA_965365545.1 uncultured Roseobacter sp. | reverse complement strand
ATGACGCAAGTGGTTGAAGTTCCGCTCTGGATTTTTGTGCTGGTCCTGTTGTTTGCGGCCGTAACTTTTGCATCGCATTTTCTTTTTCCGTCCGTGCGGTGGTTTTTTCGGCGTCGTCTGGAAAAGGCAGTCGGCCGGCTCAATGAGCGGCTGACCCGGCCCATTGAGCCATTCAAGCTCGCCCGGCGATACGACATGATCCAGCGCCTGATTTATGATCCGGAAGTGACGCGCGAGATCGTCAATTATGCCCAGGAGCACGGTGTCCCTGAAAACGTGGGCTTTGAGAAAGCCCGCAGTTATGCCCGCGAGATTGTGCCGGGCTTCAGCGCGTTTACCTACTTCGGACTGGGGATCCGCATGGCACGGATGCTCGTCAACTCCATCTATGAGGTCTGGACCGCACCGGGCAACGACGCGGTGATCAAAGAGATCCCAAAGGATGCGACAATCGTCTTTGTGATGAACCACCGCTCTAACATGGATTATGTTCTGGTGACTTATCTCGCCGCGCGCACCTCTGCGCTGTCCTATGCAGTCGGTGAATGGGCGCGGGTCTGGCCGCTCAGCCGGCTGATCCGGATGATGGGAGCTTACTTCATCCGGCGCAGGTCGCGCGGTGCGCTCTACCGGAAGGTTCTTGCGCGCTATGTGCAGATGGCGACCAAGGGCGGCGTGTCCCAGGGTATCTTTCCCGAAGGCGGGTTGAGCCTCACAGGAGAGCTTATGCCGCCGCGCATGGGGCTGCTGTCCTATCTCACCGATGGCTATGAGCCGGGCGGACGCGATGTCGTATTTGTTCCCGTTGCCATCAATTACGACAGGGTTCTGGAAGACCGTGTATTGATTGCCGCGGGCCAGCGCGGCGACCGGCGGTTCGGGGCGCGGATCAGCGTTGTGGTGAAGTTTATACTCAAGAAGTTCTGGCAGGCTCTCAGGGGCAGGTATGTCCGCTTCGGGACCGCCGCTGTTGCCTTCGGGCAGCCCCTGTCGCTGCGCGGCTTCGGTCCCGAACGACCGGTCGAGGAGCTTTCGGCAAATCTGATGCAACGGATCGCGGATGCGATGCCTGTGATGCTGGTGCCGCTTTTATCTCATGTTCTGGGTGCTGCAGAGGGTCCGCTTACGACTGCCGAAATTACAGAACGCGCAAGAGCTATGTCCGCGGATCTGCGGCATGACATGCCGGCGGCTGAAAAAGATTTTGCGAAACAGTGCTCAGAGGCGCTTTTCCGGATGCGCAAACACCGGATGATCACGGGCGGAGAGGACGGCTGGACAATTGCGAAGGGTGAAGAAGCCGTGGCCGCCTATTATGCCAGATCCGTCACGCACCGGCTGCCGCAACCGGAAGCAGCGGCGTAGTTTTCTGCATCTGCTCGGTTATAAAATTACAAAAAACACCCCGCTGGTGTTGCAATATTGCGTATCGCATTTTATTCCGGTTTAGCAGCGCCCGATTCTGCGGCGCGGCATGTTTTGATGAGAGCTGGAGACTGGCATGGCACTGGATACGACCGTCGCGCAATATGAAGCCCCGGAGAAAGACCTCTATGAGGTTGGTGAAATGCCGCCGATGGGATACGTGCCCAAACAGATGTACGCCTGGGCAATCCGGCGCGAGCGGCATGGTGAGCCTGACAAGGCGATGCTGCAGGAAGTGGTCGATGTGCCCGTACTCGACAGCCAGGACGTGCTGGTCCTCGTGATGGCCGCCGGTGTGAACTACAACGGTGTCTGGGCAGCACTTGGCGTGCCGATCAGCCCCTTTGACGGGCACCGGCAGCCCTATCACATTGCAGGCTCGGATGCCTCAGGCATCGTCTGGGCCGTTGGCGATCGCGTCACGCGCTGGAAGGTGGGCGACGA
>CBDUCB010000390.1:0-1913 GCA_965365545.1 uncultured Roseobacter sp. | reverse complement strand
CGGCAAGTCGGGTGTGGTGCGCAAAGCGCTGACCGAAACCGCCGGGCTGGACATGTCGCCCCAGTCGCTGCCGGGCCCGACTGGCGAAAGCAACCGTCTGCGCATGTTCCCGCGGGGCACGGTGCTGTGTCTGGGTCCGACCGCCGAAATCGCGGTGGCCCAGGCAGCCCAGGCACTGGGTGCCGGATGCGGCGCGGTTGTCGTGGCCCCGGGTGCCGTTGCGGCCACAAAGGAACTGGTTGCCGCCGGTGCGCCGGTTGTGGTTCTGGACGGCACCGTTTCCGCCGGCCTGTTGCAGCAGATCGAAGGTATTTCGGTGGTCGCCGCTGCAGGAAAATCGGACTGGACCCGTGATCTGCGCATCGCGCTGTCGCAAAGAGATGGTGCGATTATCCCGCTTGTGACTGAAACGGTCGCCCCGGAACGCTATGTGCTGGAGCGTCATCTGTGCATCGACACCACCGCGGCAGGCGGAAACGCCAGTCTGCTGGCGTCGTCGTCATAAGACCCCCGCGCGGCGTTCCCGGCGACGGATCGGAGATGCCGCGCGCTTTCTGTGCGGCGGGGAATTAAGGTTTGCTATCGGTTCGTGATCCGGGCGATCCTCTCGGGATAATCCGGGGGAAAGTGCCAGACGGCGCTGTCCGGATCCCGCACCAGACCGCGTTTTCCGGCCGGCAGGGAAGACAGCGACGCGAGGAATATATCGCTGCTGGCCCAGGGTGATTTGCGGAAAAAAGCATGCCCGTTGCCGGCAGCGGATTCTTCGGCTTCGGTGACGTCGATGATCTCAAGTTTGCTGAGCTTTGCCAGCCGGCGCTCAAGACCGGGCCAGACATCGTTTTCGCCCCAGGTCTGTCCCAGCCGCTCGCGGCCAAAGACGAACCCGGACATTCTCAGGGCGGCATCCGACCCCGAAAGATAGACCGACAGCCGCTCCACCGGATCAAGAAGCCCGTCCGCCAGCGCATGACCGAACACGCTGCGATCCAGATCGCTGCTGATGAGCATGACATTGCCCAGACGCGGCGGCGAGGATCCGTAATCACGCAACGCAATCTGATAGGTCACTTCAAAAGCAAGCCGCGACCCGGCGCTGTACCCGAGCAGATTTATCCGGTCTGCCCGGGTATTCTCCGACAGAAACTCGATCAGTGACCGCAGATTGCGCCGGCTTGCCGTCGCGGTCTCCTGGTCTTTGAAATAGGCCAGCCGGTTTGGCGTCGCGGCCCAGTTGTAAGTGATGAACGCGCCCTGATAGCCCAGAAAATGCTTCAGTTCGCGCGCCACCAGCGTGGAATACTCAAAATCGACGTTATAGCCATGCACATAGATGTTGATGTCGTTGGTTTCGCTCAGCGCGAGCTGCGTATTGATCTGACGGGCAAATTCGCTGCCTGCGGCCTGCATCTGCGCGTCTGACGGCGGGTCAGGATAGAGTGCGGTCACGGACCATGGCAGTACGCCGACCTCAGTCACACCAACCACATTCATCAGATTTGGTCTGTCGCGGACGCCACGGAATGTGATGTCTTCGAATTCCTGCCAGTTCCTGATGGAGGGCGACAGTTTTACATCGGCATAGCCCGCCCGCGACAGCTGCCCGCGCTCGTTGGTATAGTTTTTCTGGTCATCGCCGGGTCCGGCCTTTTCGCGGTCAGTCACGTAAAAGAGCTTTGATGTGGTGATCACTTCGGCAGGTTCGGTTTCCGGAAAGGGACGGAACGCAGAACCGGCATAAAGCACCGGCGAGGGCATCAGTTCGATCTCGTTATAAGAGGCCTGCCCGCACCCTGTGATCACGACCGCCAGAGCCAGCGGCATGAGCAACCTGCGCATCACGCCGGTTGTTCTGCATCGTGATGCGCTCTGCAGTGTCTTGTCCGGCCTCATAAACGGATGCTCCCCGATGA
>CBDUCB010000389.1:0-1929 GCA_965365545.1 uncultured Roseobacter sp. | reverse complement strand
GGCCCGGGGCTCCTGCTGCTGCACGGGCATCCGCAGACGCATATCGCCTGGCGCAAAGTGGCGCCGGAGTTCGTTGCGGCAGGCTACCGGGTCGTAGCCGCCGATCTTCGCGGATACGGTGACAGCGACAAACCGGAGAGCGGGCCGCCGCACGCAACCTACTCCAAACGTGAGATGGCGCGCGATCAGGCAGCGCTGATGGCAGAGCTCGGACACACACAGTTTTCTGTTATTGGCCATGACCGTGGCGGACGGGTGGCACACCGCATGGCGCTGGATCATCCTGAGGCCGTGGACAAAATAGTCGTTGTCGATATCGCGCCCACGGCGACGATGTATGCGCGCACTGACAAGGCGTTCGCGACCCGGTATTTCTGGTGGTTCTTTCTCATTCAGCCCGCTGGCCTGCCGGAGCGGATGATCGGCGCGGACCCCGCATATTTCCTGCGCCGGCACATCGACGGGCAGGTCAGAACGCCGGGGGCGGTCTCTGATGAGGTCTTTGCCGACTATCTGCGATGCTACGAGGATCCGCGCACCATTCATGCGATCTGCGAGGATTACCGCGCCGCAGCCGGGATCGATCTGGAGCATGATGCAGCGGATGACGGTCAGAAAATAAGCGTCCCGCTGCTCGCGCTCTGGGGTCGCAAGGGCGTGGTGGGCGAGCTTTACGATGTGCTGCACACCTGGCGGGAAAAGGCACATGAGGTGGAAGGCGAAGCGCTGGACTGCGGGCATGCTGTGCAGGAAGAGGTGCCGGAGGCGTTTTCCCGCAGGGTTCTGGATTTCCTCAGCCGCTGAGGTCACGCGGGAGGGCGGACGTGCGGGACCTGATCGCCACCACTGCGTGCACTGCTGCAAAAACCAGGCGGTCTGGCTTGCGAAATGCCGCGCTGAATGTGACGCTCGGGCGGGCGGCACAGCCTAAGCACTGAGAGTTTCACAAACCGCCCGCACAGGGCAAGCTGTTCTCAGAGGCGCTCGCCAGACTGATCTTCCGGCACTGACGCCCCGCGCCTGTTGCCGGCGCAACTGCCCTGAGAAAGGTGACATATGTCCGACACGATGCCTGAAATGACCCCGCCTGAAATCAACAACGGTGCATTGCGGGCGCCGGTAGACCCGGGCCTGCTGGGCACGGCCGTACTGGATAAACCGGGCTCTTATGAGGCCGGCAGCTTTCAGAGCTTTACGCTTACCTATACCTGCGGACGGTTTGGCATCGATGACAGCGGCAGCCTGCGGGTAGCGTTCCGCTTTGCAACCGATCAGACAAACCCTCAGTTTGACGACCCGCTGGCGCCCGGATTTACAGAAGTCACCGCGTCCAACAATGCGGTCTTGCAGACGCGGTTTGATCCCAAGGGTAATATCCGCCCCTGGGACAGGACCCTTCAGATCAAGGTCGTGAAGGGTTTCATGAAAGAAGGCGATACGATCACCATCCGCTTTGGCGTCACCGATCAGGGCGGGCCGGGCATGCGGCTGCAGACTTTTTGCGAAAGCCGCTATGAGTTCCGGGTGCTGGTCGACCCGATCGCGACTTATAATTTCCAGACCCTTCCGGTGCAGCCGGCTATTTCGATCGTGCCCGGCCCGCCGGAGACCTGGGTGGCCGTGGTGCCTTCGACCATTGAGCCGGGCGAGCCCTTTACGCTCAAGATCAAAGGAGAGGACCGCTGGGGCAATCCGTCCGACCAGGCGGACAAACGCCTGAGCCTGCGCGCCAGTCAGACGCTGGGCGGGCTGCCCGACGTGATTGAGATGACGCCTGGCCGCTTTGCTACCGAGGTCGGGGGGGTGACGGCGGACGCCGAAGGACCGCTGAAGAGTCTCCTATCTAACTTCGGCAAGGGATCGACACAGGAGAGTCCGCAGTACCCGTTTCGCCGCCTCGAGAACGACGGGCTGTGGGAGGTGGAGATC
>CBDUCB010000388.1:0-1942 GCA_965365545.1 uncultured Roseobacter sp. | reverse complement strand
CATCGACAGCCATGTGCATCTCTTCGGCGGCTCTTTCGAACTGAGCTGTCTGAACCTTTACGGTGTGCACGGACGCGATGAGATGGCCGCGACCATCCGCCCCTATGCCGCCGCAAACCCCGATGACAGGCTGGTGTTCTGCGTGATGGCGGACGACGCGATCCTCGGCACCGGCAAGAACCTCACGCGACACGATCTTGATGTGATCCTGCCTGACCGGCCACTGGCGATGTTTGCGCCGGATCACCACACCGTCTGGGCCAATACCGCCGCTCTTGAGGCAGCCGGGCTTTTGCAGGGCGGCGCGGTCGATGCCGGATCGGAGATCGTTATGGGCGCGGATGGCCTTGCCAGCGGCGAGTTGCTGGAACCGGGCGCTTACGGGCCGGTTCTGGAAATGACCAACCACGGCGGGCGCGAGATGGCGGGTCTGGTGACCGGGCGCGATCCTGTGCCGGCGCCCTCGGAGGCTGAGCGCGCCGCCGACAGGGATGTGATTGCCGCAGGTCTCAGGCACTGCGCCGAACAGGGGATCACCGGGCTGCACTGTATGGACGGCAACCGGTATCAGCTGGAACTGCTGAGCGATCTGGAACGCGCAGGTCGCCTGCCCTGCCGTGTGGCCGTGCCCTTTCACCTCAAAGGCACCGACAAGGTGGAACGTCTCGCAGAAGAGGCGGTGTCCATGCATGCGGATTACACCGGCGAAAAGGTCTGGTGCAGCCATGTAAAGATGTTCATCGACGGTGTGGTCGAAAGCGGCACCGCACTGATGCTGCAGCCCTATCCCGGTCCGATGGGCGCGGATGGCAATGCAGGCGATGAGGTCTTTACCCAGGAGCATTTTACAGCCGCCTGTGTCGAGGCCGACCGGCTCGGGTTTCAGATCGCCGTGCATGCCATCGGAGACGCGGGCGTGCGCCGCACGATAGATGCCTATGAAACGGCGCTGAAGACCAACGGCAAACGCGACAGCCGCCACCGGATCGAACACCTGGAGGTGATGCACACAGATGATATCCCGCGCCTTGCCGACCTGGATATCGTGGCGTCAATCCAGCCCGGCCATTCGCCAAAAGGACACATCTTTCCACCCACCGGCGTCAGCAAGTATCTGCATGATCATCAGATCCCCGGTGCCTATGCCACGCAGGACATCCGCGAGGCAGGTGCGAGGGTGATTTTTTCCACTGACTGGCCCGTGATGCCCGTCGATGTGATGCCAAACATCAAAGCTGCGATTGCACCGCTGGATATGGGCGAAAAGTGGTCCGATCAGACCCAGAGCCTGATGGATACGCTGGCAAGCTATACCCGCGACAATGCCTGGGCAGAGTTTCGCGAAGACCGCAAAGGGCGGCTCAGTCCCGGCATGCTGGCGGATGTGGTGGTGATGGATCACGATCTGACAGCCCTGGCTCCTGCGGATATCACCCGGGCCGCAGCACAGGTTACAATCTGTGATGGTGAGATCACCTGGCAGCGTGGCTGAACCGGACGCAGTGAAGGGTGCAAGCGTCAGCATACCGCCCCCCCCGAAGCAACTGACATCTGCTGATGCGGGGCGCGCGTCTCTCCGTTCACAGCGAAGGACATTTTTATGACAGACCTTTTCCGCCAGTCCGCCGCCACGCTGGCCCGCATGATAAAAGACAAAACCGTTTCCGCGGTTGAGGTCGCTCAGGCGCATATCGCCCGGACGGACGCGGTGAACCCGGACATAAACGCGGTGGTGCAGGATGCCCGTGACGAGGCCCTTAAAACCGCCCGGAAGATTGACGAAGGCATTGTGGCGGGAAAGACCCCGGGGGTGCTTGCCGGCGTGCCCTGCACGACCAAGGTTAATGTTGATCAGCGGGGCTTTGCCCCCACCAACGGGCTTTCCCTGCTGAAAGATGCTGTCGCGACCGAAGACAGCCCGGGGGTCGCAAATATGCGCAAA
>CBDUCB010000387.1:0-1978 GCA_965365545.1 uncultured Roseobacter sp. | reverse complement strand
TCTTTGACGATACCGGCCTGCACGAGATGAGGCCCCATTCCTCGGCCCGCGCGCTCAACCGGTTTCTCGATACGCTGGCTGAGGCCAACGGAGCGCTCAGTGCCGATGCGCCGGCGCATACGCCGATGTCGCTGAACCGGCCCGTGAGCGCGGCCGCGCGGATTGTCCGCTCCGGCGCGCTGGTGATGGTGTTCAGCGATTTTGACGGCTGGGACGCGGACACCGAAAAGAACCTGCGCCGCATCGCGCAGCACAACGAGCTGATCCTGTTCAGCGTTCTTGATCCGACCTCGGATCAGCTGCCGCCGGCGCTTGATATCGTGGTCTCTGACGGCACGCTTCAGGCCCAGGTCAATGTCGGCGACGACACGGTGCGCCGGAAGCTCACGGATTTCAGCACCGGGCGGCTCGCTGCTCTATTTGCCTTCTCGGCGCGCTATGCGGTGCCGGTGATCCCGCTGACCACCGCCGAAGACACGCTGCCGCAGCTTATCCGGCTGCTCGGCGGGGGCAGGGGGCGCGGATGAGCGACGACCTGTCCGGGCTGAGCCTTGTCGAACTTTACGACCGCCTCGTGATGCCGGATGCGCCGGTGGCGGTGTCGCTCTGGCCGCAGACAGCCGGATGGGTCTGGCTGGGGCTCGGTCTGCTGGTGGCGCTGGCGGTCATTGGCCGGGTGGCGACCCTCAGACACCGGGCGCGCGCGTACCGGCGCGCGGCCCTTGTGGCGCTGGAGCGCGCGGGCGATGACCCGGCAGCGATTGCAGACATACTGCGGCGTACGGCGCTTGCCGGGTTCCCGCGGCGCGATGTGGCCGGGTTGTCGGGCGACGCCTGGCTCGGATTTCTGGATGCTTCAGCACCGGCTGCGGGCTTTTCCGGCACCGAGGCAGGGCGCATCCTCGCCTCGGCGCCCTATCGCGATCAGCCCCCGCACAGCGATCTGCCGCGTATGGCCGCGGCCTGGGTCCGGACACACCGCCGGCAGGGGGCGCGGGGCTGATGCTGTCCTTTGCCTTTCCTTATGCGTTTCTTTTGCTGCCGGTGCCCTGGCTGGTGTGGAAATTCGCGCCCGCGCACCGCGAGAAAGCAAGCGCCCTGCGGGTGCCGTTTTTTCAC
The DNA here is from genome assembly GCA_965365545.1 of uncultured Roseobacter sp. Taxonomy (GTDB): domain Bacteria; phylum Pseudomonadota; class Alphaproteobacteria; order Rhodobacterales; family Rhodobacteraceae; genus Roseobacter. The sequence continues at coordinate 859 of CBDUCB010000387.1, read as the reverse complement.
AGCCTCGCGGAGGCTGCGGGGCAGACACCGTCGCAGGGGGCGATGATACGCCGGCGGGGCAGGGGGCAGATGCTTGCCGCCCTCTTGTGCTGGGGGCTGACCGGGACCGGCCTGGCCCGGCCCGAAATCCTGGGCGAGCCCGTTGTGATCGAAAAGGCCGCGCGCGATCTGGTGCTGGCGGTCGATATCTCAGGGTCCATGGACACGCGCGATCTGCAGGATGCCGACGGCAATCCGGTACAGCGCCTCGACGCGGTGCGCGACGTGATCAACGGGTTCATCGCAGAGCGTGACGGCGACCGGATCGCGCTGATTGTTTTTGGAACCAACGCCTATCTGCAAACGCCGTTTACCGAAGACCTGGCCAGTGCCGCTGAGCTTATGGCGCAGACCGAAGTGGGCATGGCCGGGCCGCACACGGCCATGGGAGATGCCATCGGGCTTGCCTTGCGTACCTTTGAAGCCTCTGAAGTTGAACAGAAATTACTTGTTCTGCTGAGCGACGGCGCGGACACGAACAGCCAGATGAGCCCGCTCAATGCCACCGAAATCGCCGCTGGCGCAGGCGTGCGGATTTTCACCATCGGCGTCGGCGATCCGCAGGCCAGCGGCGAGAACCGTGTGGATCTGGCGACCCTGAAAGCCATCGCGGAACGCGCGGACGGAGAGTTTTACACCGCCAGCGACACCGAAGGGTTGCGCGCGATCTACGACGAGATCGACGCGCTGAACCCGCGGCTGGTTGAGACCACCACCTTTCAGCCAAAAGAGACACGCGGGCATCTGGCCTTTGCGGTGGCGGTGCTGGTCGGACTTGGCACGCTGGCGGGGCTTGTGGCCGGTCAGCGGATAGGAACCG
>CBDUCB010000386.1:0-2014 GCA_965365545.1 uncultured Roseobacter sp. | reverse complement strand
CCCGCCGGCGGGTGCGGCGACCGGATCGTCCTTTGGCTGGATCAACGCGAGCTTTTACGAGAACGAAGACCATTTCCGCCTGCGCGCGGCGGCAATCGGAGCCCATCATGCACTGGCCGGAACCCTCTCCACCTCAGCGGTGCAATGGCAGGGCTGTCTGTGCTGGGAAGAGCAGGGCGCGGCTTTTGACGCGCAGTTTGCGGCCTTACAGGCGCTTGGGTATGACGTGCGATGCGTCAGCCGCGCGGAATTCGCAACCCTGGAGCCGCAGATCCGCCCGCCGGAACGGGCGCTTCTTTTCGCCGGCGAAGGGGCCGCGGATATTGCGGAACTGGCCCGTAATGCCCTCGATGCCGCCATGGCGCTGGGGGCGCAGCTTGTGACCGGGCTGCGGGTCACCGGACTGGTCAGTCACACCGAAAAGATCACCGGAGTACGGTGGTCTGGTGGTGTCATCGACGCCGATCGTGTGGTGCTCGCAACCGGTACGGCAACAGAGCGGCTGCTGGCGGATGTCGGGGTGCCGTTGCCGATGCCGGACCGGCCCGGGCTGATCCTGCGGACCGGTCCGATGCCGCCTTTGCTGGCGCATATTCTGGTATCGCCCGGGCAGGAGCTGCGCCAGCTCAGTGACGGGCGTTTGCTGGCGCCGACCGCCGCCGCGCATCAGAGCGACAGGACGGAAAACATCGTGGAAAACCCCCAGGTTCTGGCGGATCTGGCCGCCGGGCGCGTGAGCCGGCTGATCGGGCAGCAGGTCACCTGGGAAAGCGTCTCGCTGGCCTGGCGGCCGGTGCCGGGGGACGGAGTGCCGGTCATCGGGTCCTGCGGGCCGGCCGGACTTTATGTCACAACCATGCACTCAGGTGCCACGCTCGCGCCGCTGGTGGCCCGGATCGCGGCGACAGAGATCACCGGTGGCGCGTTGAGTAACAGCGATGCAATGCTGGTCGCACCCTACCGGCCGCAGCGCTTCACAGGCTGAGTTCATAGAAAACGAGGAATTCGGCCATGCCCGCCGGCAGATCCCGGTACCTGCCACGCGCGCGAAAGCCGAGGCTTTCATAGAGCCGCTGCGCATCTGTGAAACGACGCGACGTATCAAGGAAAATGCGCGAAAAGCCGTCCGCGCGGGCCTGAGCGATCAGTGCCTGAGACAATTGCCGCCCCGTGCCGGTGCCGCGGGCTTCGGGCCGGACATAGACGCGTTTGATCTCGGCATCAGCGTCGCTCAGCGGGTGATACATGCCGCAGGCAACCGGCATTCCGTCGTGCTCGGCGAGCAGAATAACCCCTTTGGGCCGGGCATGTTTTTCCGCAAGGCTGTCCATCAAAGCCCGGTAGCTCTCCAGCCCGTAGGACAAAAGAACAGCGCGCCGCACCTCGTCGCTGTGACCCAGCAGATAGTCACGATAGTCCCAGCAAAGCTGGCGCACCGCGTCAAGATCCGCAGGCCCGCTGGCCTGCCGGATCACGATATCAGTCAAGCGTGCCGGCCTGTCAGCGCAGGACAGAGCGCCCTGCGTATTCTGCGGTTTCGCCAAGGGCTTCCTCGATGCGGATGAGCTGATTGTATTTCGCCAGCCGGTCAGAACGCGCGAGGCTGCCGGTTTTGATCTGACCGCAGTTGGTGGCCACGGCGAGATCGGCAATTGTCGTGTCTTCGGTCTCGCCCGAGCGGTGCGACATCACATTGGTAAAGCCTGCGCGATGGGCCATGTCGACCGCCTTGAGTGTCTCTGTAAGGCTGCCGATCTGGTTGACCTTCACCAGCATCGAATTGGCCGAGCCGCGCTCGATCCCCATGGCGAGGCGGGCGGGGTTGGTCACAAACAGATCGTCGCCCACAAGCTGCACCCGACCGCCCAGTGCATCGGTCAGCGCTTTCCAGCCATCCCAGTCATCCTCGGACATGCCATCCTCGATGGAGATAATCGGATAGTCGTTCACCAGTGCCGTAAGATAGTCGACGTTTTCGTCCGAGCTCAGCGTTTTGCCTTCGCCCGCCAGCACG
>CBDUCB010000385.1:0-2050 GCA_965365545.1 uncultured Roseobacter sp. | reverse complement strand
ATAGGCGACTCCCGCGCCAGCCGTTCCGGCACGTGCCTGCGACGAGGTGAGCCCGGAGCCAGTTGCGCGCGCCTTTCCGCCTTTGAGTGCTGGTATCCGCGCCGCCTGCCCCTGAGACCCGGTGCGTTCGGGCTCTTTGTCTGCCGTAAAGCGCCTGAGTGTGATGCATTGCACCGCGCCGACTGCACATGCAGACTGTGAGACGGAAACTCAGATACCGGAAGCCGACGCGGGGCGGACAAAGCTTCCCGAGGCGCAGGTGGCCCATGCAAGTGAAAGACGACCCGGAGGCAGCGGAACGAAAGACGCTCTTTCATCGCGTGTTTGTAGATCTGGCGCTGCAGATGCGCTGGTCCTTTTTGCCGCCCCTGATGGTGTACTTCGCGGCGGGCGTTTCCGGCCTCACATCGGTCGTGGGCGCCTTTTTCCTCAAGGAATATCTCGATCTGTCGGCGACCTTCATTGCGGGTCTTGCTTTCTGGGCCGGACTGCCCTGGATCCTCAAGGTGCCGATGGGTCATGTGGTCGACCTGTTCTGGCGCCGCAAAGCGCTGCTGATCCTGCTGGGCGCCGGGCTGATCGCGGCGTCGCTGCTCATCATGTTCGGGCTGGTATCACAACCGGACCGCATGGATGCGGTTTTCCCGCTTGAGACATGGTTTGTAATTGCCCTGCTGCTCGCCCCGTCGGGATATGCCGTTCAGGATATCGTCGCGGATGCCATGACGGTCGAGGCTGTACCGCACACTGACGATGCCGGCAGGCCTTATGATGAACACGAACAGCGCGCGATGCATACGACAATGCAGACGCTCGGCAGGATCGCAATTATCTCGGGCTTCGTGTCCGTGGCAGCGGTCAATATCTGGATCTTTTCAGATACCGGAAGCCTGTCGCGCGATGCACGTCTTGCGCTTTATGCGCGGGTCTATCTGATTGCGCTCGCGATCCCGGTCATTTCGGTTTCGGGGATGGTGCTGCACACGCTGGTACAGCGCAGCCGGGCGGCACGGGGATTGCCGCAGGCAAAACCGGAAGGCGCAACGGAAGTGAACTGGCCGATCCTCGGCGGCGGGATCGCTTTTGTCGTGCTGAGCCTCGTTCTCGGCACCTCTGATTTCGCCTTTGCGCAGGAAGCGATTTTTATCACATCCTTTTCGATCATCCTCTACCTGATCCGGCACCTGATCAAAGAACTCAGACCAGAGGCCGCGCGTGTCCTGATCGGGACGGCCACGATCATTTTCGTGTTCCGCGCAGTACCATTGCCGGGGCCGGGCCTGACCTGGTTCGAAATCGACGATCTGGGCTTTGACGAACAGTTCCTGTCAATCCTGTCGCTGATCACTTCGGTGCTCGCGCTTGTCGGTCTGCTGGTTCTGAGACCGCTGATGGCGAACCGGTCAATTGCCTACATCGTCGTGCTGCTGACGCTTGCGGCCGGTGTTTTGTCGTTGCCGAATATCGGGCTTTACTACGGGGTCCAGGAATGGACTGCGGCGCGCACCGGCGGTGTGGTGGACGCGAAATTCATTGCGATCCTCGATACCGCCATCGAGTCTCCGCTCGGGCAGATTGCGATGGTGCCGATGCTTGCGTGGATCGCGCGCAATGCGCCACCTGATCTGAAAGCCACTTTCTTTGCGGTGATGGCATCTTTCACCAATATGGCGTTGTCCGCGTCCAGCCTTGGCACAAAGTACCTCAACAAGATCTTTGTGGTCACGCGCGCATCTGTCGATCCTGTCACAGGTGAACAGATATCGGTCGCTGATTATTCGCAACTGGGGCAGCTTCTGATCGTCGTCGGCGTGATCACCGTGGCGGTGCCGCTTCTTGTGGTGCTGGCGGTCCAGTCGTCGGCCTGGCGCACCACCGAATAAGCCTGGTGCGCTAGTCGTCAGCCATGGCGTCCAGAAGACGGTGCAGTTCTCCGACGGGAACACCTATGTTGGCGCCGCCGAACTCGGGCAGAATGGCGGTGTTTACGGCAACGACATGGCCATTCCTGCTGAGCGCATGTCCACCACTGCCCCCGATTGTGGTTTCC
>CBDUCB010000384.1:0-2084 GCA_965365545.1 uncultured Roseobacter sp. | reverse complement strand
GCGATCGGGCGCATGCCGCTCTGGCTTGCGGGCCAGGATTTTGATCACGGTCTCGGGCACGGCGTCGGTGCCTATCTGTCTGTGCACGAAGGCCCGCAGCGCCTCAGCCGGATCAATCACGTACCGATTGAGGCCGGGATGATCCTGTCGAATGAACCGGGATATTACCGCGAAGGCGCATTCGGTATCCGCATCGAAAACCTGATCGTGGCGCAGGATGCGCCTGATCTGCCGGGCGGCGACGGCCATCGCGACATGCTGGACTGGCGGACACTGACATTTGTGCCCGTGGACCGGCGCCTGGTGGTGCGGGAGATGCTGAGCACAGAGGAACGCGTCTGGCTGAACACTTACCATGCGGCAGTGGCAGAAAAGATCGGTCCCCGGGTATCCCCGGATGCAAAAACATGGTTGGATGCGGCCACCGCGCCGCTCTAGGCTGCGGGCACACACATCATTCTGCTGCGCAACAGCGACGGAATATCGTTACATATCAAAGGGGAGGAGACCTGACATGGCCGATCATATCACCGTACGGAAATCTGCGGGCACGTGGTCTGTCAGGGCCGGTGGCGCCGTTCTGGGAGAGAGCAGCGATGCCCTCGAACTGGTAGAGGGCGACTACCCGCCGGTGATTTATTTTCCGCGCGGCGACATCGCTATGGCCTTTCTTGACCAGACTGACAAATCCACCCACTGCCCGCACAAAGGCGACGCCACATATTTCTCGGTCGTCACCAAAAGCACCACGCTCAAAGATGTCGCCTGGTCTTATGAAGCCCCCAAAGAGGGCGTTGCGCGCATCAAAGACCACCTGGCCTTTTACACCACCGGTGATGTAACGGTCGAAGAAATCTGATCAGGAGTGTTCTTCAGCCGCCGTCGCCGCAAGCGCCCGGTTGTAAGCCTTGAGCGCATCCACGTGAAAGAGCGCGCCAAGTAGCTCAGGCGGTGCCGCGTTTTTACTCAGGGACACCACAGGAATAAACTGCACACCGGCTTCAAAAAGCGGCATTGCAGCTTCGAGTGTGGCCGTCGCGTCGACATAAACCCCGTCACCGATCATGTCCCAGCAGACCTCTTCACTGGCAGCACGCGGATGGTCAGGCAGGCGCATCACCCCGTTCACCCGGAACATGCTCAGCAGATAGGCCTGCGGCCCTGCCGCAAGATGGATATCCCGCCGTTCGAGCTGGCTGAGGAAAAAACTGCGGTCGACAATCTTTGAGGCCAGAGCGGTCGACATCGACACCGCCACCATGACCGCCAGCCCGGTCTGCCAGTCGCCTGTCAGTTCAAACACAATCAGCGTTGTCGAAATCGGCGCGCCCAGCACGGCGGCCGCCACAGCACCCGTCCCGGCGAGCGCATAGAGTGAAATAGATCCCGAAACTTCAGGGAAAACGCTGGTGGCGATCAGCCCGAAACTCAGGCCCGTCAGCGCGCCGATCATCAGCGATGGCGAGAATACCCCGCCGCCCATACGCCCTGCCATAGTCACTGCCACAGCAATGGTTTTGATCACCGCAAAGACAATCGCATCCCGCAGGAAAAGCTGGCCGTCCATCGCGAGGAACGTCGTCTCATACCCGACCCCGATGATATGCGGATACCAGATGGCGATGCCGCCGAGCAGTGCACCGGCAATCGCCGGTCGCAGCCAGCGCGGCAGACCGGTGCGTTCCTGAATGTGATTGCCGAAATCATCCGCCCAGAAAATGGCTTTCATCAGAGCCACAGCCACCAGCCCGCAGACCAGCCCGAGCAGGAGGTAGGCCGGCATCTCCTGATAAAACTGCACTTCGTTCACGGTGGTCAGCGTGAACTCGGTCACGCCGCCGAACTCAAGGCGGTTGATGACCGTGCCGGCTGCACTCGCAATCACAATCGGGGCAAAGGCATGCACGGCAAAGTGACGCAGTACCACCTCAAGCGCAAAAAGCGCACCGGCAATCGGCGCGTTAAAGCTCGCGGAAACCGCCGCCGCCACGGCACAGCCCAGCAGATCGCGCCCGGTGATCCCGTCTGCATGCATGCGGCGGTTGACCCAGGTTGAGATCACGGCCGCAAGGTGCACCACCGGC
>CBDUCB010000383.1:0-2111 GCA_965365545.1 uncultured Roseobacter sp. | reverse complement strand
AAAGAGAAGGCCGCAGCATACCCGCTGCGGCCTTTTTGCTGCCGGCAGGGGCGACCGGAAGGCGGGAGGTCAGCGCATCACAAAGGGATTGGCCATCGGTGTTTCCGACGTGCTGATCCAGGTCGTTTTGGTGCGTGTGTAATCACAGATCGCTTCCATGCCGGCTTCGCGCCCGTATCCGGACTGGTCAAAGCCGCCGAACGGCGCAATCGGGGATACTGCGCGATAGGTATTGACCCAGCATATCCCTGCCTTCAGCCGCGCGGATACCCGGTGAGCACGGGCTACGTTCTGAGTGAAAACACCGGAGCCAAGGCCAAAGGGCGTGCTGTTCGCGATCGCAATCGCTTCGTCCTCGGTGTCAAAGGGCAGGAGCGACATGACGGGTCCGAACATCTCGACTTTCAGCGTTTCGGTGTTTGCATCGGCGCATTCCACAAGTGTCGGCGCCATGTAATTCCCCGGCCGCTGCAGGGGCGCGCCGCCAAACCGTATCGTCGCGCCGCCGGCCACGGCAGCGGCCAGCGTCTCCTCAATTTTCGTAATCTGACCGGCCGTGCACAGCGGGCCGATCTGAGTGTCCGGATCAAGAGGATCACCAATCTTCACACCTGCCATCTTTTCTTCGATTTTCGTGGCGACGGCTTTGAGCACAGAGCGATGTACAAGCCCCCGTGTGCCCGCAACACAGCTTTGTCCCGACGCGCCGAAATTGCCCGCGATCAGACCGTTGGCAGCCCCGTCGAGATCAGCGTCCTCAAAGACGATAACGGGTGACTTGCCGCCCAGTTCCAGTGTTGTGACCGCGAAATTTTCCGCTGAATTGCGCACCACATGCCGCGCCGTTTCCGGCCCGCCGGTAAAGGCAATGCGATCGATGTCGGGATGGCGTGTCAGGGGAATGGCACAGTTTTCGGCGTCACCCGTGATCACCGAAACCACGCCCGGCGGGAATCCTGCCTGTTCGATCAGCCGGGCGAATTCCAGAAGCGGTGCAGGAGCAATTTCGGAGGCTTTGAGCACAACCGCGCAGCCTGCCGCAAGCGCCGGTCCGAGCTTTGTCGCCGTCAGGAACATCTGGGCATTCCAGGGCACAATCGCGGCCACCACACCGATCGGCTCGCGCCGCGTGAAAACATGCATGTCCGGTTTATCGATGGGCAGTACAGCACCTTCGATCTTGTCCGCCAGGCCCGCGTAATAGCGATAGTAATCACCGACATAGGCCGACTGGCTGGCCGTCTCCGCCAGCAGTTTTCCACTGTCGGTCGTCTCGATCCGGCCGATTTCCTGCGCATTTTCTTCGATCAGCCCGGCAAGGCGATAGAGAAGTTTCCCTCTTTGCGTCTGGGTCATGTCACGCCAGACAGGGTCATTCAGCACACGCCGTGCCGCATCAATGGCGCGGCTCACATCCGACTTTGAGGCACAGGCGAATGTTGCCCAGTCCTGCCCTGTTGCGGGATTTTGCGATGCCATAATCCGGCCTTCTGAGCCCTCGCACCAGGTGCCGTCGATAAAGAGCTGATAGTGCGGTTTCTTATCCATCTGATCCCTCATCTGAAAGCCGGCATAACATCATTGATAAACCGCTCAAGCGATGCGCGTTTGCGCTCAAAGCTCATGCCGCTGTCAATCCAGAACGCATATTCGTCATACCCGAGATCCTCATATTTTCTGATTTTTTCGATGATTTCGTCTGCCGTGCCAATGGTCAGATCGCGCGCCATATTCTCAGGGGCCATCATTGTGTTGGACGCCATCTCTTCATCGGACAGCGGTGCGATCAGACCTTTTTCGACAGGGCGTTTGTTCTGAAACCACGCTCCGAAATGACAATAAAAACGTGACAACTCACGCGCGGCCTGTGCCACATCTCCGGCATCAGAGCCGACGTAGCTGTGATGCAGCAGCATGATCTTCGGGCGCGGCCCGTCATATCCGGCGCAGGCGTCATTGAAACGCGCCATTAGTGTTTCAATTTCCTGCAGGCCCTGCCACAGGGGTGTCACCTGAATGTTGAAGCCGTTCCTGACGCCGAATTCATGGCTGTTCGGGTCCCGCGCCGCGATCCAGATCGGCGGGCCGCCGTCCTGCACCGGCCCGGGCAC
>CBDUCB010000382.1:0-2113 GCA_965365545.1 uncultured Roseobacter sp. | reverse complement strand
CGCAATTGCTGCGCTGCCGGGGTTCTTCGGCAGGTGGTGACAGCTGCAAAACAACTGCCGGGATTACCTGTGCTTCGTCGCCGATCAACCCGCCGTTCCAGGCTGCCGCGATCCTTCGTTTCCGGTCCGGCTCCATACGCGCCATTTCGAGCATGAGTTTCATGATCAGCGTTTCGCGCACATCACCAAAGCCGCGTGCGACCAGGTGGAAAGCACCCGGTCCGCCGATCACGCAATCCATGTAAAACCGGGAGACCTGTTCAAAAGAGGTGCTGCCGTTCTGGGGCTGGCCCGACAGAACTTCGATCGGCAGACCGTTCACTGTAAGGCCCATCGACAGGACATGATCGCGCGCCGCTGAGATCGCGAAGCCGTCGTTGAGCACGCCGTCACCTGAGATGTCTATGATGTAATCCCGCGCGGGCACCTGCAGCGCGGACATGGCCGTTTCAGCAGCCAGCAGGGCGTCGCCCACCGCCGTTGGCTGCACATACATCGGGTCATTGGGCCGGTCGGTTATTGCCAGAATCTCAGCAGCGAACTGCGCGAGTTCTTCGGGTGTGGACATGATCCGGATCGGCAGATGCACCCGCTGATACCGGGTGCCGCTCCACTCCATATAGGCGATTGCCACACGCCCGGAGCCACCACCAAGCGCCATGCGCGCCACGCGAGGGTCGCTCAGAGCCTCTGCATAAGCCTCGCGCTGAAAACGCCGTTCGCCGGATTCGATGGAGGAAGACACGTCCACCGCAAGCACGAGGGCGATATCGACCCGGTCGGGATTGTTATGGTCATCCGCCCCCGCAATGTAGCGGGCGGCGGGCGGCGCCGGAGCCGCAACAGCCACTGACATAAAAGCCAGCATGAAAAGTGTCAGGTATCCGGCCCGCCGGTGGTAATTTCCTTGCCTGTTCATCTGCCGTCTCCTTCAGATACGGCCAGCTCCCACGTCTTTCTGATCGGAAGGATATAAAGCATAAGGTTTAATAACTGCTTTTCATGCCGCACCGCGGCTGTCATCAAAAGCCTTTCAGGGCCATCGCAAGTGCCAGATGGCGCATGAGAGCGCAGCGTGCAGCACCCGTTGATTTAAAGGCGCATGCGCAGGCAGGACGGCCCATGTAACGCATGGGTTGACGCCCATCCGAAAAGCCCATAACCAGCACCATCTCTGAGTAGAATCAATTTGTCTTACGGGTCGCGCCCGGACGGCAGGATTACCTGATCAGCTGACGCCTGAAGGCCAGAATCTTCGGGATTTCTTATGCAAGACGCACCTCTGGTGCGATGTTGTGAAAAAAGGGTCTGGTATCACGGACCCGCAACGAAAAGGACATGACACGTGGCACGTATCGCCGGCGTAAACATCCCGACTGCAAAGCGGGTCCCCATCGCCCTCACCTATATCACCGGTATCGGCAACACTTCCGCAAAAGCGATTTGCGAAGCTGTCGGCATCGACATGGCCCGCCGGGTCAATGAACTTTCCGACGCAGAAGTGCTGGCCGTGCGCGAGCACATCGACGCCAACTACACCGTAGAAGGTGATCTGCGCCGTGAGACACAGATGAACGTCAAGCGCCTGATGGACCTTGGCTGCTATCGTGGCCTGCGCCACCGTCGCAACCTGCCGGTCCGTGGTCAGCGTACCCACACCAATGCCCGCACCCGCAAAGGCCCCGCGAAGGCCATTGCCGGCAAGAAGAAATAAGGGAGGGTCTGACCAATGGCACGTGAAAAGACACGCACCAAAAAGAAGGTCTCCAAGAACATCGCCGCTGGTGTGGCGCATGTGAATTCGAGCTTCAACAACACCAAGATCCTGATTTCGGATGTGCAGGGCAACGCGATCAGCTGGTCGTCCGCTGGCACATGCGGCTTCAAGGGGTCGCGGAAATCGACACCCTATGCCGCGCAGATGGCCGCCGAAGACGCGGGCCGCAAGGCACAGGAACACGGCGTGAAAACGCTGGAAGTCGAAGTTCAGGGCCCCGGTTCGGGCCGTGAATCCGCGCTCCGGGCACTGGCCGCGGTTGGGTTCAATATCACGTCGATCCGTGACGTGACCCCGCTCGCCCACAACGGCTGTCGCCCGCCGAAGCGCCGCCGC
>CBDUCB010000381.1:0-2123 GCA_965365545.1 uncultured Roseobacter sp. | reverse complement strand
CTGGATTGACCCGGATGGCACAACTACCGCCTATCCGGATGGTGCCTGCAATGCCCGGCCGCTGGAGACGGAAGAGGTGGCAGGACGTGAAGTGCCGGTCGTCTGGCAGGTGTCATTGCCGGACCGCGCGGTGGACGTGACCGTGACAGCGATGAACCGGCAGGCCTGGATGGATACGCTGGTGTCCTACTGGGAAGGCCCGGTGCGCATCACGGGCAGCCATACCGGACGCGGATACCTTGAAATGACCGGGTACTGACGGTCGCAACCGCGGCGTCAGGCTGGTGCGGTGACGGTGCCGGTGATACTTCAGTTCAAGGACGACCGGAGGAGCCGCGCCATGTCCCGCGCCCGCACTGTAACACGACGCACCCTGATGACCGGCGCGCTTGCTCTGGGCGGTGGCGTGGCCTTTGGCACCTGGCGTTTGCTGACACCTGACGCCAACCCGGTGCTGGCCAGTCTTGAGCAGGGCGAGGCAAGTTTTAACCCCTGGGTGCTGGCAGAGCCGGATGGCATTACTCTGATGACACCGCATGCGGATGTGGGCCAGGGCGTGACTTCAATGCAGGCGCTGCTGATCGCAGAAGAAATGGATCTTGAGCCCGGCGGTTTCGTTACCTCGCCCGGGGTTCCTGCGCGGGCATACCGCAACCGCGCGCTTTCACAGGATGCGGTACCTTTCATGTCCACCGATCAGCGTTTTGTGGCGCGTGCCGGCAGGTCGGTGGCCGAAGGCGTGATGAAACTTCTTGCGTTGCAGGTTACGGGCGGCTCGAGTTCGGTGCCGGACAGTTATGACAAACTGCGCCACGCAGGTGCGGTGGCCCGCGAAACGCTCAAAGCTGCCGCTGCCATGCGGACAGGTGTTCCGGTGGCGCAGCTGTCGACCGCGAAGGGGGCTGTCATATTCCCGGACGGCGAGCGGATCCCTTATCCGGACCTGGCCTCTGACGCGGCAGAAATTCCGCCGGTTACAGATGTGGTTCTGCGCCCGCCGAAGGCCTGGCGTCTGATCGGGCAACCGGTCGAACGCATTGATATCCGGGATAAATCAACCGGCAAAACCCGCTATGGCATTGATGAATGGCAGGCGGATATGCTGTTTGCCTCGGTCCGCGCAAGCCCGCGCCGGGGCGGTGCTTTGCTCGGGTACGACGCCACCCGTGCGCGCCAGATGCCCGGCGTGCTGCATGTTCTGGACCTGCCCGACGCCGTGGCGGTGGTTGCCGACAATACATGGAATGCCTTTCAGGCGCTGGAAGAGATCAGTTTTGACTGGGGCCCGGCGCCTTTCCCGGCAGATCAGGACGCGCACTGGCAAATCCTGAGCGATGCCTTTGACACCACGCGCGCGAAAGTCTGGCGCGATGACGGGGATGTATCCCACCTGAACGGGCCCTGGCGGGAATACCGCGCACCCTATGTCGCCCATCAACCGCTGGAGCCACTCAATGCCACAATCCGGGTTGACGGTCAGCGCGCCGAGATCCGGACAACCCATCAGATGCCCGGACTGGCACGGGATAAGGTTGCGAAAATTACCGGACTGCCGGCCGCGCATGTCACCTTTCACAACCTGCCGGGCGGAGGCAGTTTCGGGCACCGGCTTGAGTTTGATATCATTGAACAGGCCGCAGAAACCGGCCGGCAACTGCCCGGTGAGACCATCAAGGTGACGCTCAGCCGGGAAGAGGATTTCGCCCGCGACATCCCGCGCCAGATCGCGATGGCGCGCGCGCGCGGGGCTGTGTCAGGGGGGCAGGTCACAGCACTGGATCTGCAGATTGCCGCACCCTCTGTCACACGCTCCCAGACCGGCCGCGCGGCGATTGAAGTGCCGGGACCCGACTTGCAGACCGTGGCGGGTGCCTGGAACATGCCCTTTGCGATCCCGGATCTGCGGGTTTCGGGTCGGGATGTTGAGGGGTTGGCACCCGTCAGTTCCTGGCGATCTGTCGGTGCTGCAACGGCGGGGTTTTTCGCGGAATCCGCGCTTGACGAACTGATCCGTGACGCGGGCGCTGACCCGATGGCCGAGCGGCTGCGGCTGGTCCGTGACCCGGGAGCGCGCGGCGTTCTCGAAGCTGTCGCTGAGATGTCGGACTGGGGCAGGGGCGTGG
>CBDUCB010000380.1:0-2127 GCA_965365545.1 uncultured Roseobacter sp. | reverse complement strand
ATCCGACAGACCGTGGGTCAGGTCTGCATTTCGGGACGGATTATGCCGCAGCGCTGTCGGCCCGCTCTGCAGTTTCCCGGCGACTGCACCAGTGACACGCAACACCATAGTAATTGATCGCGCCGGCTGTCCCGGACTTACTCCTGACCGGACGTGGATGTGTCACCAGGCTCCTCCGGCCTTTTGATACGCACGGGCTGAGTAGTGCCGTCCTTGGCCTCGCCAAACCAGATTGTCTGTTGCGGAAACGGAATCTCAATGCCACGCGCGTCAAAAATCTCTTTCAGATGGCCATTGTATGCGCGCCCGGTCCCCCATTGCTTGCCAGGCACGGTTTTGATGCGCGCACGCAGGACGACCGCGCTGTCGCCGAAGCTGTTGACACCAAACCATTCCAGCGGACCCAGAATATCCCGGGCGATTTCCTCGTCTTCAATCAGCAGATCAAAGGCTTCATGCATTGCCTCTTTGGCCTCCTCCACATTCTCGCGATAGGCGATGCCCATATCGCAGACGAAATAGGAAAAACCCCGCATGAAGTTGGACACCATATCCACCGAGGAAAACGGAATAATATGAAACACCCCGTGCACATCGCGCAGGGACACCGACCGGACCGACAGCTTTTCGACCGCACCGGTGATGCCGCCGACAGTGATCACATCGCCGACGTTAATTGCATTCTCAAACTGGATGAAAATGCCGGTGATGATGTCCTGAACCATTTTCTGTGCACCAAAACCGATTGCCAGACCAAGCACACCGGCAGACGCCAGCAAGGGCCCGATATCGAGCCCGATCTCGGAGAGACAGAACATCGCCGTCAGCACCACCAGCGCGATGGTGGCCGCGTTGCGCAGGAGGGTCAGAAGTGTGGTCTCCCGTGCGGTCGGAACAGCGCCGTATTCAGGGTTGAGCTTATAATCCACAAAGGAGGTCAGCGCGAGCCAGAGCATAAAGGCGACGAGGAAAATCAGGCCCACTGAAATGATTTTAGCCGTCACGAATATGCCCACCTGGCTCTCCAGCCAGCCGCGCACATCGGCAAGGCCGATCACATCGAGGCTGAAAAACAAAACCAGAAACAGGAGCAACAAGCGCACAAGGCCAAAAGCGCGGGGCACAAAGCGGTTGATCCGTGTCTCGAGGAGCGGCAGCTTGGCTGTCAGGTCCTCGGGCAGGCTGATGCCGCGACCAATAGCGCGGGCCAGCACACCTGAAAGCAGCGTGGCAAGGATGATGGCGAACACAATCTTTGCCGAGCCTGATATCGCGGCAATTGTACGCTCTGCGGGCTGCGTCATGACGATCAGGAACATCACCGACAAATAGGCCAGTGCAAACCAGTGCCAGATGCCCGCAACCCCGTGCAGCAATCGCACAAGGAAACCCTGTCGTGTGGTTTTTTCGGGGACGATCCCAAGCTCTTCTGCTTCGACATCCGGCAGGTCAAAGGTACGGGTCCGGCTTTCGAGCCAGTGGGCGACCTCGCGCCGGCGCCGCAGCACAATATAGACCAGATACACCACAACGAATACCGACAAGAGTGCTGAAATCCCGTTGCCCGCAGCCATCGAGGCGCTCTGGTTCACGATCGGAACGATCAGCAGCTGGCCGTAGCCCAGAACACTTACAACCACGCTGAGGTAGCGCGTCAGCGCCCGTGCGGCCCCGTCACTGAACGGAACAAGACGCAGACCCGGCGCACCCGGAGAGAGCACCGCGCGGATCACCACACGGGCCAGTTCCACAATCAGAAAGGCATTCAGATACATCGATTGCCGGATACCGATCTGGCCGAACTGACCGACGAGGGTGATGGTGACCAGGTATCCCAGAGCCCATGCAAAAACGACGATGAACACATCGGTGAGATTTGATTCCAGAAATAGAACAACCGAGCGCAATGGCCCTGAGTTTTCGGCGCGCTTGCCCATGCGTGCGTAAAGCCGCCTCGCAAAGCGCCGCAAAATTAAAAAGGTCGCGACGGTGATAACGATCACGACCAGCAAGCCCGGCAGAGCAGAAACCAGAATGCTCAGTTCGTCGCCTTTCAGACCGTCAACAACTGTCCCGCCGGATCGGATGGCCGTCCCGCCCCCGCTGACCACACGGGCCGCTTCCTCA
>CBDUCB010000379.1:0-2159 GCA_965365545.1 uncultured Roseobacter sp. | reverse complement strand
CGTCAGTGCCCGGACCCAGCGCCCCGGGTGGCGCGCCAGAAGAGCGCCATGCGCGCGCACCAGCTGCAGCGGTTTTTTTGCCGCGGCCAGCAGGTAAAAGGTCTCATCCCGCGCCGCTATCTCTTCAGGACCGATCAGTTCCTTATCATCCGGTCGCCGCACTGAAGCGATGGTAATATCCGCACCCTGCGCGCGCAGAGCCGCAATCTCGCGCTGAATAAACGTGTGGGAGGCGGCCGGATAAACACCGGTCAGATAAGCGATACGGGGTGGGGCGTCAGGCTCAGTCATTTCATACGTCTGGTGTCATGACGCGGAGGGCCGGGTCAATTGCTAAACAACAGGGCACGAAATCCGATATTCTCCCGGCGCAGCTTTTCACTGCGCCATATGCAGATCAAGGGCCCTTATCTTCTGCTCAATCTGCGCAATCATCTCTTTATAAGCCTCACTCTCCACATTGCCGAAGCGGGCTTTGAATTCAGCCTCAAGCATCAGCTGCGGAATACCGTCGAAGGGTATGATCACATCGTTTTCACTCTCTAACCCTGCCAAAATCCGCGGCCATGCATCAGGCGGGGCCGCCATCATTGCATCCGACATCGCGATTCCGGACCGGTTGGCCGCCATATCCGTGAAATCAAAACCACCCGCCCCTGAGATCGTGTCATAAAGCTCTTTGAACTCTCCGATTGACACGGACACGCCGGTGTTGCTGGCCGCCTGAAGGGCTGCGGCTGTGATAAAATGACGGCGGGTATCGGGACGGCCGTTAAAGGTGACTTCGCTGCAGCTTGTGGACCAGGTCGTTTCGAAATCAGTGGTATCAAAAGCCAGCCGCCCGACAATCATCGAAAAGTCCCGGGCACCGCAGGCCTTGGCGAGCCCGAACACGGCAGCCGTATAGGCATTGGGCAGCGTCTCTTCCGTGCTGCCCTCTAGGGCCGCCTGCAGTGTGAACTGGATGTAGGGCATGAAACTGCCTGTCTGTTTCAGAGTGCCATCCGCCATCGCAGTGCGAATTCTATGATGATATTCTTCAATTTCCTCCGGTCCGGGCATGTCCGCCCCTCTGAGCGTTCCGAATGCCCCACTCATCACCCCGTTTTTGCCAACATCATCCAGAGCGATCCGGAAGAGCAGGGTGTCCTCCCGGATCTGCATGGAGGACGCCGCCTCAAGAACCCTGTCCCCGAAGCGGTTGCCCATCATCAGGTTTGCACTGATGCGCGCCAGCGCGAGGGCCGGCGCCGGCGGCAGATCAACCGGCCCGACAGTGATGCTCCTGAGCGAAAAGGCCGTATCAAATTCCGGCACCTGCCCGGTGACATTCAGCCACCTGGTGCCATCCCACCAGGGTACCGGCAGAGAGGCTTCCCCCAGTACTTGATTTTCACGGATTGTCACACGCCCGCGAAAGTCATCGACAAACCGCGCGCCCAGCGTGATCGCACTGTTGAGTTGTGCAACATCTGTCTCAAGAACAGTCTCTGCACCGGCCGCAGAGCGTATATTGCGCACCAGGTCCCGCGTGGTGGCCACGTCCTCGGGTGCTGGCGGGAGAGAGGCGTCGAGGCGCGGTGTGGCCTGCAGGAAAATGAACTCCAGACTCAGTACAGCTGCGGCTGTGAGCAGTATCAGAACGACAAGAATGTTGCGCATAAACCGGATCATCAGATCACCCTAGTATCCCCGATCGCTCTTCAGGAATAGGTCATTCACCGTATGTTTCTGCAGACAGCTTTCTGTCTGTGCGCATCGTTTTTCTCAACAGAGCCTCTGCCCTGGTGCTCCTGACGGCACCCGTATCATCTCTGTCATATAGCCGCTTCGTCCATCAGCTCTTCTTCTTCCTGCATCGCCAGAGCCTCTTCGGTCAGCTGCAGTTCGCCGTCCGTGACTGTTGCCCACAGGGTTGTATCGTCCGAAGCGTCACTTTCGCGATCATCCGGATCCATAATCCCGTTGAAGGGGACATCTCCGTATTTCCAGTCCCATTCATTTCCGACAGGCACGTTCTCATCCAGCCAGACCGGATGCGTTTCGAAGTAAATATCGCCGGTCAGGCGGTCCGAGAAATAGACATCCAGCAGAAAATAGTTCTGCCCGTCACTGGTCTGGTAGTACCCTTTTTCTTCCATCGTATTAAGAGATTGGTC
>CBDUCB010000378.1:0-2159 GCA_965365545.1 uncultured Roseobacter sp. | reverse complement strand
GAGACCCGCCGCAACGACGTTTTTCGCCAGATAGCGTGCGACATAGGCCGCCGACCGGTCAACTTTTGTCGGATCTTTGCCGGAAAACGCGCCGCCGCCGTGCGGTGCAGCCCCGCCATAGGTGTCCACGATAATCTTGCGTCCGGTCAGCCCCGCATCTCCGTCCGGACCACCGATCACGAATGTGCCTGTGGGGTTCACCCACCATTCGGTTTCTGCGGTGATCCACCCGTCGGGCAGAACCTCCCGGATATAGGGTTCCACGATGTCGCGGATGTCAGCGGATGTCTGCGAGGCGTCCGCGTGCTGGGTGGACAAAACAATGGAAGACACACCGACCGGTTTGCCGTCTTCATACCGCACGGAGAGCTGGCTTTTGGCGTCAGGACGCAGCGTCGGCTCGGTGCCGTCTTTGCGCACCTCTGCGAGACGGCGCAGGATCGCATGGGCGTAATGGATGGGCGCCGGCATAAGTTCCGGTGTCTCACGGGTGGCAAAGCCGAACATGATGCCCTGGTCGCCAGCCCCTTCGTCCTTGTCGGCGGCTGCATCTACGCCCTGGGCGATATGCGCCGACTGCTCATGCAACAGGTTGGTGATCTGGCAGGTTGCATGATGGAATTTGTCCTGCTCATAGCCGATGTCCCGGATGCAGGCGCGCGCAATCTCTTCGATCCGCCCCATGTATTCGTTCAGCTTGTTTTTGTCGGACAAACCGACCTCACCACCGATCACAACACGGTTCGTTGTGGCAAAAGTTTCCGCAGCCACGCGCGCTTCGGGCTCTTCCCCGAGAAAGGCATCGAGTACCGCGTCGGAAATCCGGTCACAGACCTTATCGGGGTGACCTTCGGAAACGGATTCCGAAGTAAAAGTATAATTCTGTCGGGACATGTGTCGCTCCATTAAAAAAATCGTGTGCCGTCAGGAAGCCGTTGGAACACGTTCGGCTGTGGTTACGTGGCAGTCACGCGGGCGTCAAATGCTATTTTATGAATTATGCGGCGGCAGGGCGGTTTTTGAGGTTCCGCAATATCAGACCGGCAAGACCCACACTCAATAAAAGGAGTACCGGCAGATTGCCGGTCCGGCTGAAAAGCGTGGGCGCGCCGGGTTCCGGCAACCGCGCATCGAGCCCCCCGGCGATACCGGTTGCGAGGCTGGCGGTGATGCGGCCCCGGGGGTCTATCATGGCCGAAATACCGGTGTTGGCCGATCGCATGAGGGGCAGCCCCTGTTCGATGGCGCGCATGCGCGCCTGCGCAAGATGCTGAGCGGGCCCTGCATACTGCCCGAACCAGGCATCATTGGTGATCTGCAACAGAAAGTCCGGCCGTTCAGAGGTCCCGAACAGACCCCGCGAGAACACGGCTTCGTAACAGATAAGTGGCAGCGCCTGGCCCAGCGGACCGAAATCAAGCAACCGGGGTCCGGGCCCCGCACTGAAGCCACGTCCGTTCGACGCGAGCCCGCTGATGCCCAGCCTGTCGGCCAGAGAACTCAGCGGCATGTATTCCCCAAAAGGCACCAGGTGGTGTTTGTCGTACACCTGACCCGGGGTACCGTCCGGTTGCAGCACCACGAGGGAATTATAGAGCCCGCCTGCATCCGGTCTCAGCGCGCCCAGAACGACACGGGCAGCAGTCGTTTGCACGA
Organism: uncultured Roseobacter sp.; assembly: GCA_965365545.1. Taxonomy (GTDB): domain Bacteria; phylum Pseudomonadota; class Alphaproteobacteria; order Rhodobacterales; family Rhodobacteraceae; genus Roseobacter. Next base: position 503 of record CBDUCB010000378.1, on the reverse strand, counting down.
TCTGTTCAAGCGCGGGTCTCGCACGGTCGAGTGTCCAGGGAATAGCGGTTTCAGGCCAGACAACCAGATCGGGCGGGTTGCCGGGATCGCGGGGTGCCTCCGCCGTCAGTTCAAGCTGGCGCCGGAAAAAGAGCTCTGCATTGCCGGGCTGCCATTTCAGATGCTGCGCTGCATTGGGCTGGATCAGCCTGACAGTATGGTCTGTGAGCACCGGCGGCGGTGCGGAGAGCGGCAGATGGAAAAGCAGTCCGGCACAGACCAGCGCGGCTATCTGTGCGGCGCGCATGACCGGACGATGGCGAAAAACAGCCGGAAACGACAGCAGCCATGCGAGACACATCAGCCACAACATCGCCCCGTGCGGGCCGGAAAAAGCCATTGCCCTGCTGCCGGTCCTTCGAGCAGCGACTGTGCCGGGCTTGCCCAGTGAAAACCGGTAAATGCATACGCCCGCAAAAATTCCGCAGCCGTCCAGGTCAGGATCAGCGGCCAGGGGCGCAAGG
>CBDUCB010000377.1:0-2165 GCA_965365545.1 uncultured Roseobacter sp. | reverse complement strand
GCTGGCCGACAGTATGATGCCGCCATCGGTACCGCGCTGACGGATCAGGTTCGAGACCGCCGGCGTCGAGAGCAGACCGCTCTGCCCCACGATGACCTTTGCCGCACCATTGGCAGCGGCCATTTTCAGGATCGTCTGAATGGCCTCGCGGTTGAAAAAGCGCCCGTCGCCACCGACCACGAAGCTCTTGCCCTCTGCCCCGCCGATTGCATTGAACACTGACTGCACGAAGCATTCCAGATAGCCGGGCTCCATGAATACCCGCGTCTTTTTGCGCAAGCCCGATGTGCCGGGTTTCTGCCCCTCAAAGGGGCCTTTGGAAACGGTAACGACGGTCATCGGTTCTCCTCTCTCTCAGTGTCCTTGTGCGCCGCGGACCGCCCGGCCCGCGCCATGATCGCCGCGGTGCCGGCGAGCCGTGCATCGGCCACGATTTCTGCGACCGGCAGCGGATAGCGCCTCTGCCAGTTGGGGTGCTCGTGCGTGGTGCCCGGCAGGTTCTGAGCCTCGCGCACATCGAGCACATCATCAAGCTGTACCGCAACCATCGCCGTGGCCCCCTCTGCCAGGGCACTGTGGACCGCATCACGGCGCGATGTGTCCCCCTCTCCCGGCAGAGCGGCATTCTCAAGGTCGCGGTCGGCACGGGCGCCGGCGACATTCTCCGGCCCGATCCATCCCAGTTTCTGCCACCAGTCGATGTCATGGCCACTGCAGTATCCCTGCAGCGTGGGCGTGTCATGTGTGCCGAAACAGGCCAGCGACTGCGGGCGCAGATCCGCCGGATCACGAAAGCTGTGCCGGTCAGTCTTTTCATATTGCAGCACAGTATAGCCATATAATCCGCGACCGGCCATTTCCTCGCGGAAGCCGGGCGGCACCAGCCCCAGATCCTCGCCCACCACGGCAGTACCTGCGCGCTGTGCCTCAATCGCGACGATGGCAAGCAGCGGGGCGAAAGGCTGGCGGATGTACCCGCCCGGGCTGCCATCATCAGGGATCCAGAAGCTTCGGTTCATGCCGAGCACATGATCGATGCGCAAAAGGCCCGCGTGGCGCATGGATTGCGCCAGCACCTGACGCAGCGGTGCGTAGCGGGCAGCGCGCAGTTTACGGGGGGCAAAGCCTGCAAGCTGCCAGTTCTGTCCCGCCGGGCTGAGCTGATCGGGGGGTGCGCCGACCGAGACACCGGCGGCTACGGCTTCCTGGCCTGACCAGGCCTCGGCACCGCCACGCCGCGCCCCCACGGCGAGGTCGAGATAAAGCCCCAGCGCCATACCTGACGCGCGGGCGTCTGACTGTGCCGCACCAAGCTGCGCATCAGCGATCCATTGCAGCCAGAGGTGAAACCGGGTGTCAGGCGCGCCGCCCCGGTCTTCTGCCCCGGCAGACGTCTGCAGGTCTGCGGGCCAGTGCCGCCAGTCAGCGCCGTGCGTTTCGCTCAGGGTCTCAAAGAGCGCGAAATCCTGCAAGGCTTTGCCGCCTTCGGTACAGAAGGCCGCGAATGCGCGGCGCTGGCCATCGGTCGCGTGATCACAGAAATGCTGCCAGGCGCTGCGCAAAGCAGCCCTGTGCCAGACCCGGTGCCCCGGGTAATCAATCAGGTCGCCCGGCGCGCCGTCCTGCGGACGGGGGGCGACCCCCGCAAGGTCCTGCACTGCGATATGCGTCGTGTTCAGAAAGCCACGGTGGGTCGGGGAATAGGGGCTGATCGTGCCTTCATCCGCCCAGCCCGGGGCATGAACAGGGTTGATGCCGAGGAAATGCGCGCCCTGCGCGCCCAGTCCCCGCGCAAGACCAGCAAGATCTGCAAAATCTCCCGGCCCCGAGTTGCGTTCGGAATGCAGGCCGTAAAGTGCCGCCACAACGCCCCAGGTCTTGTCGCCCGCGCCCATGTCCCTGAGCCCCGGCGTGGCGGAAGGTGCGCTGATAAGGCAAAACCGCTGCGTCTGCCCGCCCTGCGCAAGGTGCAGCAGATGAACGCCTGAGGGCAGCAGCGGCAGGGGGATACGCCCGTCCTGTGCATGCCCTTCGGCCAGCACCGCATCGCCGTCTTCCGCCAGAACATGCCAGTCCGGTGCACCGGTCGCGCGCAGCTCGGCCGGCTCGTTGCATGCGACGACAATATCCTGTGGCAACCAGGCGGCCCCGCCTTCTGCGCGCAG
>CBDUCB010000376.1:0-2177 GCA_965365545.1 uncultured Roseobacter sp. | reverse complement strand
ATAGGGGCGGATTTTCTCCGCCATCTCATCTCGTCCGTGCACACCGTAAAGATTCAGACAGCTCAGTTCGAAAGAGCCGCCGAAGAGATGCACATGGCTGTCGATGAAGCCGGGCAGAACGGTTGCGCCCTTTGCGTCGATCACGCGGGTTTCCGGGCCGGCCATAGCGCCGATCTCATCGCTCGTGCCGACGGCCGCGATCCTGTTGCCGGTAATGGCCAGGGCCTCAGCGCCCGGCATTGCGTCGTCAAATGTGATCAGGGCCCCGTTGAGGACCACAATATCTGGGGCGCTGGTCATACGTGACGTCTCCCTGGTGGTGTGCGGCCCCGCGCGGGGGCGGAGCCGCAAAGGATTTACTTCTGAAGCTCGGTCCAGATCGCGGTATAGAGTTTGGTCGCCTCAGGCGGGCAGGTTCTGGCCACATAGGCCGCCGCTTTGAGATCGTCCGGCACCACTACTTCGGGCGCTGTCTTCATGTCATCGGGCATGAACTCTTCGGAGCCTTTGATGCCGTTGGCATAGCGCGCAAAAGACGAAAGCATCGCCGCATTCTCAGGCGCCATGATGAAGTTGAGGAAAGTCTTGGCCTCTTCCACATTCTGCGCGTCCGACAGAATTGCCGCATTGTCCATCCATACCGGGAAACCTTCCTGCGGATAGCCGAAAGCGATGTCCTCGTTCTGGTTGCGGGCCCGGAAAGACGCACCGTTCCAGTTCACACCGGCGGCCAGGTCACCCTTGGCGTATTTCTCGATATTGCCGTAATCCATTGACAGCCAGTTGGGTTTGGCGGCCTGCAGCACATCACGGACCTGCTTGAGCACCTCTTTGTCAGCCGTGCACTGATCGCCGCCGACGTAGTGGATCGCCATGCCCATCACGTCGTTCATCTCAGGGACCACGTTGATTTTGCCTTTGAGCTCTTCCGGAGGGTCAAAGACCACGGCGGCGGTGTTGATATCGCCGTCATAAACCGAGGTATTCACGGTCACGCCAACGGTGCCCCACTGCCATGGCACGGTGTATTTGCGGCCCGGGTCAAAATCCACATCGACCCACTGCGGATCCATGTGTTTGAAGTTCTCCATCTCATTTGGATTGGATTCCATCAACAGACCTTCGCCTACAAAGATCGGAATGTAGGTGCCTGAAGGGACGACGATGTCAAAGCCGTGGCCGCCGGCCTTGATCTTGGCCAGTGCGGTGTCGTTGCTGTCATAATCGGTAATCGTCACCTTGATGCCGGTCTCGGCCTCAAACTTCTCGATCATCTCGGGGCTGGTGTAGTTGCCCCAGTTATAAATGTTCAGCTCACCCTCCGCGAGGGCGGGCGTCACAAGGCCCAGCGTCAGGGCTGTGGTTACGAGTGCTTTTTTCATTTTATACTCCTGTTGGTTATTGTTGTTGGTTCAGTTCTTCATTTTGCTCAGCACGGTAAATGCAATGACCATAATCACGGAAATGGCCAGCAGCGCCGTCGAGATGGCATTGACCTCAGGCGTCACCACCCGGCGCAACTGGCCGAGCATATAGGTGGGCAGCGTATCCTGGCCTGCGGATTTCACAAACTCCGTGATGACCACATCATCGAGCGAGATCACGAAGGCGAGCATAGCGCCTGCGAGAATGCCCGGCCAGAGCTGCGGCAGGGTGATGCGCCGGAAGACCTGAAAGGGCGTCGCATAAAGATCGGCTGCGGCCTGTTCGAGCGACAGGTCCATCCCCTGCAGGCGTGCCCGGATGGGCAGATAGGCAAAGGGAATGCAAAATGCGGCATGTGCGATGATAAGATACATCAGCCCGGTATAACCGGTGGCCACCTTGATCATGGCAAAGAAGATCAGCAGCGCCACGGCGGTCACAATTTCAGGCACCATGAGTGGCTGGTTTATCATCGCGAAAACGGCCGACTGGCCTTTGAATTTTCGCGTGCGGGTCGTGGCGAGCGCTGCCAGCACCGCGACGGAGGTGGAGATGACCGAAGCCCAGAGAGCAATAATGAGGCTGCGCACCGTGGCTTCCTGTACCTGCTCGTTTTCCCAGGCGGACTGATACCAGCGCCAGCTGAAACCTTCCCAGATGGCGATTGAGGTGCCGGCGTTGAAGGAATAGATCACCAGCAGAATGATCGGCAGATAAAGCAGCACAAAGCACAGCATCGCAATGGCGGGAAA
>CBDUCB010000375.1:0-2179 GCA_965365545.1 uncultured Roseobacter sp. | reverse complement strand
CCATCGCGGCAAGCGCGGACGGCACGTCCTGCGCCGAGGCATAGGCCAGCCCCGAATGTGCCCCCACCGCGCTGAAGACATCACCGTAGGTCTCGCCCAGGATAACCGCCATGGCCGCCCCCGCCGACAACCCGGCGACAAAGACCTTTGACGAAGGCACCCGGTATTCGGCGGCACAATGCTCCGCCATGCCCGCGAGAATGGCGGGCTCCCCCCGGTCGCGCTGCTGGTCTTCCGGGCTGAACCAGTTCCAGCAGGACTGTGCGTTGTGACCACGGTTCTGCTCGGGCCAGAGAGTGATGAACCCCTGCGCCCCGGCCAGCGCATTCATCTGCGTGCCGATGGCAAAATCTTCGGGTGTCTGGGTACAGCCGTGCAGCATCATTACCAGCCCTCTGGCCTCCTGATGCGCCTTTTGCGGCACAAAAATGCGGTAATCCCGGCTGCCGGCGCTGTTCTGAAACGTTTCAGACTGCATCGCCTGCGCGACCCGCCCTGCCGGTCGTGCCGGTCTGGCTGATGTGTCTTTCTGCGTGCCGGTATTCCCTGCGCTGGCGTATGGCATTGCGACCCCTGCCGGTGGCGCAAGCCCGTGTTGCGCCAGGGTGCGCTGCACCAGATCATTTGCGGCGCGCAGGGTATCGGCGCGCAGTTTTCCTGTCACCGGGCGGCGGCCGCCGGCGTTGAACTCAAACATATCGTTTTTCCTTTTTACTGAGAAATCAGGTTACCGGATGCGGTCTGCAAGCGCCTTTCTGACAGCGGCGCTGGCCTGCAAAGCGCCCAGAACAGTGATCGAGCCGATGGTCTCCAGCGCCAGTTCCGGCGTCACCGCATCATCGATGCGCGCCAGACCCACCACTTTGACATGCAGCACCTCGCCCGCATCGCGCAGCGCCTGCAGATCGGCCACGGTATAATCCCTCAGGCCAAGCTCCATCGTATGCCGCTCGATCGACTGGCGCACACTGTCACCGTGGCTGTCGATCTGATTGCGGATTGCTGTGCGGATAAAATCACTGCGATTGGAATAGAACCCCTCGCGCACCAGAAGATCGATGCGCCCGAGGTCCACAAACCCCAGATTGATCGTGATCTTTTCGTTCTCAGGCAGTTTGTCGCGCAGCGACCGGACATTGCTCATTGTATTTCTCCATCCATGTGGATGGTATATGGATGTTTTTGCGGCAAGACAACCCCTTTTATGCTGCGCCGCAGAAAAATCCCGGCTCACATCGGGTGGTACAGGCCGGGGAGATCACAATGAGCCGGAACGAAACGGGCAACAGCCGGTTGATCCTTCATACCCATCAAAGGAGGATAAAATGAGTACCACAACTGATAATGAACTCTTCGGATCCGACGCCGAACGCGCGCTGGGAAAGCTGATGACGCGGCTGACGGACGTCCGCAACGGCTTTGAAAAGCTGGTGTCCGAAGCACAGGAAGACTTCGAGCCCGTCGCCCGCGAGTTTCTGGACCTGCATGCAAAACATGTGGATCAGCTGCGCAACACCCTTAAAGAGCACGGCTTTGACATCAGCGACAGCGGCTCTTTCATGTCGCAGGTGAATGAGGCGGTGGTCGCCGCCCGCGCGTATTTCGATGACATCGATCAGGACGTGATGGCACAGGTCCGCAACGGTGAGCAGAAAGTGCTGAACGCATTTGACGACGCTGTGAACAAGGTCGAAAGCAGTGACCTGACCGCCCGCCTGCAGGAGATGCGCAACGAACTTCGCGACTGTGTGGAGCGCACCCGTCATATGGGCTGACCCACCGGTCACCGCAAAAACAGAAAGCGCCGCGGCAACCCTGCCGCGGCGCTTTTACATGTTCAGGTCTGCCGGAAAACGCCGGTCAGGACATCGCGATCACGGGCTTGCCCATCGCCCGGTGCAGATCATCAAGCTCGCCCTGGCGCAGTCCCAGATGCGACGCGAGATCACGCAGAAAGGCCATCTCATGGCTGTTGTCCGGGCCGCTGATCAGCAGTGCTGCGGAATAGACCTCTTTGCGCGCATGACGCGGTGTCTCAGCCGCGATCGACTGTGCATCCACCGGCTCGCGCATGGCGGATTTCAGCATTGCGCGCTCGTCGTCCGAGGCGTCATCGAGAATATCGAACAGCGCTGGCGGTGCCGCTTCGTCGATGTGCCCCAGTCGCTCCTGGATCTCG
>CBDUCB010000374.1:0-2192 GCA_965365545.1 uncultured Roseobacter sp. | reverse complement strand
ATATCCTTCATTTGGGGATCATGGGGCCGAAACAGGATCGACGAACGTCTAAAGGTGTTGCTTTGTCCCGGTGAGATACCACCGTTATCGGTTCAAAATGTACAATTGCAAATGACAATCGTGCTCCAGTAGCGATGGCCGCGTAAGCGGTTTCAGCCACTGAAACTTAACTCCTCTGGTTTAGCGACCTGAGGCGGGGTTCGCAGGCACCTGGCAACAGAAGCCTGCACTTTAACCTCCCCGACACACGAATATTTGTTTTTTGCCAGAAGGTGTCAGCATGTGAACCGCTCCGTTTTTTGTGCGCGTGGGCCCGCTTAACTGGCTGTAAATCTCTGCACGCTAAGGTCGCGCAGAAATAACAGATTTTACGATGACCTCAAAAAACGACACTCTGCGCAACTGGTATGCCACGGTCTGGGAAGGCGGCGGGTTTGACGCCATCCCCGGTTTTTTTGTGAACGAGGGCGGCAACAGCTATTCTGGCGGCTATGCCCTTCTACCCGATTTTGCGACGGCCCCCGAAGAGCTGCAAGAGTGGCTGACAATCCTGTCCACCCTGGTCACCGGGATCAGGGTGAATATCCTGCACACGATCGAGGAAGGCGACTGGATCAGCGCGATGTTAGAGATTACCTGCCAGCGCTGTGATACCGGCGCTGACGTTACCGCCTATCAGCAGGTTTCAATGCGCATCGTTAACGGGAAAATAGCGGAAAGCTATCCGGTGTTCGATTTCATCCGTTTCTTTGAGCAGCTGGGGCAGCTGCCCCCTGACACCCACGCCCTGTTGCTGACCGGGGCCTGCCTGAAATAATCTGCGCCGTTGACCTGATCCGGCGATCATGCCACCCATAATGCATGGGGACACAGCGATCGCCCCGTGAGGCCCCGGCCTGAGTATCGCATCCTGTTCCAAGACCAAAAGGATGCTGGCCATGGCCCGTTTTACCACCATTTCACCGTCAAGTCTGATGCGCCTGATCGGGACGCCTGCTGCCCCGCGCCTGATTGATCTGAGCATCAATGAGGATTTCGCTGCCGATCCCTTTCTGATCCCGGGCGCGCGCAGAATTTCGCATACCCATATGGCGGATGTGCCACCCGACCCTGCCGGTCGCCTCACCGTCCTGATCTGCCAGAAAGGCCGCAAACTGAGCTACGGGGCCGCCGCGTTGCTGCGCGCCCGCGGCATCGCTGCCGAGGTTCTTGAGGGCGGCAATCAGGGCTGGGCGGCGAAAGAACTGCCGCGCATCCCGGCACAGGTGCTGCCGGCGCAGGGCCCCGGCGCGCGATGGGTCACGCGGCACCGGCCAAAGATCGACCGCATTGCCTGTGCCTGGCTCATCCGCCGCTTTGTGGATCCCGACGCCGTTTTTCTCTTTGTCCCCGCCGCCGAAGTTGCCGATGTTGCAGAGAAATTCGATGCCACACCCTTTGATGTGCCAGGGGTGCGCTGGTCGCACCGTGACGATTACTGCACCTTTGACACGATGGTGCAGGAGTTTGGCCTCAGCACCGGACCACTTCTTACGATGGCGCGCATCATTCGCGGCGCAGATACCGATCGCCATGATCTCGCACCCGAATGTGCGGGTCTGCTCGCCTTCTCAGTGGGCCTGTCGCGCGCACGAACCGATGATCTGGAACAGCTCAGCGACGGCATGATCCTTTACGACGCTTTTTACCGCTGGGCACGTGACGGTCAGGGGGAGACCCACGACTGGCAGGAAACCGAATGACGCATCCCACAGGATACGCCGGTCTTTTCCGGGTGTTCGGCCGCATCGGGCTTTTATCCTTCGGCGGGCCGGCAGCACAGATCGCCCTGATGCACACCGAACTTGTGGAAAAGCGCGACTGGCTCAGCGAGGAGACCTTTTTGCGCGCGCTCAGCCTGTGCATGTTGTTGCCCGGGCCCGAAGCGATGCAGCTGGCGACCTATGCCGGATGGAAGCTGCGCGGCACAGCAGGCGGGCTTATCGCGGGGCTGTTGTTTGTTCTGCCAGGGGCACTGGTGATCCTGCTGCTGGCGCTGGGCTATGCCATCTGGGGCGGCGTGCCACTGGTTCAGGCGGCGTTCACCGGCATCAAGGCTGCTGTGATCATTATTGTTCTGCAGGCGCTTCTCAAAGTGTCGCGAAGGGCGCTTGCCGGGCCGGGTCCGCTGGTGCTCGCGCTGGTGGCTTTTA
>CBDUCB010000373.1:0-2210 GCA_965365545.1 uncultured Roseobacter sp. | reverse complement strand
GCCCTGACGCTGCAACCGCGCGCCTTCCTGATGGACGAGCCGATGGCGGGTCTCGGGGCTGACGGCTCACAGCGCCTTACCGGGTTTCTGGACGGTTTGCGCCACGAGGCACCGATCCTGCTGGTAGAGCACGATATGGACGCGGTTTTTGCGCTCGCAGACCGGATTTCGGTACTGGTTTACGGGCGCATCATCGCCACGGGCACCGCTGATGAAATCCGGGCCAATGCAGATGTACGCGAGGCCTATCTGGGTGCGGAGGAGGCGGGATGAGCTTTCTCGATGTGCAGGGGATCACGGCCTCCTACGGGCCGAGCCAGGCACTCTTTGGTGTCGATCTGACGCTGCAAGAGGGCGAGGTCTGCGCCCTGATGGGCCGCAACGGGATGGGTAAAACATCGACGATCCGCGTGATCTGCAGGCTGCTCAGGCAATCGGGGGGCTTCGTGTCGCTCGGTGGACAGGATCTCAGCGCGCTGCCGCCGCACAAGGCCGCGCGCGAGGGCCTCGGGCTGGTGCCGGAGGGGCGGCGGTGCTTTCCCAACCTCACAGTGCGCGAAAATCTCATCGCGGCGGCCAGGCCGGGAGAGTGGGATGCGGCGCGCATCGCAGAGCTCTTCCCGCGCCTCGAAGAGCGTCGCGATCAGATGGCGGCGTCTCTCTCCGGAGGGGAACAACAGATGCTCGCGATCGGGCGCGCGCTGATGACCAATCCGCGTCTTCTGCTGCTTGATGAGGCCACCGAAGGGCTGGCCCCGGTGGTGCGCCAGGAAATCTGGGCTGCCGTGCGCCGTCTGAAATCAGAGACAGGGATGGCCATTCTCGTGGTCGATAAATCGCTGGCAGAGCTGCGCGGCATCGCCGACCGCGCGGTCATTCTCGAACGCGGCAGCACCGTCTGGTCCGGTGCGATGTCCGATGTCACCGCCGCGGTGGCGGATCAGTATCTGGGCGTCTGAGCGCCTCGCAGGAACATGAAAAGGAGCCCGCAATGGCCCATCAGATCATTCACCCCGACGGCTGGAAACCCGCCCGTGGCTATGCCAACGGCGTGCTTTGCGAAACCGGTGAGCTTTATGTGGGCGGCCAGATCGGCTGGACGGCGGATCAGATCTTTGAGGTGCATGATTTTATCGGTCAGATGCGCCAGGCGCTGCGCAACATCCGCGCCGTGGTTGAGGCGGCGGGCGGCGCGCCGGAGCATATCACCCGGCTGACGTGGTATGTGACGGACAAAAAGGAATACCTGGCCCGTCAGGCAGAGGTCGGTGCGGCCTATCGCGAGGTGCTGGGCCGGCATTTTCCGGCGATGACAATGGTTGTTGTTGCAGCCCTCGTCGAGGATGAGGCCCGGGTTGAGATCGAGGCAACGGCCATGCTGCCGCGCGCTTAGACGCGTACGGCGCTCACCCCGCGGGTCAGCGCAAAAACCACCGCGGCAAGGCTCACGATGGTCGGCCCGGTGGGCGTGTCCAGCGCAAAGGAAACGATCAGCCCGCCAAGCGCCGAGGCGCCGCCGATGAACATCGCCGCGGCCGCCATGCCTTCGGGTGTGCGGGCAAGCGGCCGGGCGGCGGCAGCCGGGATGATCAGCAACGCGGCGATCAGCAGCGCGCCCACGACCTTGATCGCGACGGCGACTGTGATGCTGAGCGCCAGCGTCAGCACCAGTTCTTCACGTTTCGGACTGAGCCCCGCGGCCTGCGCCAGATCCGGGCTGAGCGTGGCCGCCAGCAAGGATGACCAGCGCCAGAAAAGCAGCCCCAGCACCAGCGCTGCCCCGGTCCAGATCACTGCAAGATCAGCTTGTGACACAGCAAGGATATCACCCACCAGATACCCCATCAGATCGACACGTACGTCGGGTATGAGCGAGACAGCGACAAGCCCCAGAGCCAGGGCCGCATGCGCCATCACACCAAGGAGCGCGTCACTGCTGATGCCGCGCCCGGTAAGTCCCGTGAGCAACAGCGCCATGGCCACCGCGACCAGCAACACACCGCCGAAGACCGGCAGATCGGTCGCCAGTGCGAGTGCCACACCAAGGATCGCCGCAGGGCTGGTGGCATCGCCGAAATAGGCCATGCGCCGCCAGATCACAAAGCACCCCAAAGGGGCAGCGGCAAGTGCGACACCAAGACCGGCAAGGGCCGCGCGTAAGATAAAATCGTCCATCAGTGGGTATGCTCGTGGCTGTGGTCATGATCGTG
>CBDUCB010000372.1:0-2234 GCA_965365545.1 uncultured Roseobacter sp. | reverse complement strand
ATGAAGCTCAAGCAACATTTCGAAAAGCCGTCCGAGAAAAAAGCGCGCGAGAAAGCTGAAGCGATCCGCCGTGCCCGTAAACTGGCACGCAAAAAAGCACAACGCGAAGGGATGCTCTGAGCATTCCTCCGGATGTGCCCGGACTTAAAAAACCCCCGTATGGCCTGTGCCATGCGGGGGTTTATTTTTGTACAGAGATCCGGAGCGCCCAGGGCGTGCCGGTTCAGCTTTTGCGGCGCCGGCGCAGCATCACGCCCGCCACGCCGAAGCCCGCAAGCATCATTGGCAGGGTAGCCGGCAGCGGAACGGCCTGAATCGCCCACGTGGCGGATGCCGCGATATTGTCGCCGGCCTCACTGAAATCAAAGACCAGCTCGTTTTCCGACACGGTTACAACCGGTTCGCGATCAAACCCGTTCTCAAAGATCTTCAGGCTGCCGAAGGCCGGCAAAAGATCATAGGTGTCCTGGATGACCAGACCATTGCGGCCGCGGTTCTGCAGGAAGAACCAGTTTTCATCCAGTGTAAGCCGGACAAGGTCGTGCAGCAGGTCAATAGTGTAAAACTCAAGGAAGATGCCTTCGCCGGCAGCAACCTCGCGTTTTCCCCACTCGCGCTGATGCGGAAGATTATCTTCGAAATACTGAAAGATTGTAACGGTCTCGCCGTTAAAGGTCGCAGCCTGCGAGGCGCTGGCCCAAATACCGGCCGCGGCGACGACAGAGAGAAGTCCTCTGAACATTGTAAACTCCGTAACTTGTTAAACATATTGCGTCCCACTCAACTTCAGATAGGTCATATCTCACATTATTTCAATCTGTTCCGTCCGTTCGGTTGATCCCTTATTCTCAGACTTCCGGGAGATGTGCTGTATTTGACTGAAATACATGGCAAAAAATAACGCCCGCTGTGAAAATGCCCGGCGGCTGTCGCTGCAGCTGGCGGTTAATTGTTTCGACGCGCACGTCAGTGACGTTCGGCCTGCGCCATTTTTTCCGTTTGCGACAACCTTTCGGACGTGCGTGAGTCAATGCCAGAACATGCAGGGACCCGTCCTGCCGGATCAGACCGGCAGGGCGGTGGTCCGGAAAACCGTGCGCAGGGCAAAACTCGACTGCATCTGTGCTACCCCGGGCAGGCGCGCAAGATACTGGCGGTGGATCCGGGCAAAGTCTTCGGTGTTTTCTGCAACCACTTTCAGCAGATAATCAGCACTGCCGGCCATCAGGTGACACTCCAGCACGTCCGGGATGCGCCGGACACCTTTTTCAAAGGCATCGAGCACCTCATCGGCCTGTCCCTGCAGGGTAATTTCGACAAAAACCGTTGTCGGCACACCCATTTTCCGGGCGTCCAGCAAGGCCACATACCCGTGGATGTAACCTTCCTTTTCGAGCCGCTGAACCCGTCTGTGACAGGCCGAGGGAGAGAGATTCACCTCGTCGCTGAGATCGGAATTGGACAGCCGCCCTTTGGTCTGCAGTGCGCTGAGGATTCGCCGGTCTGTTGAGTCGAGGGACATCTGTGCAAAAAACTTTCGCCTGAGTACAAGTTTTCCGCAGACTATTCGCAAAAGCACCCCCTTTACGAGGTAATTTTAATCCCCGATTGCGCAAAAACGGGCGTATTCAACAGAAAATATGCTCAGGGAGAAGACGGCGATGATTATCGGTTGCCCCAAAGAAATCAAACCACAGGAATTCCGCGTCGGCATGACACCCAATGCCGCGGGCGAGGCCGTCGCACACGGCCATCGTGTGCTGATCGAAACCGGTGCCGGCAAAGGCGCAGGGTTTGAGGACAGCGACTACACCGATGCAGGCGCAGAAATTGCCGGGACGGCAGCAGATGTTTTCAGCACCGCCGATATGATTGTAAAGGTGAAGGAGCCGCAGCCAGGGGAGCGCAAAATGCTGCGCGAGGGTCAGGTGCTTTTTACCTACCTGCACCTGGCACCGGATCCCGAACAGACCCGCGATCTGATCGCTTCGGGTGCGACCTGTATTGCCTATGAAACTGTGACCGATGACCGCGGCGGCCTGCCTTTGCTGGCGCCAATGTCGGAAGTTGCCGGACGTCTGGCCCCCCAGGTCGGGGCGTGGACCCTGCAGAAAGCCAACGGCGGGCGCGGCGTTCTGATGGGCGGTGTGCCCGGTGTCGGCCCCGCACGCGGTCGGGTCAGCGGCGGCGGTGTCGGCGGCACGCATGCGGCCCGGATCGCGGCCGGTATGGGT
>CBDUCB010000371.1:0-2245 GCA_965365545.1 uncultured Roseobacter sp. | reverse complement strand
GGTTCTGCTGGTCCTGTCACCGCCGCTGTCCCGCGCGGCCATGCCGGTCGCAATCGCCCTGCGCGCTGTTCCGATCATCACCACCGCACCGCTGCTCGTTCTGGCCTTCGGACGGGGCGCTGCGGGTACTGTTATCATCGTGGCTGTCATGATCTTCTTTCCGACCCTCGTGGCCTGCCTGCAGGGGCTGCGCCAGACCCCCGGCCAGATCTTCGATGTATTCAACAGCTATGGCGCGGGCCGCTTCCGTCTGCTCAGCGCGGCACAGATCCCCGCGATGCTGCCGGCCTTCTTTGCATCGGCGCGCATGGCGGTGCCATCTGCTCTGCTGGCTGTCACGACCACCGAATGGCTGGCAACCGGACGGGGCATTGGCGTTCTCATGGCCCTGACGTCGAGCACATCAAACTATAATATGCTCTGGTCCTGTGTGGTGGCTCTGTCCGTGGTGGCGGTCATTTTCTACGCCCTGGTGGCCATGTGTGAACGCGCGGTGCTCCGCGTCTATGCCAGCGAGCAGGTGGCATGACCAAAGCCGTCTTCGCAATCCCGGGCGACAAGAACCGGCGCACCGGCGGGTTCATATACGAAGCAACGGTTCTGCGCGTTCTGAACGAAACCGGGTGCACAACGGCCCATCTTCAGCTGCCGGACAGCTTCCCGGACCCGACAGCGGCCGATATGAACGAAACACTGCGCCTGCTCCGAGCCGTTCCGCCGGATCAGCCGGTTATCCTTGACGGCCTTGTCTTTGGGTCCATCGATCCCGGGGGGCTTGCCACAGTGCGCGCGCCTGTGATCGCGATGATCCATCACCCGCTCGGCCTTGAGAACGGTCTTGCAGCGGATCGCGCCGCGTTCCTGATGCGCAATGAGGCCGCCGCGTTGCGCCACGCCGCCCGCGTCATCGTTCCCAGCGCGGAGACGGCGCGTATCCTCTGCGGTCAGTTCGGTGCCCCGGCAGACCGCATCACGATCGCGCCCCCCGGGTTTGATCGTCCGGCAGTTGATCCGCAGCCAGCCGACCCGCCTCTGATCCTGTCCGTCGGGTTGCTGGCCCCGCGCAAGGGTCACGATGTGTTGCTTGACGCGCTGGCGGGTATTGTGGATCTGTCATGGCGAGCGGAAATCGTGGGCAAGGTGTACGACCCGGCAACTGCCGACGCGCTTTACGCACAGGCCCGCGCACTCAGGCTTGAACCCCGCGTGCGGTTTTCTGGCGAAGTCGGTCCGAAGGCGCTTTGTTCACTCTTTAACCAGGCATCGGTTTTCGCGCTGGCCACGCGGTATGAAGGCTACGGAATGGTTCTGAGCGAGGCGATGATGTACGGCCTTCCTGTGGTCTCATGCGCCACGGGAGCTGTGCCGGATACGGTCGGGGACGCCGGCATCCTTGTGCCCCCGGACGATGCCGAGGCCTTCGCAACAGCGCTGCGCCGCATTTTGACGGATCCGCACGAAAAGCAGCGGTTGGCCGGCCTGTCATCGACGCGGTCCGCATCCCTGCCCCACTGGCGCGACACTGCGGAGATTTTTTCCGCAGTGATCTCGGGCCTCAAAACCCGCTGAAACGCTGACCTTTTGTTACGTTTTCCTCGCACAGATTTACGGGCAGGATGATCCAGGGCATCTCTGATCTCTGACCGGTATCATGTCAAACTCTGGCGTCGTCAGGGTGGCAAGTCGTGTTTCAGGTGCTACGGACTGGTCTGCCGGCAGAGTGCAGAGCCCGTAACCGGGTCAATGACAAGGTTGATATGTGGCCCTGTTGCGTTGTCAGAGCGTCCCGCAGCCCGGTTCAGGACCAGAGGCGGCCAGGCAGTTTGCCGCCTGGCGAGCACCCGCCCGCCCCCTGCTGTCGGAACTTTTCACAAAGCGCCTGCGTTTCTGTGTGAAAGAAGTGCCGCACAATCCGACGGCGCAATGGAGTTTGTACAATGACCAAGGCTTTTCGTTCCTCAACCGCAATTTCGCTCTGCCTCGTTTTGCTGGTGCCCCAGCACGGCATCGCCCAGAGCGCCGAGGGCTCGTTCCCCTGTGTCGCACCCGGCGGCGAAGAAGTGGCCGACGCTACGGCACTCTCACAGGCGCTGACCGAATACATGACCGCCGACAAGGAAAAGGGCGGCAAGGATCACGCGGTGCCGAGCCATCACAATCTAGAAGCCTGGCTTACGGAGTATCTGGAAACGGCCGGGCTGTGGTCGGATCGCAAGGGGTGGGTGTTTCGGACGATCGACCGGAC
>CBDUCB010000370.1:0-2267 GCA_965365545.1 uncultured Roseobacter sp. | reverse complement strand
TGTCTTTACGATTGCCCGCCGGCAGAATTCTGCCCCGGATACCCGAGGATCTTCTCTTGAGACAGCTGCCCCAGGACATCACTTCTTTACCTGTGTTACTGCATGTCGGTCTGCACAAATGCGCCAGCACATGGCTTCAGGAACATTTCTTTGAAAACACGGCAATCGGCGTGCATTCGCCCTGGGGCGGCCAGGCACACCATGCGGTCACGGAATTTGTCACCGTTGATCCACTCCGTTTTTCGGCTGATGAGACACGGGCCAGACTGTATAATGTCGCAAATCCGGCCCCTGCTGATGCAAAAATCTGCATCATGAGCCACGAAGCCCTGTCCTCGCGCCCCTGGCAGGGATCCTACTATGCACCCTATGTCGCCGACCGGCTGAAAGCGACCTTCGATAATTCACGGGTTCTTCTTATTTTCCGCGAGCAGAAAGCGCTCATATACTCATTGTACGGAGAGTATGTCCGCATCGGAGGCAGGCTGACGCTTCGCGAATTTCTGGGCACACCTGACGACCCGCCCGGCTTTTGCGGGATTTGCCGCCTTGATTTTTTCCATTTTGATCGGCTGGTGGGGATGTACCAGAACGTTTTTGGTGCTGATAATGTCCTCGCCCTTCCACTGGAAATGCTTGCCCGGCATCCTGAGAAATTCATCGGTGAAATAAGCAGCTTTATGGATGTTCCCGCACCGCAGCTGCCGACGCAGAAACGCACCAACACGGCCACAGGCGCGGTAACGAACGAGCTGTTTCGATGGTCGAACTACCTGATCCGTCCCGACGCGCTGAAGCCTCAGACCAGTTTGACACTTCGCTTGCGCGGAAAAGCGTTACGGGTTTTTGACCGGGTGGTCCCGGATGCACTGCAGGCGCGTCGCGATCAGAGTTTGCGGGAATCGGTAAGACAGCGGACGGGTGAGAGCTTTTCTGAAAGCAACGCACGGCTGGCAAAGATGCTGCAACTTGATCTGGCACATCTGGGATATGATGTTGCCGGATCAGCAAACACAGCTAATTAGACGGCACCCGCGTTGTATCTTAATTCCGGTGTAGCAAGGTGCCGCGAAACAGGTCAGACCTCGTCGGAAAATAAAAGTCTGGCACAAGAAAGGTACTTCAGATGACAAAAATCCTGATCACCGGCACCGCCGGCTTCATCGGGTTCCATCTGGCCAGGCTGCTGCTCGCCGAAGGCTTCCGGGTGCACGGGTTCGACGGGATGACCGACTATTATGATGTGCGCCTCAAACAGCGGCGTCATGCGATGCTGCTGCAGGACCCGAACTTCTCCATGACCGAAGGGATGCTGGAGGATGCCGCACTCATCGATCAGGTCACGGATGACTTCGCGCCGGATGTGATCGTGCATCTCGCCGCCCAGGCCGGGGTGCGCTACTCCCTTGAAAACCCACGCGCTTATATCGACAGCAATGTGATCGGCACCTTCAATGTGATGGAGGCCGCGCGCCGGCTCAAAGTGCAGCATCTGCTGATGGCCTCGACCTCCTCCGTTTACGGCGCCAATGAGGAAATGCCCTTCACAGAGACTGAAAAAGCCGACACGCAGCTGACCATCTATGCGGCCACCAAAAAGGCCAATGAGGCGATGGCGCATTCCTATGCGCATCTGTGGGACCTGCCCACGACCATGTTCCGCTTCTTCACCGTTTACGGGCCCTGGGGGCGGCCGGACATGGCGCTTTTCAAGTTTACGGATGCCATTCTCGAAGGGCGGCCCATCGACATCTATAACCACGGCGAGATGTACCGCGATTTCACTTACGTCGAGGACCTCGTACGCGGCATCCGTGGGCTGATTGACGCGGTGCCCGAGCGCCCCGCCTCCCCCGCGGATATCGCCGACGGCGACAGCCTCTCGCCCGTTGCCCCGTTCCGCGTGGTGAACATCGGCAATTCCGACAAGGTGCGCCTGCTGGATTTCATCGAAGAGATCGAGCGCTGTCTGGGGGTCGAAGCGATCCGGAACTACATGGATATGCAGCCCGGCGACGTGCCGGCCACCTGGGCCAATGCGGATCTGTTGCAAAAGCTCACCGGCTACAAACCGCAGACAGATGTCAAAGACGGGATTGCCCGGTTTGTGGCATGGTTCAGAGACTATTACGGGAAATAATACCTCATGCATGCTTTGGACGATCTGAAAGTCGCGGTGATCGGCTTGGGCTATGTGGGCCTGCCGCTGGCGGTGGAGTTCGGCAAGAAGCGCAGCGTTGTGGGGTTTGATCTGAAAGAGGCGCGGA
>CBDUCB010000369.1:0-2309 GCA_965365545.1 uncultured Roseobacter sp. | reverse complement strand
CTTCTCATCCGCACCATTTATCCCGGGTCAGACCCGATACTAATATACTTTGAAGTGTTTCCGTTCTTTTTGACCGCTTACGCCTCAGCCTTTTCCCGTTCTCCACAGAATTTTACGGAACTCAACGTGTCACTGTGGCTCAACGAGGCAGCCAGATCCGGATGTCAACCTTTGGCTGACACAGCGATAAGGAACCTGGCGCGCCAACCTGTGCAATTATTTCTGAACTCATATGGCCGTACCGGGCTATACCCGCACCGTCGCAAATTCTACCGACAAATCCGGTTGCGCTGATCTCAGGCCATCACGTGTTCAGGCGACGCAACGCGCCCGTTCATTTCTGTCGCGCAATCGTTCTCCGGCCAGCACGTCAACTCTCGACAGTGCGCGCTCTGCAGATGCTGACCTTACGGCGTTGCGTCCCGGTGTAACTTCTGTTTCATGCCAGAAAGCATAAGCCACGCAGGGAAAAGGGGGGCCAGTGTGACCGATCGCGATATGCCGCTGAATACGCTGCTGAAGCATCTTGAAGCACTTGTGCGTGACGGGCTCGCGCTCTGGGATATTCCCCGGGACGTGACGCCGCGCCTGATAAACGTGTCGGAAAACACCACATGGCTGATCGAAAACACCAAGGGGTTTCGCGCCGTGCTGCGCGTGCACCGCGAGGGCTATCATTCGAAACGCGCCATTGCCTGCGAACTGGACTGGATCCGGGCCCTGCGTGGCGCTGATATCGTGCCGACTGCCGATATGTTCACCGGGCGCAACGGCGACGTCATCCAGCAGGCGGGCACGCCCGGCCTGCAGTTGCCCCGGTACCTGGTGCTGTTTGAGCACCTGCCTGGCGCCGCGCCCGATCAGGCCTCTGATATGACAGCTGGTTTTCGCACCGTCGGGGCGATGGCGGCGCGATGCCACACCCACGTCATGGGCTGGTCGAAACCGAAACCCTTCGAACGTCTTGTCTGGGACGAAGAGGCCGTTTTCGGGCCTGCGCCCATCTGGGGCAACTGGCGCGATGCTCCCGGCGTCGATGTGCCTGCGCGGAAGGTTCTGGAAGACGTCGAAAGGATGATCCGCAAACGTCTTGCCGCTTACGGTAAAGCGCCCGACCGGTTCAACCTGATTCATGCCGATATGCGTCTGGCCAACCTGTTGCAGGATGCCGAAGGCACCCGTCTGATCGACTTTGACGACTGTGGTACAGGCTGGTTCATGTACGATTTCGCAGCAGCAATCAGCTTTATTGAGGATGATCCGGCCGTTCCCGCTTTACGCAGTGCCTGGCTGGAAGGATACCGGTCTGTGCGCCCCCTCGATCCGCATGATGAAGCGGAAATAGACACTTTTATCATGCTGCGGCGGATGGCACTGCTTGCCTGGATCGGAAGCCATATCGAGGCCCCTGAACCCCGCGCTCTTGCGCCGCACTTTGCCAGGAATACTGTTCGCCTCGGTCGGGACTGGCTTTTGCGGTCGGGAGCCTGACGGCGGCCCCGACGCCTTCCGGGTGGCAGGTCGCCGGCACATCAGATTGGATGCGCGCGCCCGTGGCAGACCAGGGTTGTGTTGCACGGGCGCGACGATTGCCGAAATGCGGTGTTGCAGCAGAATTTCCCCGTGCGCGCCCGTCAACAAAACCATAGTAATCCAGATACTGTTTTCGCAAAGGATGACTGTTGCCCCGAAATTGCCACAATTGGCTTTCCAAGCGCGGAAAACATGGACTTGCAGCTGCCAATTTGTCATTTATATGACGTTTAATTGGTTGCAGTGTGGCGCCTCGCGTCGCGGGTATCTTGGGGAAGAGAAACGAGTATGAGTATGACAAGGTTGTGGACAACGACGTCCTTTGTGTTGGTGACGTCTTTTGGATTTGCTGCACCGCAGGAGGTCCGCGCACAGGGTCTTTCGGGCAGCCTGGGACAATGCAGCATAAGTTCTACACGCAGTGCTGTGGAAAACATTTCGCTGGATGCACTATGCAGCTGCGAGACGATTACCTCGGGCTTCATCGAATATATTCAGCGACACCCCAATTACGTCGATATTCTCGTCGGCACGGGTGAGGCATGTCCGGCACTCGCCCTTCTTCTCTCTGATGAACCGACCGGTGCGATCGGCGCTGACGCCGGTGATAATGACGGTCTCGACGATGCAATAGGTGGCGACGGTGGCAGCGAAGGCGGCCCGAGCGGTGGCTCCCCCAGTGGCGACGGCGGCGATGGCACCGGCGATGACGGTGATGGCCCCGGAGACGGCGGCGATGGCACCGGCGATGGCGGCGATGGCACCGGAGACGGTGG
>CBDUCB010000368.1:0-2314 GCA_965365545.1 uncultured Roseobacter sp. | reverse complement strand
TAATTTCGAGGCAATGCAGCGCACTCCTAACACAATTGATGCGCACCGCCTGATCCACTGGGCCGGGATAGAAGGCCGGCAGACAGCGGCGGTCGCCGCCCTTTTCAAAGCGTACTTCAACGAAGGCCGTGACATTGGTGCGCATGACGTGCTCGCCGATATCGCCGACAGTATCGAAATGGATGCAGCGGTGGTGCTGAAACTGCTTCAGTCGGATGCCGATATCGACGACATCCGCAAGCGCGACACACACAGCCGCGAAATGGGCGTGAACTCGGTGCCGACCTTTATCGTGGGCGGCAAACATGCGGTCCCAGGGGCGCAACCGCCTGAGCTCTGGCACAAGGTCATCACGGAGCTTACGGACGCTGCCTGATTTCTGGTCACGTGCCCTGTCGCCGCGCATAATTGTGCATAAGAGTAATTGAACGCTCTTCAACTCTCGGTTATGTCTGACGCCGAAGCGCACCAGCGGGAAGGGCGCTCTGGTTTTCAGTGGGGTTGAGTGACAGATCCAGAACAACGGATCCCGATGGGGCGTGCGGAATTCATTGCCCTGATGGCAATGTTATTCGCGACAATTGCCTTTTCCATTGATGCAATGCTGCCTGCGCTGCCGGATATCGCGCGTGAGCTGACGCCTGAAGATCCGACCCGCGCGCCTCTGATCCTGACGTCATTTGTGCTCGGTATGGGGCTCGGCACGTTTTTTGCGGGGCCGCTCTCGGACGCTTTCGGGCGGCGGCGGATCATGTTCTGCGGTGCGGGGCTGTACGTGGCCTCTGCGCTGGTGGCCTGGGCCAGCATGTCGCTTGAACTGATGCTGGTGGCACGGGTCTTCCAGGGCATCGGCGCGGCCGGTCCGCGCGTGGTCTCCATTGCAATCATCCGCGATCTCTATTCCGGTCGCGAGATGGCACGGATCCTGTCCATTGCCATGATGATTTTTACCGTCGTGCCCGCCTTTGCGCCCGCCATGGGCGTGGTGATCATCGCAGGCTTTGGCTGGCGCAGCATCTTTATGGCCTTTGTCGCCTTTTCGCTGATCTCGGCCCTGTGGCTGAAGATCCGCCTGCCGGAAACCCTGCCCGAAGCGAAACGACGGCCCGTGCGCTTCAGCCTTATGATGGCGGCGGTCCGAGAGATGTTCGCTCATCCCGTGGTGCGTCTGTCGATCATGGTGCAGACCCTTGCGATGGCAATGCTCTTTACACTGCTGATGCTGATCCAGCCCATCTATGAGTTCGTCTTTGACAGGCTTGAGACCTTTCCGTTCTGGTTCGGTGGCATTGCGCTCTCTTCGGCTTTTGCGAGCCTGCTGAACGCGGTGCTGGTCGTCCGCTTCGGTATGCGCCGGCTGGTGACGTTAGCGCTTGCCGCGCAGATTATGCTGTCGGGGGGACTGGTCCTGCTCAGCGGTCAGATCGGGCCGGACGGTTTTGCCATCTTTGCCGTCTGGCAGGCCTTTGTTTTCTTTCAGGCAGGCCTGACCATCGGCAATCTCAACGCCATCGCGATGGAGCCGATGGGGCATGTGGCGGGCATGGCTGCAAGCGTAATCGGTGCGGTGTCGACCGTGCTGGCAGCAGCAATTGCCTCACCCATCGGGTTGCTCTTTGACGGATCGATCCGGCCGCTGGTTCTGGCGGTTCTGATCATGGCGACGCTCGCCTTTTCTCTGATGGTCTACATGGGTCGGGTGGAAAGCCGGCTGCCGGCGGAATAACCGTTCAGCCGGCTTTGCTTTTCTCGCGCTTTTTGCGGGCCACGACTTTCTCCGCCAGATCGCGCGCAATCGCGAAGGCGCCTTTGATTTTATCGGCATCGGCCTTCCAGTCGCGGCGCACGACGATCTTGTTGTCCTTGACCTTGGCCAGCCCGCGCTGATCCTGAATGAATTCGACCAGCCCCTCGGGCGAGGCAAATTTGTCATTGTGAAACTGGATCGTCGCACCGCGCGGGCCGCCATCCAGTCGCGCGATGCCGGCCTTTTTGCACATGGCTTTGATCCGTACGACGAGCATCAGGGTCGAGACCTCGCGCGGCAGCTTGCCAAACCGGTCAATCAGCTCGGCAGCAAAGCCCTCAAGTTCCACTTTCGTCGTCAGGCTGCTGAGGCGGCGATAGAGCCCCAGACGGACATCAAGATCAGGCACATAGTCCTCCGGGATCAGCACCGGCACGCCCAGATTGATCTGTGGCGCCCACTGGTCATCGGCCTCGCTCAGCCCTTCCATCTCGCCCGCACGGATCTTAGCAATCGCCTCTTCCAGCATCGACTGGTAAAGTTCAAAGCCTACATCGCGCATCTGGC
>CBDUCB010000367.1:0-2373 GCA_965365545.1 uncultured Roseobacter sp. | reverse complement strand
GCGGTTCCTAATCCGATGAGCGCGGCGGTATCGCCAAATTTTTCCCGGCAGAGCTGCCCGATGTTCAGCTCGCCGCGCGTGCGGCCCATATCCGTGTAACGCGCGTCACCGATATGCGAGTTATGCGCCCAGACCACGGCTTTTTTGTCCGGCCCGGAATGGGCCAGTATCTGGCACAGAGTCTGAAACATATGCTGGTCGCGCAGGTTCCATGAGAGTCGCGAGCCATAATACATCAGGCGATAATAGCGTTCCGCATTCGCCACGAGGCGCGCATTCTGTGCCGCGTCAAAAAACCGGTCGCCATCCTGCGCGCTGTAGTCCAGTTGCTGCCTGAGCAGATCAATCAGAATTTGTGTGACCGGTTCTTCGCAAGTGGAAAAACCGGGTGAAAGGGCAGCACGACCATAGGCCGCGGGCTCATGCGACCAGGCCGACAGGCATGCATAGCGCGAACGCGCCACTGCGGCTGCTGTTTCGTCCACGCGGTCAAGATACGCCAGAACTGCAGCAATCGACGCACTCAGATTATAAAGGTCAAGTCCATAGAAAGCGACGCGCTCTTCGGCGTTTTTAGTGCCGTTGAACTGATGCAGATAGCGCGTGAAGGCGTCGAACTCGACGTTGCGCCACATCCATGTCGGAAAGCGCGAAAAAGGCGGCGGTTTCATCATCCGGTTCTGTTTGTGGCGAACATAGCGGTCAACCACAGCGGCGTCAGGCCAGTCGGCTTCGGCCGCGACAATCGAAAACCCGTGTTCTTCTATCAGGCGCCGTGTGATTGCGGCCCGGGCCCGGTAGAATTCCGAAGTGCCGTGAGTTGCTTCGCCCAGAAGCACCACACGTTTTGTTCCGAAACGGTCGAAGGCCCTGGCAAATGCTGGGTCGCTGATCGCGGGCAGGGGCTCGGCGGCCGCACTGAACACGGACTGAGCGCTGACATCTGCCGGCGGCGGACCTGGCGGCCGGGGGGGTGCCACGTCCGCGCGAAGATACGCCCTGAACCATCCGGCGGCATGATCCACCGCCTGCTCCAGCGTGCCCGGCTCTTCAAACAGATGGCCGGCTCCCGGAACGATTTCCATCCTGCGTTCACAGGTCAGGGCCGCAAGGGCACGTTTATTAAGATCGATGACATCGTAGTCCAGACCGCCGACGACCAGCATTGTCGGGCTGGTGACCTGTGGCAGGAAATCCATGGCCAGATCGGGCCGTCCGCCACGCGACACGACTGCTGAGATCCGGCCTTTGAGTTCAGCCGCCGCCACGAGGGCCGCCCCGGCACCCGTACTTGCCCCGAAAAGGCCAAGCGGCAGTTCTTCGAGATCAGGCTCGGAGGTGATCCAGATCGAGGCTTCGACCACCCGGTCCGCCAGCAGGGGAATATCGAAGACGTTGTTCCGGTCCTGTGCTTCCTGCGGAGTGAGCAGATCGAACAGAAGCGTTGCAAATCCTGCTCCGTTCAGTTTCTCCGCCACATATCTGTTGCGAGGGCTGCCCCGGCCGGAACCGCTGCCGTGGGCAAAAAGGACAATGCCGCGCGGGTCTGGTGGAACTGTCAGATCGCCGGGGAGGCCCAGCGGAGGGATAGCCACCTGTCGTTTGTGTGTGCCTGCCGTGCCGGTATGTGACGGACGGGCCTTGTCCGCCGGGATCTGCGCCAGCAGAGCGACCGTTTCGGCATCGGTAAGCTGATGAAAGTCCTTGTAGAAACTGCCCACCCCCCGGAAGGCTGTGGTCGGATGCAGACAGATTATGTCGTCAGCCTGATCGGAAATTTCCTCCAGGGCCGTCTTCGGCGCAACCGGAAGCGCCACGATGATCCGCTCTGGCCCGCTCCGCTTCAGCCCGATGAGAGCCGCCTTCATCGTGGCCCCGGTCGCCAGCCCGTCATCGACGACAACCACGGTCCGGTCTTTCGGGTCGGGCCTCGGACGATTGCCCAGATAGAGACTTTTGCGCCGTTCAAGCTCGGCCCGCTGGTCTTTCACGGCTTTTGAGACATAAGCATCATCGGCTCCGGACAGGCGTTTCACGTTCTCGTTGATAACGATCTCATGGCTGGCGCCTTCGACGATCGCCCCAAGAGCGACCTCAGGATTTCGCGGAGCTCCGATCTTGCGCACCAGCAACAGATCCAGCGGCGCGTGAAGCGCTTTCGCCACTTCGACGGCAACAGGAACGCCACCGCGGGGCAGGGCGTAAATCAGCGGATGATCAAGCTCCATTGCGGCAAGAGCGTCGGCCAGTTTCCGGCCTGCGTCAGCGCGATCAGCAAAAATGAGAGCCATCTGTTCCATAGCGCGGATTTTATTGGGTCGCAGGTCACTCAAGATTGACTTTGATCAATCATGCCGCGCTATTTCGCGGGTC
>CBDUCB010000366.1:0-2427 GCA_965365545.1 uncultured Roseobacter sp. | reverse complement strand
CCGCACGGGCATACCGAGCCGGCGTGGTTTGCCACGGATGCGCCCTTTTCTGATCCGGCCGCCCTGCTGGTGACGCCGGATCATTACATCACACGTATGTTTGCAAGTCAGGGCATGCGCCTGGAGGAATTTGGTGTGCAACGCGCCGATGGCCGGGGCAGGGCGGCTGATCCCCGTGATGTCTGGCGGCGGTTCGCGGAGCACTATTACCTCTTCCGGGGCACGCCAACGCGGCTCTGGCTCGATATCACGTTTGACCGTCTCTTTGGTTTCACGAGGCCGCTCTCAGCGACAACCGCTGACGAAAGCTTTGATCTCATCAGCGACAAACTGGCATCCCCGGAATTTCGCCCCCGCGCGCTTTTCGAGCGCTTTAACATCGAGGTGATGGCTACCACCGATGGTGCGCTGGATGCGCTTACTCACCACCGCGCGCTGGCTGACGGGTCATGGTCGGGGCGGATTATACCGACCTACCGGCCGGATCAGATCACGGACCCGGACCATGAGGGCTTTGCCACCGGTCTCAGAGAGATGTCAGAGCTCACAGGAGCGGATACCGGTACATGGGCGGGGTATCTTGAGGCGCATCGCACCCGCCGGGCGTTTTTCCGTGATCTGGGGGCCACGGCAACGGATCATGGCGTGCCCGACGCCGGTACGGCGGATCTTTCATCTGGCGATGCGGCTTCGCTTTATGACCGGGTATGCCGTAACAAGGCAGAACCGGGGGACGCAGCCCTTTTCCGGGCACAGATGCTGACCGAGATGGCTCGGATGAGTGCAGAAGACGGTATGGTCATGCAGATCCACCCCGGCGCGATGAGAAACCACAACACAAAGGTTTTTGAAGCCTACGGACGGGACAAGGGGTTCGATATCCCGACGCGCGCGGAATTCACCCGAAACCTCGCAGCACTCCTTAATTGCGTTGGGTATGCGCCGGGGTTGAGGATCGTTCTTTTCACACTGGACGAAAGTGTCTATGCGCGGGAACTGGCTCCTCTGGCGGGGGCCTGGCCCTGCCTGACACTCGGGCCGGCATGGTGGTTTCACGACAGCGTCGAGGGTATGCGCCGGTTCCGCGAACAAACGACCGAGACCGCCGGAATATATAATACAGCCGGGGTTAACGATGACACCCGCGCCTTTCCGTCGGTGCCGGCGCGCCACGAGGTCGCACGAAGGGTCGATTGCGCATATCTGGCGCGGCTCGTCGCGGATCACCGGCTGCGCGAGGACGAAGCTTTTGAGATGATTGCCGAACTGACAACCGGACTTGCGCGGCGCACTTACAGGCTCTGACACATGCGGGCTCTTGTTCGGGCCCGCTGGCGGGCTAGATGGCAGCGCGGAACAGGGGACGGATCAGATGAGGGAAAAACCGAAGATTGCAGTCATTGGTGCCGGCCTTGCGGGCATGCGTCTGACACAGCGTCTGGGCGATGCTGCAACCGTTACCGTTTTTGAGAAATCCCGCGGCATCGGCGGGCGGATGTCCACGCGCCGCGCCGGAGAGAGACGCTTTGATCACGGTGCGCAGTATTTCACCGCCCGTGGTGCTTCGTTTCGGGATTTTCTGACCCCCTTTATTGCCGGAGGAACAGTGGCCGTATGGAAGCCGCGCCTGATGAAGGATGTCGCCCGGGATGCCGCCGGGCCAACCGGCGAGGACGATGCAGGCAGCACGCGCTATGTCGCCTGTCCGGGCATGAACAGTCTGTGCAAGGCGATGGGGGAGGGCGCAGATATCGCCCTTGCGACGCGCGTGGCGACGATCATCCGCGACGGCGCGACCTGGTCACTGAAAACGACCGACGATGCTGTGCACGGCGGGTTTGACTATGTGCTCTGCACAGCACCCTCGGTCCAGACAAAAGATCTGATGCCTGCTGAATTCGACGGGCATGAGGCGCTCGCACAGGTGACAATGTCCGGCTGTTACAGCCTGATGCTGGGGTTTGACGCGCCGCCTGCACTCTCATGGGATGCGGCCTTTGTCGAAGACGGCCCGCTGTCATGGATCGCCGCCAATCACAGTAAGCCCGCGCGGTCCGGAGCGGAGATGCTGTGTCAGTCGGACAACGCCTGGGCAGACGAAAATATCGAACGTGATCAGGACGAGGTCCGCGAAACCCTGATGGCTGCGTTCACGGAGATAACCGGAACCGACGCGCAGCAGGCGGACTATGCAAGTCTGCACCGGTGGCGTTACGCAAAGATGACAACGCCCGCAGACGCGCCCTGTCTTTTTGATGCGGCGCGCGGGCTTGGCGCTGCGGGGGACTGGTGCGGTGGCGGCCGGGTCGAATCCGCTTTCGACAGTGGAGATGCGCTGGCGGATGCCGTTCTGCAGGACATGCGCTGAGGCATATTACCCCGCAAGAGCGGGTGTCGCGGTTTTCCCGGCGCGATGTCCTGGAAAAA
>CBDUCB010000365.1:0-2432 GCA_965365545.1 uncultured Roseobacter sp. | reverse complement strand
TCTCCGACCACTTCCAGCGTGCTGCCGGCCGCCTCACGTGCCTCTCCGGCTGCCCCGGCCGCGGCGGTGCCGGCGTCCCCGATGGCTTCGGCTGTGGCTTCGGCGGCCTCCGTCACGGTTTCAACCGCTTCGCCTGCCGCATCTGACACGGCCTCTGCGGCGTCTTCGACGACCGGCTGTGCGTCTTCTGCGGCTTGCGTTACGGCTTCCACAGCCTCAGGCGCATTGATGGCGTCGGCTGCATCAGATGCTGCCTCTTCAACTGATTTCCCCGACCACAAAAGATACCCTCCGACAAGCAGGAAGGCGGCGACCACTATCCAGATAAGATTTTTCATTCCAGAGTTCTCCTTTTACCGACCACAACAGACGTGTTGTGTAAATGTTCTGTCACAACCGGGTTGACTCACCCGGCCGCGCTTCACAAGGGAAAAAACCTGCCCGGTGATGCCCTTCGCGCCGATTTGCAGCTTGAAGTGCACAGATGCGCCGTTTATTTTAACCTCTCAGGACCGATAACTATCAAAGGAAATACATCATCGCTCGCAGACCCCATAACGCGCCGCCACAACGGGAAACCGGCCCGCGCGTAAACGAGAAAATCCGCAGTTCAGAAATTCGCCTGATTGGCGCAGATGGCGAAAATGCCGGCGTCGTGACGCCCGAACGAGCCATGGAAATGGCGGAAGAAGCCGGACTGGACCTCGTGGAGATTTCTCCGAATGCCAATCCGCCTGTCTGTAAGATCATGGACTTTGGTAAGTTCAAATACGAACAGCAGAAACGCGAGAGCGAAGCCCGCAAAAAGCAGAAAATAATTGAGATCAAAGAGGTCAAGTTTCGTCCGAATACGGATACGAACGACTATGATGTCAAAATGCGCAACGTCTTCAAATTTCTTGAGAACGGCGACAAGGTAAAAATCACCCTGCGCTTCCGGGGCCGGGAAATGGCACACCAGAACCTGGGCCGTGAGCTGCTTGAACGGGTTGCCGAAGACACAAAGGAGGCCGGCCGCGTGGAGAACTTTCCCAAGATGGAAGGCCGCCAGATGGTCATGCTGATCGGACCACTGCCGAAGTAAACGCAGCAGATCATCAGAATAACGCCAGGCGCCCTGACTGACGGTCAGGGCGTTTTGTTTTGCCGTGACGGGTTACGGCTGTTAAAAACCGGCTCAAGGACAGCCCGGGCGCGCCTGCCCGGCCCGTACATACACTTGGGGCGCAGGCGTACCGGACGGACGACACGGAGAAATACTATGATTTATAAGGCGCAGTGCTCTTGTGGCGCGGTGAAGCTTGAGGCCAGTGGCGAACCGGTCGTTCAGTGCTATTGCCACTGCAATTCCTGCCGCAGTTATACCGGCGCTCCCGTCAGTGCCCCTGTGCTCTGGCCACGCAGCAGTGTTCGTTTCGTGGCGGGTGAAGATCACGTAGACCGCTTTGCGCGAAGTGGTGCCGAAACCGGTGGCAAACTGACCTGTCAGACCTGTCACGGTCTTGTGGGTATTCACCTGGCCGGGCCCGACCTTTTCGATATCTACGCCGGACTGCTGAGTGATTTTGATTTCCGACCTACGGTGCACCTCAATTATGAAAACGCCGTGCTGAAGATCCGCGACGGATTGCCAAAGCTGAAAGACATGCCGGAGGACTGGGGCGGCAGCGGCGATATCCTGCCAGAGTAGGTGCGCGTCACACGACGGAAAAACTCCGTCGCGACAAAAGAAAAACCCGGACAGTTTCCCGCCCGGGCTTAAAAAAGTCTGGTCAGGGATCAGGCGGCGCTTGTCACCGCACGGCCCGTCATCACACCTGTCAGATGCGCGCGATAGGCCCCGGTGCCGTGCAGATCGCTGATCATGTCATCCCCAGGCAGCGACAGCCCCTTCACAGCGTCCGCCGAGAAATCCGACGACAGTGCGGCTTCAGCCTCCGACCAGCGGAAGACACCGTCATTGGACGCACCTGTCACCGCAACGCGCACGCCGTCGGCGTATTTCGCAACAAACACCCCAACGAGTGCAAAGCGCGACGCAGGCTGCACGAACTTCTGATAATTCGAGACTTCCGGCACCGGAAAACGCACTTCTGTGATGATCTCACCCTCTTCCAGAGCGGTTGTAAACATGCCCTGAAAGTAGTCGTCCGCAGCGATAGAACGGGTGTTCGTGATGATCGTCGCACCCGAACCAAGTGCCGCGGCCGGATAACAGGCAGACGGGTCATTATTGGCCAGTGATCCACCAATGGTGCCGCGGTTGCGCACCGCCGGATCACCGATATGGCTGGCGAGTCCCGCAAGCCCCGGATAAAGCGATGCCGCATCACGTGCCACAGCGCCGTGCGTGGTCGCACCTCCGATGGCCACCTGACCGTCATCGGTCGTGCACACGCCCGCCATCTCGGCGATGCCTGTCAAAGACACCA
>CBDUCB010000364.1:0-2459 GCA_965365545.1 uncultured Roseobacter sp. | reverse complement strand
GCTTGGAAGGCTAAGGTCTTACCACTACACAACGCCCGCGCAGCGAGTTCCGGGTTTATTTCATAGCATTGTGGGCGTCAAGTGGATCCGGAACGCGCCAACCAAGCGAAACTCTGAAAAACGGCCGGAGACCGCGCCCGGACAAGCTGAGGTTTCGTACCAGCACCGAAATTCCAGCGGGCAGGAAGAAGGCCCCGGTCGCACTGTCACGATTCCTCCCAAAATCCGGAGAAGGCCACCAGAACTGGCTCTCCTGGCCCCGCGCCCGGCACCGGAACGCCGGCCGCGGAATGTCCCGGAATGTGCCGCAGTCCTGCCACAGCCGCAGTTTAGCCTTTTATGCATGAACCCGCTGCAACGCTTTTCAATGCTGCTGTGGCTGCTGCTCAGCCATCTTCCCCCGGTATCGCCGGGCCGCTTGCTGATGCCGGCTGTTTTCCTTAGCGGCTGGACAGCCCTGCGGGCAGCAGGCACGCCTGAGGCGACCGCATTTGTCTGGGCAGCAGTCCTGGCTCAGGCCGCGCAGGTCTGGGGCACACTGCCGGTAACAGTCCGGCAGCAACGCCGGGTCTGTGGCCGGGCACGTCAGACGTTCTTTCGGGCGATGACGATAATACTGGGGGTTCTGGCGTTTCAGATCTGGTACGCCGACCCAACGGTGAGCCAGCGGATTATCAGCATCTGCTGCGGGGCATATGCTGGCCTGATGGTGCTCGGCATCCGCGGCGACACCGATATCCTTGATCGTTTTGCGCCTGTAACCGACGACACCCGCGTGCCCATGAGCTTCCGACGCCACCTGCTCATGCTGTATGCGCTGGTCGCCATCATGGTGATCGCGGTAAACGAAACGCTGCTTGTTCTGGATGCGCCGCTGAGCACGCGGGTGGCAGCGCTTTCATTGCTGCCTGTCGCGCTGCATTACTTTTTTGAAATTACGTTGCGACTGACCTGCCCGTCGCTCGAAGACGATGAAGCCTGAACCTCTGCCCTTCTCAGCGCCGGACAGTAAACTCTGATGCGCCCGCGTCAGCGGGTGCCCGTCATCTCTCAGGGGCTTGCAACAAAGCGTCCCGCAGACCCGTGCCCGTCGGCGGCTCTCCCCGGCAGCAGCGAACGGCAAAACGAATGCGTCGGATTCCAGCACCGTCCCGGGCATCATAGATTTCATCCGTTGCTTGCAGACTGGAAAGTATAAGGTTCTACCTTGCCGCCGCCCGGTTCCGGGCGACAAACACACTTATGGTCGCGGCAATCACAAGAGCGCATAAAGCCACCTTGGAAACCGTTTCCATGGTACCTTCGATCTGTAAGGCATGAACAACTGTTCCCGTGACAATCACCAGAGCCATACCCAGATGCGCCGCGCGCCAGAGCCGGGGACGCAGGCGCCGCCGGAAAACCGCCAGCATCGCAGCAGCGAAAACAGCCCACATGGCGATCACGCCCCAGGCCGAGAACGGCGTTGGAGAGCGGAACAGGAGCGCATCCACAACATCCGGCGGGCTGGTGACCCAAAGGCCGGTGACGTGGACCACAACACCGGCGACAAGGGCTGCGCCTGTCGCGCGGTGCACGGTCCGGCTCTGGCGCACATTCAGCCCGGGTAGCCTGGCCCGCGCCAGAAGCGGTTGCACCAGCAGCAGTGACATGGCCGCAATCCCCGCGAACCCGGCAAGGATATATACCGGATCACGCCACGCCAGCAACGGCGAAGCCGCCGCCAGCGCCAGAGGTACGCTCACCACAAGAAACAGACCCGCCCAGACGGCAAGCCCGCGGGCCGTCGACATTCGGGGATCTGCCATGCTCGTCAGGCCGGCTGCAGGATGAATTCCACATTGAGGCTGGTGTCACTCGCGCTCGCCATCACCGGACGCAGGAACACGGTTTTATAGGCGTCATCGTCATAAGCAAGATGCCCGTGCGGCTGCCCGAAGGCAGGCACAATCTGTGGCATCTCAAGACGGAACATCCCGTTTTCATCGGTCAGCGTGGCGCCGTGGCTTTGCGGATCGCGCTCGTGACCTTCGGTTGTATGAGCCCAGATCTGAATGCGCTGGCCGGCAAGCGGCGCCCCGTCGCCCGCGCGCAGAACACTGCCCGTCATCCAGAACCCGCCGCCGCCGATCCTGTCCACGACCGGCGCGCCGGGCCGGTAATTATTGGACCCGCCCCGCATCGAGGGTGTCGGGGCAAAACCCGCAGCGCGGGCGGGCATAACCAGCCCCGAAGCACCGGTCATCATCAGCGCCCCTGCGGAGGCGAGCAAAGTGCGGCGGGTGGCAATAACATCAGTCATGAAGCTGTCTCCTGTCGTAGCTGTGAGTGGCCGGTCCCTGCGTCCGGCGGTCGCTTGCCCTGAATATAGGGCATCATGCGGGGATTCCGAACCGGTAAGCGGCGACCTGCAATCACAGCTTTGTCATGGCGGGTACGGGCTTTTGGCGCGCTGGTTC
>CBDUCB010000363.1:0-2494 GCA_965365545.1 uncultured Roseobacter sp. | reverse complement strand
GGCCCGGACCAGACAATCGCTGTAACTGCAAACCGGTTGCCGCTGCCCTGAGTGTCTCCGCTGTAAGGTGAACTTCCTGACACCGGAGCATATTCGGGAGTGTCTGTGACCCCCTGACAGTGCAGCGCGGGCACAAAAAAGCCCGGGCGCGAACGCCCGGGCAGGTGGTTTTCTCCGGGAGGAGAGGAAAATCAGCCTTTGGCGAACTCAGGGTAAGCTTCCATGCCCAGCTCAGAGACGTCGAGACCGTTGATCTCGTCTTCTTCGCTGACGCGGATACCCATTGCCGCCTTCAGGATGAACCAGACCACGAGGCTGGCCACGAAGGTGAAGACACCATAGGCCACGATCCCTGTGAGCTGCGTGATGAGGCTCGCTTCGCCGTAGAAAATCACCGCGATGGTGCCCCAGATACCCGCAAAGAGGTGTACCGGGATGGCGCCGACGACGTCGTCGAGCTTCATCTTGTCGAGCATCGGAATGGTCAGAACCACGATGATACCGCCAACAGCACCGATCCAGAGCGCACCAAAGAGCGTCGGCGCCAGAGGTTCGGCTGTGATCGATACCAGACCTGCCAGCGCGCCGTTCAGCACCATGGTAAGGTCAGGCTTCTTGTAGAGGATCTGCGTCAGGATCAGCGCCGTTACAGCACCCGCTGCCGCTGCCATGTTGGTGTTGGCAAAGATACGGCTGACGTCAGACACATCACCCACGGTGCCCATGGCAAGCTGTGAGCCGCCATTGAAACCGAACCAGCCGAGCCACAGGATGAACGTACCCAGTGTAGCAAGTGCCAGGTTGGAACCGGGCATCGGGTTCACTTTGCCGTCTTTGTATTTGCCCAGACGCGGTCCGAGTACGATGACACCGGCCAGAGCGGCCCAGCCACCCACGGAGTGCACAACGGTGGAACCGGCGAAGTCAGAGAAACCCATCTCGCTGAGCCAGCCGCCGCCCCACTGCCAGGAGCCGGAGATCGGGTACATGAAGCCTGTGAGCACAACGACGAATATCAGGAAGGGCCAGAGCTTGATGCGCTCTGCCACAGCACCTGAAACGATGGACGCGGTCGCAGCGACAAACACAAGCTGGAAGAAGAAGTCGGATCCGACAGAGGCATAATCCAGCGCGGCGTCCGCAGCCGAAACGCCAACTGCGTCGAGTACCGTCTGGCCGCCGATAGCGAAGTACCCGTTGAAGTCACCCGGATACATCGTGTTGAAACCAACGATCCAGTACATGATCGCAGCGATTGAAAAGAGCGCGATGTTCTTGGTCATCTGCATCGTCACGTTCTTGGACCGCACGAGGCCGCCTTCGAGCATGGCAAAGCCTGCTGCCATGAAGAAAACGAGAAAACCCGCCATACAGAAGAGCAGAGTTGTCATGATGTAAGGGCCGATCTCATCGAACCCCGGGGCCGCGTCCTGCGCGAGCGCCAGTGTCGGCAGCGCAGTCAGCGCAGCGGCAGCGGCAAGTGTTTTGAAGTGTGTCATAATGGTTATCCCTGGATGATGCCGCTTCACAGAGCGTCTTCGTTGGTTTCGCCGGTGCGCACGCGCACGGCCTGATCGACGCCGAGGACAAAGATCTTCCCGTCACCGATTTTGCCGGTATGGGCCGTCTTCGTGATGGTTTCGACGATCTGATCCACGCTGCTTTCGGGAACGACGATCTCGATTTTCACCTTCGGTACGAAGTTCACGGCGTATTCGGCGCCACGGTAAATTTCTGTGTGGCCGGACTGGGAACCAAATCCCTTGATTTCCGTGACCATCATGCCGCGTACGCCGGCTTCGGTCAGCGCTTCACGGACCTCCTCCAGCTTGAACGGCTTGATTGTTGCTATGATGAGTTTCACCTCTGATCCCCTTGAACTGGGCAGGTTGTCCTGCGTTTTACGCAAGCAGATGTCGCCCGGTGGCACGTGACGATGGAAGATTCCGGCAGGCGATTGGCCGGTGTTTCCTGCGGTAATGCACAAAAAACAGGCGAAAGATTTAATTTGCACAAAAAACAGGCGAAAAATAGATTGCCACTGAGGCAGACCGCGCCTCAACAATCGGATCAAAGCCGGATAAGCTGCGCAAAACAAACCGGGCCGGGCAGGTTCTTCATGAGTGATTCACCAAGAGGCAAACGTCCTCTGGTCGCAGATAAACGTTATGGCGGCAAAGCGGCCGCTAAACCTGCGCGCAAAGGAAAGGCCAAACCGAAACCTGCCCGCCGGAGCCGGCGCAAAAAGCCGTCGCGTCCCCGTCGTGGCGGGCTGAGCGGGCTCGTGCAACGGCTGATCAGGTGGGTGATCCGACTGATCTGGCGGGTGGTCTGGCGTGTCGGACTTGTCGCCGGTGTCGTGCTGGCGCTCTTTGTCGGATATTATGCAACGTCGCTGCCGCCAGCTTCGGAACGTCGTGACGGTCTGGCGCGTGGATCTGTGACCTTGCTTGATCACGAGGCTAACGTTTCTCCTTGGCAGGCTCTAGTGGAG
>CBDUCB010000362.1:0-2556 GCA_965365545.1 uncultured Roseobacter sp. | reverse complement strand
GGGTCAAATTACCCCAGGTTGCGTATAACGGCCCGGATACGGGGCTTCTGCCTTTGCTTTTGGCGACTTCTGAGGGCATTGTCGGCACAGCGACTGCCTCCGGAGTTCCGGCATCGCCGGTGGGGACCGGCGAGCCCGCGCAAAAGCTGCAGGAACTACCGGAGACCAGCCGGGGAAAGATGCGCATCTGACGTCTGTCCGCGCCTGCGGAATATGCCGGTCATCTGCGCAGGGACAGAAGACAGGAAGCTCATATGCGTATTCAGCCGGTGCTCGCACTTCTCCTTTTAACCATCATGGGATTTGGCGCACTGCCGGCCACGGCGCAGGTGCCGGGCCTGCCGGACGCCTCCGGCGCGGAAGAGACAGATGGCGTGACAGCCGGGCTGCCTCAAAGCCCCGAAGCGATCCGCGATCTGGTGGCGCGCATGCCAGACGATCAGGTCAGAAGCCTTCTGATTGAGCAGCTCGATGCAATGATCCGTGACGTAAGAGCCGCCGGGGGAGAGGCGGTTACCTTTGCCGATCAGCTCGCCGCGACATGGGGTGCGTTTTACACGCCGGTCACGGATAGCATTGCCAAAGTCCCGCTGCTCGTGTCGCGGCAGATCGACGCCTTTTCAAACTTTGGCGCGGCCTTTGGCCCCGGGGGTCTCATGGCGCTGGCCGGATGGCTTGTGCTGGCCCTGGGTCTCGGGCTCGCCGCCGAGGTTCTGTTCAAACGTTTCGTGCAAAGCAAAAGCAAGGCCGCCGCGCAGCCCGCGACGGATACACTGGCCGGAACGCTCGGGTTTCTGGCCCGCAGGCTGGGGCGCGAGATCATTGGTCTGGTGATCTTCTACATCGTGATCCGCATTGTCGGTGTGTCTTTTCTCAGCCCAGAACAGGTGGCCGTGCTGGCCCCCGCCGTGCGTTTGCTGATCCTGATCCCGCGGCTCATCGCGTCGCTGTCGCGCTTTGCCCTCGCACCGGACCGTCCGGAGCTGCGCCTGATGAGCGTCAGTGATCACTGGGCGCAATACCTGCACCGCAATCTCATCGGTCTGGGGTTTCTTGGCGGGTTCACGCTTTTTATTGTCGGTTTCAATGCGCAGTTCGGCGTCCCGGTCGGCGAGACCGGACTGGGGTTCTGGCTGAACCTTGGCATGCATATTTATATCGCGGTGATCGCATGGACGGCGCGCGAGGGTCTGACACAGATGATGCGCGGTACCGATCCGGACCGGACCGGCTATGACGAGATCTCGGCACGGGCCTATCCTTATTTCGCCATTGCTGTATCGGCCTGCACCTGGGTGCTTGCGATGATTGTTGCCGGCTTTGGCAATGTGGCGCTGCTGCTCAAAGCGCCGCACTATACAACCATGTTCTGGCTGCTGATGGCGCCGATCATTGACACTGCGATCCGCGGGCTGGTGCGCCATCTGCAGCCACCGATGATTGGTCAGGGGCCGGTCGCGGAACAGGCGTACAAATCCAACAAACGCAGCATGATCCGTATCGGGCGGGTGCTGGCCTTTGGTGTGATCGTGCTGATTATCGCGAACGCCTGGGAGATCGATCTGGCCAATATCGCATCAGCCGGTGCCGGAGAGCA
The DNA here is from genome assembly GCA_965365545.1 of uncultured Roseobacter sp. Classification (GTDB taxonomy): domain Bacteria; phylum Pseudomonadota; class Alphaproteobacteria; order Rhodobacterales; family Rhodobacteraceae; genus Roseobacter. Next base: position 959 of record CBDUCB010000362.1, on the reverse strand, counting down.
GTTTGCCGGCAACCTGATCGAATTTTTGGTGATCTGCGCCATCGGATACATCATCTATGAACTGGTTTCGCTCTGGATCAACAGGCGTCTGACGCGCGAGATGTCCTCGGCGATGACCAGCGATCAGGAAGCGGGCGAAGGCGGTGGTGCCGGTGGCTCGCGCCTTGCAACCGTTCTGCCGCTGGTTCTGGTCACGGCACAGATCGCGATCGGCACGATATTTACGCTGCTGGCCATCGGTTCGCTCGGCATCGATACCACGCCGCTTCTCGCGGGCGCCGGTATCCTTGGTCTGGCCATTGGCTTTGGCGCGCAGAAACTTGTGACGGATATTGTCTCCGGCGTCTTTTTCCTGGTCGATGATGCTTTCAGGGTCGGGGAGTATGTGGACGTTGGCGGCACGATGGGTTCGGTCGAGAAAATCTCGATACGCTCCATGCAGCTGCGCCATCACCGCGGCAATGTGCACACAATCCCCTATGGCGGCATCGATAAGGTGACCAACTTCAGCCGTGACTGGGTGATCATGAAACTGATGTTCACCGTTCCCTTCGACACCGATCCCAATAAGGTCAAAAAGATCTTTAAAAAGATCGGCGCCGAAATGCTTGAAGACCCGCTTTACAAGGATGATTTCCTTGAGCCCTTCAAGAGCCAGGGCGTGTTCCAGTTTGATGACGTCGGCATCGTGATGCGCGGCAAGTTTATGGCCAGGCCCGGCACGCAGTTCACGATCCGCAAGGAGATTTACAACCGCGTGCGCAATGAGTTCAAAGCCAATGGCATTGAATTCGCCCGCCGCGAAGTCCGCGTGGCGATCCCCGGACTGGATGACGAAGAAGAGCTGTCACCCGATCAGCGCGCCGCCGTCGGTGCCGCAGCCAGCGGCGCGGTTCAGGCGCAGATCGAACAGGAGGCCGCGGCAGCCGAAGCGAAAGGCAAAAAGTAAGTGGCTGACG
>CBDUCB010000361.1:0-2560 GCA_965365545.1 uncultured Roseobacter sp. | reverse complement strand
AGCGCTTCAATGGCGGCGAGGATCATCAGCACGCCGTAAAGCGCAAACCCGGCATTCATCGGGGGCCCGCCGATTGTGCCGCGACCGGCAATGTAAATCAGCCCGCCCGCCCCGGTGATCAGCGCCGCGGCAATGAGCAGACGGCCGGTAAGCCGGTGCAAACGCGGCCAGCGCAGCCTGATCCCCTGCACCAGTTGCACGATGATCAGCACGGACAGCAGCCCGCCCGCCATCATGTGCACAAAAACCGCTGCGTTCAGCAGCGGTGCGCCCGGTGTGAAGAAACGACCACGCGGCGCGCCGTCCGGCAACAGCCCGGACAGGCCGGTGACCAGCGCGTAAAGCGCGAAGGGCAGGATCATCAGCGCCAGCAGGACACAAGCGGCAGGGCGCAGCAGTCGCGGCAGGGTGCGGGTCATCTGTGCCTCCGTTGTGCGCATTCCGACAGCATCGCACCCTAAGTATAACGTGCTGTTTGCCGCCTTTCACGTGACATCACAGCGCGCACCGGCGCGGGGGACCTGTGATGCGGCTTCTTGACCCTTGCCGCCCGCCGATATAGGCCGCTGGCAGCTTAAATTCGCAGGAGACGACGCATGGCAAACCCTTCCCTTCTTATCCTTCCCGGCGACGGGATCGGCCCGGAAGTCATGCAGGAGGTCAGACGCGTCATCACGTGGTTCGGCGACAAGCGCGGACTTGCCTTTGACATAACCGAGGATCTGGTCGGGGGTGCTGCTTATGACGCGCATGGTACGCCGCTGCATGACGACACGATGGCCAAAGCGCTTGAGGTCGATGCGGTGCTGCTGGGCGCTGTGGGCGGTCCGAAATACGACAATCTCGATTTCAGCGTAAAGCCTGAACGCGGCCTGTTGCGGCTCCGCAAAGAGATGGATCTTTTCTCCAACCTGCGCCCGGCACAGTGTTTCGACGCGCTTGCGGATTTTTCATCGCTGAAGACGGAACTGGTGTCCGGGCTCGACATCATGATTGTACGTGAGCTGACTTCGGGGGTCTATTTCGGAGAGCCGCGCGGCATTTTCGAGGAAGGCAACGAACGCGTCGGCATCAACACCCAGCGGTACACCGAAAGCGAGATTGACCGCGTGGCCCGGTCCGCCTTTGAACTGGCGCGCCGGCGCAGCAACAAGGTCTGCTCTATGGAGAAGGCCAATGTGATGGAGAGCGGCATTCTGTGGCGCGAGGTCGTGCAGAAAGTGCATGACGAGGATTACCCGGATGTCGAACTCAGCCACATGTATGCAGACAACGGCGCGATGCAGCTGGTGCGCGCGCCCAAGCAGTTCGACGTCATCGTGACCGACAACCTCTTTGGCGATATCCTTTCGGATTGTGCCGCGATGCTCACCGGCAGCCTCGGTATGCTGCCTTCCGCAAGCCTCGGCGCGCCCAATGCGGACGGCCGGCCCAAAGCGCTCTACGAGCCGGTGCACGGATCAGCTCCCGACATCACCGGTCAGGGCAAAGCCAACCCCATCGCCTGTATCCTGAGCTTTGCCATGGCGCTGCGCTATTCTTTTGACCAGGGGGATGAAGCCACGCGTCTTGAATCTGCGATCGAAAAGGTGCTGGCCGATGGCGCACGCACGGCCGACCTGATGGGTGAGGCCGGCGGGACGCCGATCAGCACGACCCAGATGAGCGACGCCATCCTGAGCGCACTCGACGCGAGCCTCTGAAAGGCGCGTATCATCAGACCGGCATCGTCCGGTGAGGTGCAAAGAACAAAGGCCCGCATGCGGCGCGGGCCTTGCCAAGCGCCGGTGATAAGAGTATCCGGGCGCACAGGGTCGGGCTGTAGCGCAGCCTGGTAGCGCACCTGCTTCGGGAGCAGGGGGTCGGAGGTTCGAATCCTCTCAGCCCGACCAGTTTTCCGGCATCTCAGATAGTGTGCGTTCAGCGCAGCCTCAGACCGAACTTTCGCTTACGGTGCATCAGCGGCACGCTGTAACCGGTGGAATTTGCGTTGCTCCCGGAGGCAAATCCGCTGTGGAACGGCCCGCCGTATGATTTGCCGTGTCCGGAAATCTGCGGCAGCGTCGAGGGCTTACGGGGATGTGCACCGTCCTCGTGAATGATGTCCCGGGCGATGCGGCCAAAGTGCGAATTACGTCGGAACTTACGATATACGCGGTTTTTGTACCCGTCCTGCCGGTATTTTTGATGTCGGTATCCCGGGTGGCGTCCATAGCCATGCCCGTATCCTTTTGACGGGTTCACCGAGATCACGACGCTGCCCCCGCCAAGCACGACTTTGCCGCTGACATGGATATCTGATGCCGCAGCAACCCCCGGCGCGAGACATCCCGCAATCACCAGCAGGCATATTCTGACAGTTCCCCGCATGTCACACTCCCTTTCACCGGTACCTTTACAGTCTTTCACGATAACAGAATTGCCGGCTCAGGCAAAACGCACGCCTTCACAGCTGCGCGATGGCGCGTGTTCAGGTCAGCGCGACCAGAGGCGGCAGAGATGGTGATCCCGGCAGGATTCGAACCTGCAACCTGCCCCTTAGGAGGGGGCTGCTCTATCC
>CBDUCB010000360.1:0-2590 GCA_965365545.1 uncultured Roseobacter sp. | reverse complement strand
TGAGTTCTGTCTTTATCGTGGACGAGCGCGAAAAGGCGCTGGTGCTGCAGTTCGGACAGATCAAATCTGTGAAAGAAGATCCCGGTCTGGCGTTCAAAATCCCGTTTATTCAGGAAGTCGTGCGCTATGACGACCGGATCCTGAGCCTCGATACGGAAGTGACCGAGGTCACGCCCTCTGATGACCGCCGGCTTGTAGTCGACGCGTTCGCGCGATACCGGATTTCGGATGTTACCCAGTTCCGTCAGGCCGTCGGTGTGGGCGGTCTTCGGGCCGCAGAAGACCGGCTTGAGGGTATTCTCAACCCGACGATCCGTGCGGTGCTCGGCTCAGACGGCGTGACTTCCAATACAATCCTGTCGGCGGACCGTGCTGAACTGATGGCACGGATCACCACCCAGGCCCGCCAGCGGGCGTTGCCTCTGGGCCTCGAAGTGGTGGACGTGCGTCTAAAACAGACCAACCTGCCTGAGCAGAACCTTGATGCGACCTTTGCACGGATGCGGGCTGAGCGGGAACGTGAAGCTGCGGACGAGATCGCCCGCGGTGAGGAAGCGGCCCAGAGGGTGCGCGCCCTGGCCGATCGTACCGTGATCGAACTGACATCGGATGCGACGCGGGAAGCGGACATCATCCGCGGTCAGGCCGATGCGGAGCGCAATGCGATCTTTGCCGATGCCTTTGGCGCGGATCCGGAGTTCTTTGAGTTTTACCGCTCGCTCACCGCCTATGAGCGCTCGCTCAAAGGCAGCAACTCCAGCATGGTTCTGTCTCCGGACAGTGAGTTCTTCAACTATCTGCGTTCCGATCAGGGTGCGCGGTCAGACGAAGGCGAGCGCCAGTGAGCACCGTACTGCTGGCCCTCGGGCTGGTGATGATTGTCGAGGGGCTGGCCTATGCGCTGGCCCCTTCGCTTGTGGAGCGTATGCTTGAGATGCTGCGCAGCCTGCCCGAAAGCGCTGTCCGTCAGATCGGCTGGCTGGTGGTTGTGAGCGGGGCGATCCTGGTCTGGATCGCGGTCAATACGGGCGCCGGCTGAAGGCTCTGATGACCATGCCGGCAATGACCGGATCACCGCACCGCATCTTCACGCTTTGGTAACATACTGTTGAAACTCTGACACCGCGAACCATCTTGGATGTTGCACGGATGTCACCCTACATGCAGTCTGTGTGTCACCACACATGCAGTGTGCAAAACAGATCCCGGGGATCTGAAACGAGAGTCAGGAGGCGGAGAATGCAGCCCAAGGCAGTATCCTTGTCAAAATTTAATCCCGAAATCACGCAGATGCGTGTGCTTATGCTGGCGGTTCTGACGCTGGTATTTATGCTGGTTCAGCCGCTCAGCGCGCTGGCCCAGCAATCAAGTCTTGCGCCGCTGGCGGAGAAGATCAGCCCGTCGGTGGTCAATATTACCACATCAACAGTTGTCTCGCGCCCCACCGGTCCGCAGGGCATCGTACCCGAAGGTTCGCCCTTTGAGGATTTCTTCCGCGACCGTGGCGGTGACGGCGACAGCCCCAGGCGCTCTTCCGCACTCGGTTCCGGCTTTGTGATTTCCGAAGACGGTTATGTGGTCACCAACAACCACGTAATTGAAGGGGCCGATGAGATCCTTATCGAATTCTTCAACGGCGACGAACTCAAAGCCGAAGTGATCGGTACCGACCCCAACACCGATATCGCTCTGCTGAAAGTGGAAGCCGATGCGCCATTGCCGTTTGTGTCTTTCGGTGACAGCGATGTGGCCCGCGTGGGCGACTGGGTCATCGCGATGGGCAACCCGCTGGGTCAGGGGTTCTCTGTTTCCGCAGGGATCGTATCCGCACGCAACCGTGCGCTCAGCGGCACCTATGACGACTATATCCAGACCGATGCTGCGATTAACCGCGGCAACTCCGGCGGCCCGCTTTTCAACATGGACGGCGATGTGATCGGCGTGAACACCGCGATCCTGTCGCCCAACGGTGGCTCGATCGGTATCGGCTTTTCGATGGCCTCTAACGTGGTGACCCGCGTGATTGACCAGCTCAAAGAGTTCGGTGAAACGCGCCGCGGCTGGCTCGGTGTGCGGATCCAGGATCTGACAGACGATCTGGCCGAGTCCATGGGCCTTGAGAGCACGGCAGGGGCGCTGGTTACGGATGTGCCGGAAGGCCCCGCGCGCGATGCGGGGATGGAAGCCGGGGATGTGATCGTCAGCTTTGCCGGCAAGGAAGTCGCGGACACCCGTGGCCTCGTGCGCCGTGTGGGCAACAGCCCGGTTGGTGAAACGGTGCGTGTCACCGTGCTGCGGGAAGGCAAATCCAAGGTGCTCAGAGTGACGCTTGGCCGACGCGAGGAAGCGGAAGGTGCCGTGCCGGCTGTGGCTCAGGCGCCCGATGAAGAGGAAGAGCCTGTTGCAACCGAAATGCTCGGCCTGACGCTGACGATGCTCACGGATGAGCTGCGCGAAGAGCTTGGCATCGGAACCGACATGAGCGGCCTTGCCGTAACGGACGTGGACGAAGCCTCCGAAGCCTTTGAAAAAGGCCTGCGCGCCGGTGACGTGATCACCGAAGCAGGCCAGCAGAAGGTGGGTACCGTGG
>CBDUCB010000359.1:0-2598 GCA_965365545.1 uncultured Roseobacter sp. | reverse complement strand
GGCAGGGGGGTCAGCCGGGAGGCTCAGGATCTCTGACGCACTGGTGTCTCTGCGGCGCCGTTTTCATAAGGGTCGGGCATTCTTCAGGGCAGTCGCACCCGGGGGGGTAACTTTCCGGCTGGCGACCCGATAACGGCCCGGTTGCGGTGGACCGGTTTCCGTTTGTTATGATCTCCGGGAAATTCAGCTTTCGCGCCAAATGCCCGATAACGCAGAACCCCCGCGCTCATGTAGCGAAGCGGTAGCGCGTAAATAACCCCTCAGGCAGCGAAGCGGTAGCGCATAAAGTAATCCCTCAACCAGCGAAGCGGTAGCGCATAAAATAATCGCTCAGGCCGCGAAGCGGCAGCGCACAGAGGCGCGGGGGTCATTCGCCCGTCTTCCGGCCGGGGGCGGACATTTCGCTTTCCAGGGCGCCTATTTCTGCCTTCAGGGCCTCGAACTCGGCCCGCTTGCGCAGCAGAAACAACCGCGTGAGGGCGGTCTTTTCCGACAGGCCCCTCGGCGTGAGGACATAGGCATATCTGCGCTTGTCAGCGGCGCCGGAGAAATTCCCCAGCTTGACCAGTCCTTCGCTGACCATTGATCTGAGAACGTAGTGAGTGCTGCCGGTGCTGATGCCCGTTTTTGAGGCGAGGTCGCGCTGCGACAGTTCCGGGTTCTGCTCGAGAAGCCGCAGGATGCGCAAACGGGCCTCTTCGCGCAGCCCGGTGGTCTGCTCTGACATCAGGCGCCGCGCCCTGAAACGGCTACCGCACCGGGACTGCCTTTGGGGGCATCTCCGCAGAGCATATCGGTCCTGTAAGTCACGCCGGGCATGATCGTTCAGCGGTGAGCATTATCACGGGTTGAATTAATGTGCGACCTCGTTGTGCGCTGACATAAGAAAAAAATACCGGAGTGATTAAAAAAGAGGCAGTGGACTTTTTTTGTGTTGCACAAAAACGGCGGCCCGGCGGGTGCCTGCGGCGGCACGACCGCAGATCATTTGACCGCAGCCGCTCCTGTGCCTCACATGGCCTTAGAAAAAGATTGAAGATCAGTTAGTTTACTGCCTCGTCCTGTTGCCCGGCGGCCGGAGACCGGGTGGGCCGGGGCTGTGTTTTCTGAGGAGAAACGCACTGTTTCCGCAGGCAGAAGGTGGCCATTTCCGGGATCCCGCGATAGTTCCTGAGCATGAGGAAAATTTTATCATGATAAGACATACCGATGCAGAGCGCTGGTATCTCGCGCAGCTCAGACCAAACGGCGGGAAGATTGCGCAGCGCAACCTCGACCGACAGGGGTTCACCTCCTGTCTGCCGCTGCGGACCGCCACCTTCCGCGTCCGGGCACAGTTCAGAACCGTGACGAAGCCGCTTTTTCCGGGATATATTTTTCTGAAACTCAGTCCCTGGGCGGGGGACTGGCGACGGGTCAACTCCACCTACGGGATTTCCCGCCTTGTTCAGTTCTCTGACGCACCCGCGCCGGTCCCGGAGGGGCTGGTGGAGATGTTGCGGCGCGGCGATGAGGGGCGCGGAGGGCCGTCTGAGCCTGCGACATTTGAAGACGGCCAGACAGTCAGCATTGCGACGGGACCCTTTGCAGAGTTTCTCGCCACCGTGGACAGAACGGACGCAGACCAGCGGGTCTGGCTGCTGCTGGATCTCATGGGGCGGGCAACACGGGTTGCCGTTGATCCCTCGCACCTGCGGTCTGTCTGACGGCGCCACACCATCTGCCGGACATCGTTCAGGGGGCTGCGCCGGATCACGAAAGGCATAAAATTACCTTTTTGCGGGGATTTCTGGCAGATTATACGGCTTCTGTGACCCGTGCCGGCCTGTTGCCCTGCATCAACACTTTGAATTTTCTCAGAAACTAAGAGTTGATCCGGGCGAAGTATTAAGATCCAGTCTCACAAAAATATCAGAGCAGGAAAATTCATGTACAGACGCAGCCTTATTGTGGCGCTTCCCTCACTGCTGGCTGCCTGCGTCGGCAGCGGCCCGCGCACGCAGGCTATTTTCGGCGATGAGAGTGCGACGGTGCTCACATCTGAGCAGAACACGCCCTTTGTTGTCGTGTCGATGAACGGAGGCGTCGCGAAGCAGGCGTCAGACATGCTGGAGCGCAGTTCTGCAAAGGCCTTCGTGCGTGACAGCGGTGCAGCACCGGTGGTCATCGGGAGAGGCGACATTATCGCAATCTCGATTGTCTCGACAAGCGAGAGCGGGTTCATAGACCTGACAAATTCGACGCTGTCACCGATTTCCACCACAGATCTGCCGCAGCAGGAGGTTGGCACGGATGGCATGGTGAGCGTGCCACCGATTGGCCGGGTGAATGCGCGGGGATTGTCTGTACAGGGACTGGAGCAGGATCTTGAGCAGCGGCTCGGTGAAGTTCTGGTAGAACCGTCGGTCATTGCGCGGATCGTCGAGCGGCGCAGCGCGCGCGTGTCGGTTCTTGGAAATGTTCTGAACCCCGGGACCTTCAGTATCGACCAGACAAATATGCGTCTGGTTGAAATGATCGCGCTGGCCGGAGGACCGGAAGGCCGTGCGGAAGACCTTGAGGTCTCCTTCAGCCGCAATGGCGTGACCGGGCGGGCGC
>CBDUCB010000358.1:0-2626 GCA_965365545.1 uncultured Roseobacter sp. | reverse complement strand
TCAACGGCCAGCTGGCCTGGGAGACGCACCTGGGCGGGTTCATCACCGGCTGGGTTGCCGCGTTACTGATCGACCCGCGGGCACGGGACTGGGAGCCTGACGCGCCCGGCTGATCACTCTGTGACGGTTACAGTCAACCGGCCCTCTGCCGTCTGTCCGGCGTCTGACACGGAAAACCGCAGAGGAACAGTGCCGGTGAAGCCCGTCGGCGGTGTATAGACCCAGCCGGCCTCCTGGCGCTTCAGGGTGCCGGTCGCGGGCCCTTCAATAAAGGCATAAATTCTGCCGTCCTGTGGCGCAGTGAACACGACGGGCAGTGCGACCGGGGCGCCAGCCGCACTCTCAACCGTCATAACAGTCTCCGTCAAAGGAGTTTCGGACGCAAAAGCCCCCTGCGACCATGTGTAAAACGACCCGGCATAAACCTGTTTCAGCCCGTAGGCCCGGATCATATAACGGGCACCTTCCCGGGGTGCGGGGTCGGTAAAGCGGGTTTCTGTCAGCGGTGTGTCGCCGCTGATCAGCATGAAATCACTGCTGTCCGCCGGCGCACGCCAGACCCCGTAGCCGATCGTATCCGCATCCGGTGAAGCGGTCCATGACAACTCTGTTCCGTTCTCTGCTTTCCGGGTCGTGACGCCGGAAACAGGTGCCAGTGGAAAGGCCCGCAGGGTCGGATCTCCGAGCAGGTTCACCCAGACAGGATTGCGCCACAGATACTTTCCGGTGGGAAAGTAATCCATGCTGCTGCGGTAGTTCTCAGCAGCCCGTCCGTTGTTGACAGTCCGCAGGTGCACCTCGCCGACGGAGCCCCCCAGAGCCATGTGGTGCAGCCACCAGGCAGGCCGCGCCCCCCAGCCCACCGCCAGCGGATACCAGGGCTGGGCCAGCAGGGCCGTCATGGCATTGGCCCCGCGTTCGATCTGTTGCTTAGCACTGCCGAAATTGATCGCGAAGACAGCTTTGTTGCTATATTTCTCCGCATAGGCCCGCCCGTCCCAGTCGCCGAAATCAACCCCCCAGAGCCAGGACTTCTCTTCGCCTGCATCATGATGTCCGCCCGGCGTCACAGCTGATGCACCGACGATATTGCGCAGAGCGGCCTGCTCCACCGTCAGATGCTGGTTCTGACCATAGGCGTCACGCAGATCGCCGAGCAGCCCCGTGCGCCAATGGTGATTTTTGTCAAAATAGGCTCTGAGAAGGCGAATTTCCGTTTCCTGATCACCGCCGCTGACAACTGCGAAGTCGATCCGTCCGATCTGCATCTCAATAAAATCGCCCGGTACCCGGTTTTGCGTCAGCACCCCTTCGGGGATGGCCTGCCACTGCCCGTCCGTATCTGCGTAAAAGAGATCGGTAGCATGTGATTTCAGATCATGACCATCCGGTCTGGCGCGACCGCTTCGCACAAAAGGAACATGACCCACGAGGATCACTGTGTGCCGGCCAAAGGGATCTGCGTTGTACTGCTCTGCCAGCCAGGCCTTGATCGCAGCAGCAGTTTTCAGATTTTCCAGCACATCCTTATCGGAATGGCGCGAGACAGTCCGCCGCCGGACCGCCCAGCCATCGCCGGCCAGATCGCGTGTAAACCGCGCCAGATGTGCATTCAGCGGTTCTGCGACAGTTTCATCCACCAACACCCAGGCATTCCCTCTTGCCGCCTCGGCTGGCACTTCTGTTCCACCCAGCCAGTAGCCCACATCGACGATGTCTTTTGCAGTGCGCATTACCTGGTATTCATATGCCCGGCCCGGAACAACGGTATCATCGGCATAACGCATTACCGGACCAAGACCTGTTCCCAGAACCTCCCAGCTCTGACCCCCGGTCTGCCCGTATGCACGGCGTCGCACGGTGACCGACCCCACACGGGGCGGATCCGCGTCAAACCAGTTGAGTTCGAGCAGATTGCCCCCTGCTCCGATATGGGCATCCATCGGCAGAATTTTCTCGACCGACTGCTGTGCATAAAGCGCCCCGGGGCCGAGCAGCCATGCGGCGGCAACGGAAATCAGAATCCTGAGTGTCATAAACCGAGCATAAAGAAAAATACCCCCCGATGACCACTGCCCGGGGGGCGCTGGTGCAGTTGTGAAGCCGCTTATCCGGACACATTCAAAGTTTGCTCAGATACGTCCCATAGGCGTTCTTTTCATAGCGCGCCGCTTCGCGTGCGAGATCCTCGCGGCTGATCCAGCCCTGCTGGAAGGCCACCTCTTCGGGGCTGCCGATCTGCTGGCCCTGGCGCTCTTCGATGGTGCGCACGAAGTTACCCGCATCAAGCAAGGACGCATGTGTGCCGGTATCGAGCCAGGCATAGCCCCGGCCCATGCGCTGCACCCGCAAGGTGCCTTCACCCAGATACATCTCCAGCAGCGTGGTAATCTCCAGCTCACCCCGCGCCGAAGGCTCTACTGCCCGGGCTTTTTCGGGCGCTGTCCCATCGACAAAATAGAGCCCGGTCACGGCGAAATTCGACGGTGGTACAGGAGGTTTCTCGATGATGCTTTTTACAGTGCCGTCGGGGGCAAAATCCACAACGCCGTAGCGCTGCGGATCCACCACCTGGTAGCCGAAAACCGTGGCCCCGCCGCCCTGCACATCCGCCGAGGCCATCAGC
>CBDUCB010000357.1:0-2640 GCA_965365545.1 uncultured Roseobacter sp. | reverse complement strand
TGTCCGGGGCTCAGCATTACATTATCGGTGCCGGCATTTCCGGGTTGTCGGCTGCCGTATTTCTTGTCCGAGATGCCAGGGTCAGGGGTGAAAATATCCATATTTTTGAGAAGCTTTCTGTGCCCGGCGGCGCGCTGGACGGCTCCGGAAATGTACAAGACGGATATCTGAGCAGGGGGGGCCGGATGTTTGAGCCGAACTTTGTCTGCACTTTCGATCTGCTGGACGCAATCCCCTCGCCGGACGACGCGGGCGTCAGCGTCACTGAAGATATCATGGCCTTCAACCGGATGGTGCCCGGATCATCAGACTGCCGTCTTGTGCGCGACGGCAAACCTGCGCCGGACCGTTTCAGACTTAAGCTGCGCGCCCGTGACATCTTTGATATCAAACGGTTAATCCTGCATCCTGAACCGTCTCTGAAAGATATCACGATCGAAGGCTGGTTTCAGCCCCGGTTTTTTGACAGCAATTTCTGGGTAATGTGGTCGACGATGTTTGCGTTTCAGCCGTGGCACTCAGTGGTTGAAATGCGGCGCTACCTGCGCCGCTTCATCCATCTTTTTCCGGGGTTCACACGGATCGCGGGAATTTTACGCACCCGGTTTAATCAGTACGATTCCATCATCGTGCCGGTGGTGAACTGGCTGCGCGAGCATGATGTGAAAATTGCGACAGATGTCGACGTGGCTGACCTCGAGATCGCCGGTCAGCTTTCCGGGCGTCATGTCTGCGAAATTGTCACCGGTGACGGCGACCGCATCGCGGTGCGCAAAGCGGACCGCGTCTACATGACGCTCGGGTCGATGACTGCCGGATCGACCACCGGGTCCAACGATAAAGCGCCGGTGCTGACGGATGAAGCAGGTGACACATGGCGGCTGTGGCGCAGGCTGGCGGGGAAATACGAAGGCTTCGGGAAGCCTGAAAAATTTTGCGGTGATCTCATCAAAACAGCCTGGAGTTCTTTCACTGTAACACTCGACGGACCCGCATTTTTCGAGTTCATGGAGGACTTTACGAACAACCGGACCGGCACAGGCGGGTTGGTTACCTTCGCGGGGTCCGGATGGACTCTCTCTGTTGTCATGTTTCATCAGCCGCATTTCCGGGACCAAAAAGAAGGGACATATACCTTCTGGGGGTACGGGCTGCGGGGTGACCGGCGCGGCGATTTTGTTAAGAAACGCATGTGGGACGCAACCGGCGACGAGATCATCAAAGAGATCGCCGGGCACCTGCGCCTGAAACCGGAGCAGCAGGCCTGGTTCAGGGGGTGCAGGGTGAAGCCCTGCATGATGCCCTTGATTACCAGCCAGTTTATGCCCCGGATGCCCGGTGACAGGCCGCAAATCCGGCCGCCCGGATCGGTAAATTATGCTGTTATGGGCCAGTATTGTGAACAGGATGCCGACTGCGTGTTTACAGTTGAGTATTCCGTTCGCTCCGCAAAATCGGCAGTCGCCAGCCTGAACAACGGCGTTGTACCGCCGCCGCGGGTTGTCCGCAGTGACCGGAACCCTGTGGTTCTTGCCAGGGCTGCGCGGGTCCTGCTGGGGCTCTGAAATCCGCGCCATCTTGTTCCCGGGGCGTCTGAACGCTCGCCGCATTGCGCACATGATGGTGCCGCTCCATCTGGCGGGGGGCGGGAAGCCGACCAGTCGCCGGGGTCATCAGCCGTGCGACAACGGATGCCTTGTGCTTGCGTGTGCATCCGCACAATCAGTTTGCGGCGAAATTCAGCGCGGGGCGAGGCATCAAAAGCGTGTCAACGCCCGGTGCTGAACCAATGACCAGCGTCTGACTTCACGATCGAAACCGATGACCGGCTTTGTACCTGAGTTTCCGGTCCATCTGTGCCCGAACTCACTCCTGCTGCACCTCGTCGAGCCCGCTTGCGAGGACAGAGCCAAGTATTGCAATGGCGGCAAATGCAAGCAGAACCGGTGAGGGCCCGAAAGCTTCGGCGGCAATCCCGAACAGCCCTCCCGCCAGAAGCGCCAGTCCGATCAGCGTGTTCGAAAGAGCAGTATATCTGGCGCGAAACTGGTCTTCAGTCATATCGGTCAGGTGCAGTTTGCGACCGGACCGCACTCCCTCATATGCGATCTGTGCCGCGAAAATCGCAACAGCTGCCCAGAGCACGTCAGGGAACCCGCCATACCCCAGCCCGATTGTTCCGATGGCAGCAAAGACAACCCCGCCAAGTGCGCCGGCGGCCATCAGCGTCTGCCGGCTGGAATGATCCGAAAGGCGCCCCCAGAGATAGGATGACAAAACGGATGCCGCTGTGGAGGCCATCACAAGTGGCCCGAGTTCATCCAGCGCGGTGCGGCCCGAACTTGCTGACAGCATTACGATGAACGGTGGCGCCAGCGCGGTGACTGCAAGTGCCGCTCTTGAGGCCACAAAAAGGCGCAGCTGTCCGTCGCTGAGGATCGGATCGATCAGTGCGGCCAGACCGCCTGCGTCACCATCGCCTTCCTCGGTCTTCTGTGGCTCATTCAGCAACAAAAAGACACCGGACGCCAGCAGGAAAGCCATCCCCGCCACCACGATCATGATCGCAAGAGGAGCAACTGAGACGGACAAGAGTCCGGCGGCCATCAGCAGTCCGACACCAAAGACACTTGTGGCGGC
>CBDUCB010000356.1:0-2704 GCA_965365545.1 uncultured Roseobacter sp. | reverse complement strand
GGGCCGTAAATGCACGCCAGTCGCCAACTATGCCGCGGACGGCCGGGCCCAGCGGCCCACGCGGCATCCGCTTCCCCCCGCGCCTGCCCGCGTTTTGTGGCCGGTGACAGGGGCGTCGTCTCATCCACCCAGTCCCCGCCATGATCACCATACACGCCCGTGGTCGAGAGATACCCTGCCCAGTCCAGACCCGCGGCTGCGGCTACGACAGCGTCGCGTGCCTCCGCCAGCGCCGGATCACCATGCGGTCCCGGACCTGCGGAGATCAGCAGGGCGTCGGCCTCGTCGAAAAACGGGCTCAGATCCGTCCCCGGCCAGATCACCGGTTCGGCCCCGGTCTGCACGATCTGCTCTGCCTTTTCTGCGGACCGGGTGGTCCCGATGACCCGCCAGCCTTTGGCAAGAAGCCGCGCTGCCAGCGCCCGAGCGCTGTACCCGTGCCCGAGAGACAGAAGTGTTTTACTCATAGCGCAGCTGTGACCCGGCGCGGGCGTAAAAAGAGTTCACCGTCCCTTCCAGACCGGATCGCGTTTTTCGGCAAAAGCGCGCGCGCCTTCAAGCTGATCGTCGGAGGCATAGAGCCGGTCGACGGTTTCCAGCTGCCGCTTTGTGATGCGGTTCATCGTGTCCTGAAATTTTGCGTCCTCGGCATCCCGCACAATTTCCTTGATCGCCGCATAAACCAGCGGCGGGCCTGAGGCGAGCAGGTCCGCTATGTCCCGCGCGCGCTCCATCAGCGCCGCACCGGGCACGATCTCATTGACGAGCCCCCAGTGCTTTGCCTCGGTCACGTCAAACCAGCGCCCGGTCAGCAGCAGCTCCATGGCGATGTGATAAGGAATGCGTTTGGGCAGCTTGACCGAGGCGGCATCCGCGACAGTGCCTGACCGTATTTCCGGCAACGCAAACTGCGCGTGTTCTGCCGCGATGATGATGTCGGCACTCAGTGCGAGCTCAAGCCCGCCACCGCAGGCAATGCCGTTGACCGCAGCAATGACAGGCTTGTTCATGCCGCGTAGTTCCTGCAGCCCGCCAAAGCCGCCGACCCCGTAATCTCCGTCCACCGCATCGCCCTCTGCCGCGGCTTTCAGGTCCCAGCCCGGGCAGAAGAATTTGCCGCCGGCACCGGTGATGATCGCCACCCTCAGATCAGGATCATCCCGGAATGCCGCAAAAACCTCGCCCATGCGGCGCGATGTCAGCAAATCGATAGCATTGGCTTTGGGCCGGTCGAGCGTCACCTCGAATACGGCTCCTCTGGTTTCGGTTCTGATCGGATCCATGGGTTTTCTCCTGTTACTCCGCCGCCGGGCCCATAACAACGAGGGCATCAACAGCAACCGCATCCCGTGGCGTTGCGATCAGCGGGTTGATCTCAGCTTCGCTGATGCGGTCGGACAGCGCAATCACACAGTCCTGCAACGCCATGACCGCATCGAGGATCGCCTCCATATCTGCAGCGGGCCGGCCACGGTACCCCCACAGCACCGGGGCGCAGCGCAGCGTGGCGATGGCGTCCCGGACGGCCTCGCGCCGCGCCGGTACCAGAAGCGAAACCCTGTCGTTGAGAAGCGTGGTTGTCACGCCCCCGGCAGCAACTGAGAGGATGAACCCGTGTGCCGGGTCCCGCACCACGCCGATAAGCAGTTCCGCAACCGCCCCGGTCACCATTTCCTCCACGAGAAAGCGCTGCGCCTGCATCCCGTCCGCCGCGGCTGCCAGCTCTGCATGGCTCAGACCGGTCACAACACCGCCGCTGTCTGATTTATGCGCCATGCCTTCCGCCTTCAGAACCAGCGGCGCGCACAGCCCGCCGGCCCGGTCGGCAATCTCATGCGCCGCAAGTCCGCCGGCGTATCCGGGCACGTGCAGACCATATCCTGCCAGCAGCGCCTTGGCCTCTGCTTCGGTAAGGGTAGCGACAGTGCACCCCGGCCCCGGTGGCAACGGGGGTGCTTTCTCCGGTGCGCGCAGAGCCGCCGCAGCCTCCGCCGCGGCAATCGCCTCCCGGATACCATAAAGCGGGATGACGCCAGCCGCCACCAGCTCGCGCGCCACATCAGACGGCATCAGTTCAGGTAGTGTGGCGACAACAGCCACCGGGCAGACCCCGTCTGCCGCGACTGCAATCGCGGCTTCTGTTGCGCTGTGCCACTCGCCGGGATCGGTATGCGGATAGTCCAGAACAATCAGCAAAAGGCCCGTGTCAGGTGATGCCATCGGACGCCATGCAGCTGCCATTTTTGTGGCGTCACCCCAGATATAGGTGTTGTAGTCCAGCGGGTTCGAAAGAGCGACCATGGGTCCGAGCGCTGCGGTAAGTTCTTTTTTCTGTCCGGCAGTGAGTGGCGGATATATGACCGACCGCCCGACCACCGCATCTGCCATCAGACTTGCCTCGCCCCCGGAACAACTGATCGAAGCAAGCGCCGGCGAACGCAACGGCCCCACCATATGCAACAGCTTCAGCGCTTCCAGAAACGACGGCAGATCGCGCAGCCGGGGAACACCCAGATGGCGCAGCAATGCATCCGCTCCAACGTCACTGCCCGCAATCGAGGCGGTATGAGACACCGTTGCTGCCTGTGCCTGCTCCGAGGCACCGGCTTTCAGCGCCACAAGCGGTACGCCCAGGGCCTTTGCTTTGATCGCGAGACGGTGCCAGGCTCCGGTCTCGCCAAATCCCTCGATATGAAGACCGATC
>CBDUCB010000355.1:0-2745 GCA_965365545.1 uncultured Roseobacter sp. | reverse complement strand
ACCCCAGCGCAAAGAAAAAGCTGAAACTGCCGATAACCGCACCGGCACCGAACATGGCCCGGTCGGCGAACTGCGCCGATACCGAGCCGATCAGAACGACCGTGTCGAGATAGACGTGCGGGTTCAGCCATGTGATCGCGAGCAGCGTCAGCAGCGTGGGAGCCAGCCCCTGCCCGATGGTTGCATTCCGGGTGTGCAGCGCCTGCCCCCCGCGCCAGGCGGAAAGCGCGCTGCGATATCCGTAAAAAACCAGGAAGGCGGCCCCGCCATAGCGCATCGCCGGCTCAAACCACGGCACGGTCCGGGCGAGGCTGCCGGACCCGTAAACGCCGGCAACAATCAGGATCGCATCACAAACCCCGCAGACAAAGCAAACCCAGAACACATGACGCTGCACCAGCCCCTGACGCAGGACAAAGGCGTTCTGCGGCCCGATCGCAATGATCAGCGACAGGCTGAGCAGAAATCCGGATATGAGGGCGATGAACATAGGTGCGGGACTTTCAGGTGACAGGTCTGGGCGTTGACTAGCGGCCGCCGGAAGCTTAATCAATTTAATATACTGAATGCAGATTAAGGCTGGCTAATGCGTCTGGATCCTGCCCACCTTGCAGCCCTTGCAGCGATTGTCCGGCAGGGCAGTTTCGATGCGGCCGCGGGCCAGCTTGGCGTCACAGCCTCTGCTATCTCGCAGCGCATCAAAGCGCTGGAAGAGCGTATGGGAACCGTTCTGATCGAACGCGGACAGCACTGCGTTCCCACCGCCGCCGGCGCGCGGCTTGCACAGCATGCCGAAGATCTGGCGCTGCTTGAAGCACAGGTGCTGGAACGGCTGGCGCCGGACACCACCGGCACGCAGCCCCGCCTGCGCATTGCGGTCAATGCCGACAGCCTTGCCACATGGCTCATTCCCGCACTGGCGGCAGCGCCGCCGCTGCTATACGATCTGGTCATTGATGATCAGGACCACTCCGCGGACTGGCTGCGCAAGGGATCGGTCAGCGCCGCGATCACCGGGCACGCAACACCCGTGCCCGGCTGCGATTGCAGCGCCCTGGGACAGTTCCGGTATATTGCAACCGCAAGCCCTGCCTTCATGAAAGAGTGGTTTGCCGATGGTGTGACCGCCGACAGCCTCGCGCGCGCACCGATGATGGCTTTCAACGTCAAAGACCGCCTGCAGCACCGGTGGATCACCGAAGTAACAGGCGACCGCCTGTCACCGCCCACCCATCACATGGCCTCGACACATGCTTTTGTCGATGCAGCGCTCTGCGGGCTGGGCTGGGGCATGAACCCGGTATCGCTGGTGCGCGGCCATATCGACGCGGGGCGACTGGTGGCTCTGGTTCCGGACGCACCGCTCGACATTGCCCTTTACTGGCAGACCAACAGGCTGATGGCGCGCGCGCTCGATCCGCTCTGGCGGGCTCTGAAAACCGCAGCCGGACGTGATCTGCAACAATCGCTCACAAGACTGTGAGAAGAAAAATCGCACTCACGTAAAACTTATCAGACCTGATTGGCGTATCTCTTTGTGATCCCCATATGGTGGGGCAGGTAACAAGGGTCTTCTTCGATGCTGGACAACACACACAATCTGGATCTCACAGCGCAGGACATTGCGCTGATCGAAGCTGCGCTGCACACACAGAAAAAAATTCTGACAGTCCAGAGCCAGGCCGGCGGCCGCGGAGCCCGCAAGAAACTCACAGATCTCAAGCATCTGATGCGCCGCCTGAACCGGCTGACCACCCCGCAGGAACCAAAGCCCGCCGGCATTCTGCAGACCGCCTGGTCTTACATTACATCTGACGCCACCTGTTCGCAGTCCCGCTGAGGCCGCACCAGAGGCAAATTTAAAAAACGCCGCCGTCCGTGACCCGGGCGGCGGCGTTTTCAGTCAGACGGCGGAACCTCGTATCAGAGCTGCGCCATCACCTCATCGCTTGCCTCGAAATTGGTCGTGACGCGCTGAACGTCATCATCGTCCTCAAGTGCATCGATCAGGTTCATCAGCTTCTGCATGCCCTCAAGATCCATTTCGGTGGTCGTCGTGGGTCGCCACACAAGCTTGGTGCTTTCGCTTTCGCCCAGTTCAGCCTCAAGTGCGCCGGACACTTCGTTCAGATCGGTATCCGCGCACCAGATGACGTGTCCGTCTTCCGAGCTTTCGACATCCTCCGCACCCGCCTCGATGGCTGCCATCATGACGGTATCCGCATCACCGGCGTCCGCGGGATAGGTGACTTCGCCTTTGCGGTCGAACATGAACCCCACCGATCCGGTCTCGCCGAGGTTACCGCCGTTTTTAGTAAAGGTGGACCGCACCGTTGATGCAGTGCGGTTGCGGTTGTCGGTCATTGCCTCGACGATCACTGCGACCCCGTTGGGGCCATAGCCCTCATAGCGGATTTCTTCGTAATC
This sequence comes from uncultured Roseobacter sp., assembly GCA_965365545.1. Taxonomy (GTDB): domain Bacteria; phylum Pseudomonadota; class Alphaproteobacteria; order Rhodobacterales; family Rhodobacteraceae; genus Roseobacter. The sequence continues at coordinate 318 of CBDUCB010000355.1, read as the reverse complement.
ATCGCCCTCGCCCGCCTGGGACTTTTTGATCGCGCGTTCGATATTGTCCTTGGGCATGGACTGGGCCTTGGCCTCTTTGATCGCAAGCCGCAGGCGCGGGTTTTTGTCCGGATCCGGGTCGCCCATTTTGGCGGCGACCGTGATCTCTTTGCTGAATTTAGAAAAAAGCTTGGCGCGCACGGCGTCCTGACGCCCCTTGCGGTGCTGGATGTTCGCCCATTTTGAGTGGCCTGCCATTGGTACTTCCATCGCTGAAGAGAGTTTCAGCGAAGTCTATAAAGCAGGTCAGAGCCCGGGGGCAAGCACATGCCCCGGGCC
>CBDUCB010000354.1:0-2750 GCA_965365545.1 uncultured Roseobacter sp. | reverse complement strand
AGTCACTGCCCGCCATGCCGTCGACCGCCAGGGTTTCCGCATTGAGCCGCCCGCCCGGCAGGCTGTCTTCATCCGCCAGAATGACATCCGCACCGGCGCGCCCCGCAACGAGAGCCGCCATAAGCCCCGCAGGCCCCGCACCGATGATCAGCAGGTCGCAAAACGCCCATGCGCGCTCGTATTTATCTTGATTGTGTGCGCCGCTCAGGCCACCCAGACCAGCCGCACGCCGGATTACCGGCTCGTAAAGCTTTTCCCAGAATCCATGTGGCCACATGAACGTTTTGTAATAGAAACCCGCCCCCAGGAAGGGATGAACCAGATCATTCAGTTGCATTACGTCAAGCTTCAGCGACGGCCATGCGTTCTGACTGCGCGTCTCCAGCCCGTCAAAGACTTCCTGGACGGTCGCCCGCACATTGGGTTCTGACGCCGCCCCGCGCCCGGTCGTGATCAGCGCATTTGGCTCCTCGCTCCCGGCGGTCAGCACGCCGCGCGGGCGGTGATATTTAAACGAACGCGCCACGAGTTTGCGCCCGGCAGCCAGCAACGCCGAGGCGACCGTGTCGCCTTCGAAAGCCGTGTGCCCGATCTCGTCGAACTGAAACCGGACGGTGCGCGTGCGGTCAATGAGCCCTTTCCCCTCGATCCTCATGCGCGTTCTCCGGCAAGATCACTGGCGAGGTTCACGTCGCTGATCTCGTGAGTGACAGTGTTGCGGGTCACGACAAGCCAGGCACCGCAGCCGCCGTCGTGCTGCCACATGTCGCGCGTCTCACCCGCAGGGTTTTCGCGCAGATGCACGTAATTGTCCCAGGCATCTGCACCCGCATCAGGTGCCGGACGGCTCATGGCCACGGCCGCCCCCTGGTAATAAAATTCGCGGCGATCTCGTTCGCCGCAGACCGGACAGGTCAGCCGCATACCCTGCCCTCCAGATGAACAACTATATTCAGCCCGCCTGTGGTCATGACTGTCTCCTCAGTGCAGGTTGTGCTGAGAGCCGGTGCCCTCTTCGTCGATGATACCCCGGCCGGTCCGGTACCGGTCGAGCCTGAAGCCGCGCGCTGTTTCATGTGGCTCGCCCGTCGCCATCCGATGCGCCCGCGCCCAGCCTGAGCCCGGCACCGCCTTAAAGCCCCCGTAACACCAGCCACAATCGATAAAGAGCCCTTCGGTATCGGTTTTATCGATGATCGGGGAGCCGTCGGGTGTCATATCCATGATCCCGCCCCAGGAGCGCAGTACCTTTGCCTTGCCGATCATCGGCATCAGCGTCATGCCGGCTTCCATCACATGCTCTTTCATCGGCAGATTGCCGCGTTGGGCGTAGGACGCGTAGAAATCGATGTCGCCGCCAAAGACCAGCCCGCCCTTGTCAGACTGGCTGATGTAAAAGTGCCCCATACCGAAGCTCACCACGTGATCGATGACCGGTTTAAGCCCCTCGGTGACAAAGGCCTGCAGCACGTGGCTCTCGATGGGCAGACGCATACCGGCCATCGCGGCCACCTGCCCTGACCGCCCGGCGACCACAATCGCCACCTTTTTGGCACGGATCGGTCCGCGCGAGGTCTGCACGCCCCGCACTTTGCCGTTTTCGATATCGATGCCCGTAACTTCGCAATTTTGTAGCAGATCAACACCGCGCTGGTCCGCGCCCCGCCCGTAACCCCAGGCCACCGCGTCATGTCGCGCAGAGCCGCCGCGCGGGTGCAGCAATCCGCCGTAGATCGGGAAACGCACGTTGTCGAAATCCAGATAAGGCAGATGCTTGCGCACGCCCTCCCGGTCGAGCAACACGGCATCATCCCCCTGCGCGATCATCGAATTGCCGCGCCGCACAAAGGCATCACGCTGCCCGTCTGAGTGAAAAAGATTGATCAGTCCACGCTGCGAATGCATCACGTTGTAGTTGAGGTCTTCCTCCATGCCTTCCCAGAGTTTCAGTGAATGGCTGTAAAATTCTGAGTTGCCCGGCAGGAAGTAGTTCGCGCGCACGATCGTGGTGTTCCGCCCCACGTTACCGCCGCCAATGTAGCCCTTTTCAAGCACGGCGACATTGGTGATCCCGTGGTTTTTGGCGAGGTAATAGGCAGTGGAAAGACCGTGCCCGCCGCCACCGATAATCACCACGTCATATTCGGATTTCGGCTCAGGATCCCGCCAGTGCGGTGCCCAGCCTTTGTTGCCTGTCAGCCCTTCGCGCAACACGCGCAACCCCGAAAACCGCATCCTGATCTCCCCTGACACCGCCCGCGGTGCCACTGTCTCTGCCGGCGACGGTATCAATCGCTGCGCGGACTGCAATGACAGAAACCGACCCGGAAGCGTCGTTTTTCAATCTGTCCCGCTGTGGGACCTTCCGCCGCGCACCCTGCCGAACGGTGCCGCAAGTGCCCCCGCGCACCGGGTTCTTTGATGCGCAATCTGCGGTTGTCCGGCCTGGCGCCCCGCGCTGAAAACTGTCCCGTTTGTGCCATAAATCTGCCGCTATGTGCGAATCCCCGACCTGCCCGGTGCGGAGAAAAAACGCCCCGTCGCTCCGCCAGCACTCTGAAATCAAGCCTTAATTTGTGAATCATCACCCTGCGTGGCCGGACAAAGGACAGCTTTCCTTCATTCGGGAGCAACCTTTGAAAAACGAGGACAATTTTCACAATCCGCCCCATCTAATGCCGCAATCGCGAGGTAGGTTGATCTATCAAAGACGCAGAGGTGCGTCGTGGAATGAGGCGTCACGAACATGC
>CBDUCB010000353.1:0-2751 GCA_965365545.1 uncultured Roseobacter sp. | reverse complement strand
CACCGTTGGAGGCCGGGTCACGCGCGAGCATCTCGCTGTCTTCATAGCTGTAGCGGAGCTGCAACGATGAGTTTTCACCTACCGGGAAAGTCAGCGAAGGCGTAAAGATCACACGGTCGGTGTCATATGTGGTGAAAGAGCTGTCCGTCTTGGCAATGTCAAACCGCAGACCAAACGCCAGATCGCGCCCGAGGAATGCCGGTTCGACAAAATTCACGCCGTAGCGGCGAGATTCCTCGGCCGTAGAAACGGTCAGGCTGAGGCGCTGGCCCCGACCCAGCAGGTTCTGCTCAGCAAAACGGATAGCAAAGCCGATACCGTCATTGTTTGAGAAGGACGCACCGAAAGTAAGCGAGCCTGTCGGCTGTTCGACGACATCCACATCAACCACGACCTGATCAGGGCTGGAGCCCTCACGCGCATTCACTTCAGCCGTTTCGAAGTATTCCAGCGCGCGGATTCGCTCGGCCGCCTCGCGGATTTCGCGCGGATTGAAGGGGTCGCCCTCAACACTGGTAAACTGACGCCGGATCACCTGATCGAGCGTGGTGGTGTTGCCTTCGATATCGATCCGCTCGACAAAAACGCGCGGCCCGCGGCTCAGCACATATTCGACGTCCAGTTCGAGATTGCGCTCGTCCCGGGTAACGCGCGGCTCGACCCGCAGGAAATCTACACCGTCCCGCAGCGCCTGGCGCTCCATTCGGGCAATATCGATTTCAAGAAGTGTCGGCGAATATACCTCGCCGTTTTTGATGGCGGCAATAGAGCGGTAGACGTCGGGGTCGGCGTCGCTGACTTCACTGGTGACAGAAATCTCTCCGATGCGGAACTGCTGGCCTTCCTGCACATTGAAAACGAGGAAATAGCCGTCACGCTCTTCAGTCAGTTCGGCATTGGCCGAGAGTGTGCGGAAATCGACGTACCCGCGGGACAGATAGAAATCACGCAGCACCTGTTTGTCGAATTCGACCCGGTCGGCCACAAGCGTGTCGCGCCGCACAAAGGTCCGGAACAGACCGGCCTGTTTGGTTTCCAGCACGCGGCGCAGCCTGCGGTCTGAAAAGACCCGGTTGCCGGTAAAGCTCAGGCGTTCGATTTCAATATTGTCGCCCTCGAAAATCTCAAAGACGAGATCGACGCGGTTGTCGGAGCGCCGGATGATCCGTGGGGTAACCCGGGCCGCCAGACGCCCTTCATTAGCGTAGGCATCCGCAATCAGAGCGGCGTCACGCTCAACCTGGCTGGGGTTGAAGACACGGCGTTCGTTGGAGTTAATCGCGGCTGCCAGCACATCATCGTCAATGCGCCGGTTGCCCTCGAAATTGATCCGGTTGATCGTTGGCAGTTCGACGACGCTGATCTGCAGGGATGATCCGCGCGGCGTGAAGACGACACTCTCGAAAAGCCCCGAGTCCACAAGGCGCTGATAGGCGGCGTTCAGCTGACCTGCGGTCAGGGTCTGACCGGGGGCGATTCCCGCCCGCGAGATGATCGCGGCATTGCCGATGCGCGCATTGCCCTCCACCGAAATGGAATTCACTGTGATCTGCTGGGCCAGCACCGCAGGGGGTGCAGCCATCCAGGCGCCTGATAATGCCAGTGAAAACAGGCCGGCACGCAAGCCGGCGCCAAGTGGTCTGTGAGCCGATAAGAAGGCGCTGCGCGCCCGCGAAATGCCCCGTGTCATGCTCTGCCCCGTTCCTCAGATTATTATATTTATCTGAGTACCGGCAAAGCACCGTCTTGTCAAAACCATGTGGTCAGAAAATGCGGAACAACTAAATGCGCGCCTCGCGTCACATCCGGAGCGCAGCCCGAAAGCTGCGCGCCTTGTCACAAAAGGGTCACTGAATGACTGTTCCCAGCCATGCACCCGCTGCGAGGGCCAGCACAATGGTGCTGACGTAAAGAACGCGGTCCCAGTTCAGATCCATCAGGAGGCTGAGTCCGCGATATCCGTTGTGTACTGCCTGCATGTCGGCTCTCCGTTCATTTACAGAACCGGAGATACCCGCAGATTACGGCGTCAGTTTGTCCGATTGTGGCAAAACTGAGGCATTTTCAGCAGGTGCTGAGAAAGAACGGCCATCACGGACAGAAAATATCATTGCCGAGCGCAAAGACCATCAACGTCAGCACCATCGCAAGCCCCAGCGTCATCAGCACTTTCAGCGCACCGTCGCTGGGTGGTTTGCCGGACACGGCTTCATAGGCGTAAAACACCAGATGCCCGCCGTCGAGCGCCGGCACGGGAAAGAGGTTCAGCATGCCCACGGCGGTGCTGAGCACGGCGATAAACCAGATAAAGGATTCAGCGCCCTGGCTGGCCATCGCCCCGGATGTCTGAGCAATGCCGATGGGGCCGCTGAGATTGCAGGTGCTGATGCTGCCGGCGATCATATGACCAAGGCCCGAGAGCGAGCTTGTGATGATCCGTGCGGTCTGCTGCACACCGAGGCCAAGCGCCTCGAAGACACCGGGCGTTGTGGTTGCGGGTGAAAAGGCAAAGCCGCCCGCGATGCCGATCCGCCAGTAGGTCTCAAACCCGCCGTCGGGCTGCGGTTCGTCCACGCGGCGCGGTGTCATGGTCATCGCAAGCGTTTCTGCGGCACCTGCACGCCAGACGGTCAGATCGAGCGGTGCGCCCTCGCCGCCTTCGACCGCTTCTTTGAGCTGGTCAAAGGCAAAGATCGGCGTGCCGTCGATGGCGGTGATCACGTCGCCCGCCTCAAGACCCGCGTCAAAGGC
>CBDUCB010000352.1:0-2767 GCA_965365545.1 uncultured Roseobacter sp. | reverse complement strand
AAACACGCCTGTTGCGGTGCCCCCTGCCTCGGAGTGTACCATCAGCATCAGCATGTCTCCGCTCGCCACGTCTTCCTGAAGGATCGCGGCCACATCGGTGTTCGCACCCGCGCGCAGCGGCGCATACCCGACAACGGGGCCTGGTTTCATTTCGGCATCTGTGCGGTGCACGACGAGCCAGCCGTTTTCACCCGCCATTACCTTTTCAGCGCTGACGATTCCGTTGGACACGTCCTGGTTCATCGCATCGACCATCGGGGCGGCATGACCGTCCGCGCCGGCGGCGCCGGCAGTCAGACAAAGGGCAAATATTGTGGCAACTGAATTTCTCATAATCTCGGTCTCCTGTTGGTGTTGATGTAACAGCCACGAAACCGGTCCCGGGATAGTTTCAGATTATTTTAAAGATTGCGTTTTCATCGCCAGATAAGCGGGCATTGCCGCCTCACAAAGCGCCGCGTTTTCTCCGGTCAGCTCCGGTAACGGCGCTTCCGCACCGGCAAAACCGGTGCTCTGATGCACAGCCCCGTACCAGTGCCTGGCCCAGATACCGTCCTGCGCCCGTGGCCCCGTCTGCCAGTGCAGCATAGCCGGATCAAAAGGCAGACCGATCGCCTCACAAAGTGCACGCAGCATGCCCTCAGGATCCGCCCGGATATCCGTACCGTCTATGACTACTCCGCCCAGACGGTCATAAAGCGCCTTTTGCTGCAGATAGCCGATGTCTTCGAGGCCCGGGTGCTCGCGTTTAGCCGCATAACTTGCGATAACGCGTGCGGGATGGCGGATGAGATGCACATTCACACACTCACGTGCCCAATTCAGCGGAAACCCGGCAAGCATATGATGCGGCATGTGTTTCATATAAAGGTGAGGCGTCGCCACCGGTGCGGCACAGATCTGCGCCACTTTGTCCGGGTCATTTTCATGCGCGGCCAGGATCTCGTCGCGCATCGGATGATCCGCACCTGACGCCACAAGGTAGGGCGCGTAAAAGGGCTCATCCATAACGGTGAAATCGCCGCGCGCGGCAAAACTGTACATCATCGCCGTGCTCAGATTGCGGGGGCCGGACCACATCGCGATGCGCATTTCAGCTTCCTTTTGTTTCAGTGACCGGTCCGGCAGGGTGTTTGCCCCGGCACGATTGTTTCAGACTGACCCCGGAATACGCGTCGGCGCAAGGCTACCGTTCACCTGCGTTCACCTGGCCGTGACCTCGCAACGGCGTGAGTTGTCACAGACAGCCCCGCACGGCAGTCTCGATGCAAAGGAGACATGATATGCTCAGACTTTATACGATAAAATCCGTGGCTCTTGCCGGCATGATCGCGCTGGGGATTTTCGCTCAGTCGAAAACCGGACACGCGCAGACGCAGGAGACGCTGGTGGTTGCCGGTGGGTGTTTCTGGTGCGTCGAGGCTGATTTCGAACGCGTCACCGGCGTCAGCGAAGTGGTGTCGGGATACACCGGCGGCACTACAGCAAACCCGACGTACAAAGAGGTCACAGGTGGCGGCACCGGCCACTATGAAGCGGTGGAGATCCGGTTTGACCCTGCCGTGGTCACACGCGAAAAACTTCTCGATCTCTTCCTGCGCTCGGTCGATCCGACAGACGCCGGCGGGCAGTTCTGTGACCGCGGCGACAGCTACCGGACCGCTGTTTTCGCCGACACACCGGACGCCAGGCGCGACGCAGAACGCGCGATTGCAGCCGCCGGGCAGGTCCTGGGCCAGACCATCATCACGCCGGTGCTGCCTGCCGGAACATTTTACCCCGCTGAGGACTACCACCAGGATTACTACAAAGGCGACAAGCTGGTGCTCACACGTTTTGGCCCCAAACGTCAGTCCTCTGCCTATAAAGCGTACCGCAATGCCTGCGGGCGCGATGAGCGCGTAAAAGAGCTCTGGGGTGCGGACGCGCCCTTTGCCGGCAGCTGATCAGCGAAACGCAAAATCCTCGATCTCTTTGAGATCGGGGATAACGTCGGCGGTGCCGTGACGCATGACCATAAGCGCCCCGGCCCGGGTCGCCAGCACGATCGCCTGTGCCATCGGCATGCCGCGATCAAGGCCCGCAATGAGATACCCGGTAAAAGTATCACCGGCCCCGGTGGTATCGACCGGCGTCACCGGTATGGCCGGAAAAACCTGTGGCGCGGCGACTGCGGAATACCAGATACACCCCTCACCACCACGGGTGACCACGATGTCCTGCACCGGCAAATCACCCGTATCAGAGCCTGTTTCTGCGCAAAGCTGCTCTGCCTCAACGGCATTCAGCACCAGCAGATCAAGCACCGGCATCACCGCCCTCACGGCGTCCGCTGAAAAAGGCGCTGCTGCATAGACAACCCGGAGCCCGAGATCATGCGCCATCCTGGCCGCCTCTGCCTGGGCGTTGGTCTCATTCTGGGTTACGAAAAAATCCCCGGCATTTGCGCTGCTGAGAGCTTTTGCGATCTCTGGCTGAGGAACGGCATGATTGGCACCGGCGCAGAGGACGATCACATTCTCTCCGGTGGTATCTACATAAATATTCGCGTGTCCGGTCACCTCGCCGACCTGGGCGATATGGCGGGTGTCGACACCATACTCCAGCAACCGCTCCGCCGCCCAGCGCCCGTCAGGTCCGACCGCACCGATGTGCACAACGCGCGCCGCCGCGCGGGCTGCCGCCACCGACATATTGGCACCCTTACCGCCCAGACCCTGGCGCAGCCCGGTCGTCGCCAGCGTCTCTCCCGGATCCGGCAGATGCG
>CBDUCB010000351.1:0-2792 GCA_965365545.1 uncultured Roseobacter sp. | reverse complement strand
CGCGGGCTGAACATGACGTTGTAGTTCAGATCCTGGCTCATCGTCTCATAAAGACTGCGCGATTTCTCATACAGCGCCGCCGAGGAATCCTGCAGGTAATTGCTGCGGATGATCGTGGTGTTGCGCCCCGTGTTGCCGCCACCCAGCCAGCCTTTCTCAAGGATCGCCACGTTTTTGATCCCGAAACGCTTGCCCAGATGGTAAGCTGTCGCCAGCCCGTGCCCGCCGCCGCCGATGATGATGACATCATACTTTTTCTTCGGCTCGGCCTTACGCCAGGCGCGTTCCCAGCCGGTGTGATACCGTGCAGCCTCGCGCGCGACAGCAAAGACGGAATAGCGTTTCATCTTTCAGACCCCCGACCGGGAAAAAAACATGCCGGATTCGCGCCGGCGCACCAGTTCTCACCGTTCTGCGCGAAACGACGCAAAATTGAAGACCCGGCGCGTCACATCCTGACATGTTTGCGACACCGGGCGCAATTGCAGCAACGTGTCACATCATCATGGCCATTTGCCCCTTTTGGTCCGGCGCCAGGACGGCTACATCTGCAGCCATGACAGAGGGGATGGCATGATATTCTGGATCGTCGCAGGCGGGCTTGCGACCGTGGTCGCAGTGCTGATCACGCTGGCGATGCGCGCGCCGCGCAGAGCGGGTACCGAACCGGCAGCCGCCTATGATCTGCGCGTTTATCGTGACCAGCTGCGCGAGGTCGACAAGGATCTCGCCCGCGGCGTGGTCAGCGAGGCAGATGCCGAACGGGTGCGTGCCGAGGTTTCGCGCCGCATCCTTGCTGCCGATGCGGCACTTCAGGCGGAACAGGCCGGCGATCATGACAAAAAAGGCGCGCCGCAGATTGTTGCAACCGTTGCTGCTGTTCTGCTGATCGGTGGCAGTGTCGCGATATATACGCAGCTCGGTGCACCGGGATACGGCGATCTGGCCCTTTCTGACCGCATCGCCATGGCCGATGAACGCCGCGCCAGCCGCCCCGCTCAGGAAGTCGCAGAGGCCAGTCTGCCGCGCCCGCAGACGCCCGCCAATGCCAGCCCCGACTACATCGCACTTGTGGAACAGCTGCGCGCGACTGTCGCAAACCGGCCCGGCGATGTGCAGGGACAGATATTGCTGGCCCAGAACGAGGCCAACCTCAACAACTTCCCGGCAGCAGCCGACGCACAGCGCGAGGTGATCCGCCTGAAGGGCGATGCTGCAGGGGCCACGGATTACGCGGGGCTGGCCGATATGCTGGTGCTTTCGGCGGGCGGCTATGTCTCGCCCGAGGCCGAGGCCGCGCTGCAGACCGCTCTCAGCCTTGATCCGGGCAACGGTACAGCGCGCTATTATATGGGCCTGATGATGTCGCAGGTCGGACGACCCGATACGGCTTTCCGGATCTGGGACGGGCTGCTGCGCGAGGGGCCGGAAGACGCACCCTGGATCCCGCCGGTCCTGGCACAGATCGAGGAAATGGCGTTTCGCGCCGGGGTGAACTACCAGCTGCCTGAAATCGGCGGCGGCCGCGGGCCGACAGCGTCCGACATCGAAGCCGCAGGCGACATGACACCGGCGGAACGTATGGAGATGATCGGTAATATGGTCTCCGGCCTGTCTGACCGGCTGGCCACCGAAGGCGGACCGGTCGAAGACTGGGCACAGCTGATCACGGCACTCGGCGTGCTGGGACAGACATCCCAGGCTGCTGCCGTTTATGAAAACGCAACGGATGTTTTTGCCGGCGACACCCGCGCGCTTGATCTTCTGCTGCGCGCAGGACAACGCGCGCAGGTGGCGGAATGATTTTCGACGACACCGAAGCCTTTCTGGCAGCCCTGCCCCCGCAGCGGGCGATCGCCGGTCTTGATCTGGGCACGGTGACAATCGGCGTTGCGGTTTCCGATACGTTTTTGTCTGTCGCGACGCCCCTCGAAACCATCCGCCGCCGCAAGTTCACCGAAGACGCGGCCGCATTGCGTATCGTGCTCGACGAACGACGCATCGGCGGGCTCGTCCTGGGCCTGCCCCGCAATATGGACGGCTCCGAAGGACCGCGCTGCCAGTCGACACGCGCTTTCGCACGCAACATCGAACGTCTCGACGGGTTCGACATGCCGCTTACCTTCTGGGACGAGCGGCTTTCGACGGTGGCCGCTGAACGGGCACTGCTTGAGGCGGATACGTCGCGCAAACGTCGCGCCGAGGTGATTGATCACGTGGCGGCCGCGTATATTCTGCAGGGAGCGCTGGACCGGATGGCCGTGCTGCGCCGCAACAAGGACAGAGCATGAGCGACGACATCTGGAAACGTGACGAGATCGAAAGCCCCTGCATCAGGATCTGTGTGGTGCACCCCGAGGCACGGCTCTGCACCGGCTGTCTGCGCAGCATCGACGAGATTACGCAATGGTCACGTCTGAGCGTCGAAGCGCGTCGGACCATCATCGCTGAACTGCCCGGACGCGCCGGTCAGATCACCCGCCGGCGCGGCGGGCGGGCGGCGCGTCTCGCACGCTGACCACTTCCCGGGACTGCAGGTCTGAACGCCGGTTACGAGGCACCTTCGCGGGCGCCGGAGCCGTCACAGTTTGGTCAACTTCCGGCGATTCGCGACAAATTGTGGCCTTAATACTCCGTTAACCATTTGTGCAAACCAGCTTATCGCGCCCGGAATTCGTCTGCGCAAAAGGACTGAATATGTTGAGATACTTAAGGATCGGCACTTCTGCCATCGCCCTGTCTGCCCTCGTTGCAGCGCCGGCGGTAGTGTTTGTGAGCGCCGGTCCCGCAGA
>CBDUCB010000350.1:0-2835 GCA_965365545.1 uncultured Roseobacter sp. | reverse complement strand
GGTACCGAACAGCTCGGGGTGTTTTGAGGTGCGCTTGGCCTCGGCGTAGCTCACGAACGCGGACGTGTCCGCGCCGATGGCAGGTGTGATTCCGACAATCAGGCCGATGGGGCATGCCCGCACGTAGGCGGACAGACATGATTTCAAGTCCCGCAGCTTGGGTATGATATCGCGTATGACGGCGTTTACTTTCGGTGCCGTGAGGATGATCTCCACCTGCGGACAGCGGTCGCGGCGCTGGAAAAAGCCAGTGTAAAACTGTGTATTGTGGTGGACGATGCCGGGCGCGTGCTGCGCACCGTGACGGACGGAGATATCCGGCGCGGCCTGATTGCGGGACTGACGCTGAACGACCATGTGTCCATGCTGCATGGCACGCCGCCGGTGACCATGCCTGAAGGCACAGGCAAGCAAGAGCTTATTGCGGAACTTGAGGACAAGAATATTGACGTCATCGTGCTCACCGATGAAGGTGGCCGACCGACCGGCCTTGCTGACCGCCTGAGCCTGACACGCACCCTCTTTTTGTCCCCGCCGCATATGGGCGACACCGAAGCGGGTTATGTGAAACTTGCCTTCGACGAGAACTTCCTGGCTCCGGCAGGCTCTAATCTGGTGGAATTCGAACGTGCGCTCTGTAAGGTCTCGGGCCGCAGCCATGCACTGGCGGTCTCGTCCGGCACGGCAGGGCTGCATCTGGCGCTGCGCGTTCTTGATATCGGGCCCGGCGACCGGGTCTACGTCTCCGATCTCACTTTTGTCGCCACGGTACAGCCGGTGCTCTACGAGCGCGCAACCCCGGTGCTGATCGATGCGGAACCTCTCAGCTGGAACATGTCACCTCAGGCTCTGGGCCGCGCGCTTGAGCGTGACGCAAAGGCCGGACAGCTGCCCAGGGCCATTGTGGTCGTGCACCTTTACGGCCAGCCTGCGGATATGGCGGCCATTATGGCACTGGCCGGGAAATACGACGTACCGGTGATCGAAGATGCAGCTGAGAGCCTTGGTGCCTCTGTCGGCAATCTCGCCTCTGGTGCGCACGGACTGATGAGCGTCTATTCCTTTAACGGCAACAAGATCATCACTACCTCGGGAGGCGGTGCGCTCGTCTCTGATGACGCCGGGCTGATCCGGCGGGCTCAAAAGCTTGCGACCCAGGGCCGGGATCCGGCAGAGCACTATCAGCACTCCGAGATTGCCTATAATTACCGCATGTCCAACGTGCTGGCCGGGATCGGTCGCGGGCAGCTGGAGGTCCTTGCAGAACGCGTCGCGGCGCGCCGGGACATCCATACGCGCTATGTGGCCGGGCTGGGTGATATTCCGGGTGTGTCCTTCCAGAGTGAACTGCCGGGCACGCGGGGCAACCGCTGGCTGACGGTCATATCTGTCGATCCCGATAAGGTGCCGGTCCATGCCTATCAGCTGATGCGGGCGTTGCGGGCAAGCGGGATTGAAACCCGGCCTGCGTGGAAACCGATGCAGATGCAGCCGCTCCTGCGGGGGGCGGCCTTTGAGCCGCACAGCGACACCCGTGCGGTCGGCCCGGCGCTCTTTTTGCGTACGCCTTGCCTGCCCTCGGGCTCGGCCATGACCTCGCGCCAGCAGGACGGCGTAATCGCATCCGTACGCGACGTGCTGTCCCACAGGATCGCGGCATGACCAACGCCGCGCCCATGAGCCTCGCCGCCGCGCAGGCGGAACTGATCTGCCTGCTGGATGATCTGACCCGCCGTGCGATCTCTGCGCCGCGCATGGGGGTGGCCCTCGCTGGCCGGCCCGAAGACATCGTCGTGCTTGGGTTTCTCAGCCTCTATCAGACCGAACCTGTGCACAGCTATGCGCTTTCCGGTGATGCGGCCGCGCGCGAGGCAGGCGTGAGATTCGGCGCGTTGCATCAGACTGTTAAATCCGCAGGCCTCCCGGGGGAGGAACACCTCGACGCATTGAAGAAACTGGCATCCCGGGATGATGTGACGCTGATCACCGGACGCACGGGGGCTGGCCTCTCCGGCCCGTTTTCCGCACCCGAAATCGCGGGGGTACTGGCCCGGTTGCCGCAAGCGACAGATGTGAGCGCGTTTCTGGAGGACACCTTCAGCCCGCTGATCGGCCGGGCGCTCTGTGACTACGGAAAGGGGTTCGCGTGAGCGCACGCCGCACCTTTTCTCCGCCTGCCCGGAGGGGCCGCTGATGTGGGATCCTGTCCTGCAGGGCGTGAGTGATGAGGATCGCGCGGAGATGCTCGCAACTCTGGGGCTCCCGGACACCGATGCTCTGTTCCGCCAGATCCCGCCGGAATTCCGGCTGAGCGACCTGCCGGACATCCCGCCCGCGCTCAGCGAGTGGGAGCTTGCGCGCGAGATGCGCGCCCGGGCGCAGGAGAACACCGATTGTCTGGAATACGCCTGCTTTCTGGGTGCGGGCGTCTATGCTCATCACGTTCCGGCCGTGATCGACACCATCGCGTCGCGCGGCGAGTTTCTGACAGCCTACACGCCCTATCAGCCGGAGATGAGCCAGGGCCTGCTTTGCGCGCTCAATGATTTTACCACAAAAATCAGTGCGGTAACGGGTCTGCCGGTGGTGACCTCTTCACATTACGACGGGGCGACTGCGCTGGCCGAGGCCACCTGGATGGCGGTTCAGAAAACCGGCCGCGCAAAGATTGGCGTGGCCGCGACCCTGCTGGCGCAATATCGTGAGGTACTCGATACCTACTGCCGCGGCCGCGCTGTCGAAGTCATTACTCTTGCAGGCGATAAGACCACGGGCCGGCTTCGCACGGTCACGGATTGTGAGGGCATGGCGGCCCTCGTTGTGCAGAGCCCGAAC
>CBDUCB010000349.1:0-2835 GCA_965365545.1 uncultured Roseobacter sp. | reverse complement strand
CCCGGGCCCCCCGGGCGATCATCTGCGCAGCAAGCGCCGCCCCGATGCCGCTGACACCGCCCGTGATCACCGCGATTTTACCGCCCGGCTCCATCGGTCAGATCACAAACTGCGCAAGGGTTTCGTCGTTTGTGATGTCGGTGTAGGTAAACCCGGCCTCTTCGATGCGCCGGAACATCTCGGCAAAATTCCGCGAGTGGTCGGTCTCGATACCGATCAGCACCGACCCGAAATTCCGCGCTGATTTCTTCATATATTCAAACCGGGTAATGTTGTCATGCGGGCCAAGCGTCTGCAGAAAATCTTTCAGCGCACCGGGCCGCTGCGGCAACCGGAGGATGAAATACTTCTTCAGCCCGGCATAGCGCTGCGCCCGCTCTTTTACCTCGGGCAACCGCTCAAAATCAAAGTTACCGCCCGAGGCCACACAAACCACGGTTTTTCCCCGGATCAGTTCAGCAATCTCGCCCAGCGCCTCAATCGCAAGCGCACCGGCAGGCTCCAGCACGATGCCCTCGACATTAAGCATCTCGACAATGGTGCCACAGATCCGGTCTTCGGACAGGTGGATGACCTCTGATGCCGCAACATCGCTGAGCTTTTCAAAGGTGCGCGCGCCGAGTTTGGCGACCGCCGCACCGTCAACAAAACTGTTGATCGGCGAGACATCCACCGGCGTTCCTTCTGCGAGAGCGGACGCGAGGCTTTTGGCGCCCGACGGTTCGACGAACGTATAGGCCACCGCGTCCCCGAAATAGCTGCGCGTGCCCGCTGACAGACCACCACCGCCCACGGGCAGCACAATCCGGTCGGGTAACCGGCCCAGCTGTTTTTCGATTTCGACGGCAACGGAAGCCTGTCCCTCAATCACATCCTCATCATCGAAGGGCGACAGAAAATGCGCTTTTTCCTGCGTACAGAATGCCTGCGCCTGGGCGAGGGTCTGATCAAAATAATCACCGACCAGCCGCACTTCGACATACTCGCCGCCAAACATACGCGTCTTCATTATCTTTTGCTCCGGTGTCGTCACCGGCATAAACACCACGCCGCGCACCGCAAAATGACGGCACATGAAGGCAACGCCCTGCGCGTGGTTTCCCGCACTGGCACAGACGAACATCTGCTGGTCGGGAATGACCTTGCGCATGGCATTGAACGCGCCGCGCAGTTTGTAAGAGCGCACCGGGCTCAGGTCTTCGCGCTTAAGCCAGATGTCCGCATCATATTTTGCCGACAGCAGATCGTTGCGCATCAGCGGGGTGGCCGGAAATACCGCGCGCATCGCCTCGGTTGCCGCATCCGCGCGCGCGCGAAAAGCCTCTGTCATATGGTCCTCACAATCCGGATGCGCCCTTGTTCATCCTCGTCGATAAGTGCTGCCCCGCCCCGGGTCAACGATGGCTTCAATCTTGCCCCTGCCCGCGAAAACCGGTAGGCGGCGTCACACACCGAAAAGGAAGATTTTCATGTCTGCGCCCAAAAAAGTTGTGCTCGCCTACTCCGGCGGTCTTGATACATCAATCATCCTCAAATGGCTCCAGACGGAATATGGCTGCGAGGTCGTGACCTTTACCGCCGATCTCGGTCAGGGCGAAGAACTCGAACCCGCCCGCGCCAAGGCTGAGATGATGGGCGCGAGCGCCATCTACATCGAGGACCTGCGCGAGGAATTCGTGCGCGATTTCGTCTTTCCGATGTTCCGCGCCAATGCGGTCTATGAGGGGCTCTATCTGCTGGGGACCTCTATCGCCCGCCCGCTGATTTCCAAACGTCTGGTCGAGATCGCCGCCGAAACCGGCGCGGACGCCGTGGCCCATGGCGCGACCGGCAAAGGCAACGATCAGGTGCGTTTCGAGCTTGCCGCCTATGCGTTGAACCCCGAGATCAAAGTGATCGCGCCCTGGCGGGAATGGGATCTGACCAGCCGGACAAAGCTGATTGATTTCGCTGAGAAAAATCAGATCCCGATTGCAAAAGACAAGCGTGGCGAGGCACCTTTTTCGGTCGACGCCAACCTGCTGCACACCTCTTCCGAGGGCAAAGTGCTCGAAGACCCTGCCGTCGATGCGCCCGATTACGTCTATCAGCGCACTGTCAGCCCCGAAGACGCGCCGGATACGCCCGAATACGTCGAGATCGGCTTTGAAAAAGGCGACGCGGTCAGCATTAACGGCGAGGCCATGAGCCCCGCGACGATCCTTACAAAACTAAACGAGCTGGGCGGCAAACACGGCTGCGGACGGCTTGATCTGGTCGAGGGCCGTTTTGTGGGCATGAAATCACGCGGAATCTACGAAACGCCCGGTGGCACGCTTCTGCTGGAAGCGCACCGGGCAATTGAATCGATCACCCTCGACCGGGGTGCTATGCACCTCAAAGACGAGCTGATGCCGCGCTATGCTGAACTCATTTACAACGGTTTCTGGTTCAGCCCGGAGCGCACGATGCTCCAGGCCGCCATCGACGCCAGCCAGACCCATGTGCAGGGCACTGTGCGTCTGAAACTCTATAAAGGTCACGTGCGCACCGTCGGACGCTGGTCTGACCGGTCGCTTTACTCGGAGGCGCATGTCACCTTTGAAGATGACGCCGGTGCCTATGACCAGAAGGACGCAGCAGGCTTTATTCAGCTCAACGCGCTGCGCCTGAAGCTGCTGGCCGCACGCGAGCGCCGGCTGAAATCCTGAACGTAAAAGACCCGGGCGCATCGCTGCGACCCGGGTCTGCTGACCGCGTCTGTGACGGGATCAGTCGGCCGTGATGACCTTCATCACCAGCTTGCCGTCGGGCTTGATCGGCCCGTCTTCTTTGGCGCCGAGAGTGTATTCAAAC
>CBDUCB010000348.1:0-2880 GCA_965365545.1 uncultured Roseobacter sp. | reverse complement strand
CGGTCATCTGAGCATTTCTGTCGGATGACTGCTTTTCCACGTTAAACGGCCATTATTCCACTGGACTTGTACGCCAAACAGAGCGGTACTGTCTGTGTCGCGACGCACCTGGCGCCGTGTGCCGCCTTCTCCGCCCGGGCTTCCGGGCTCTGCTCAGTAGCAGGATCACTTCCGACCTGTCTGAAGCATTGGAGAAGATCAGATGACAAAATCACCGAAACCAAAAACCAAGAAAGCGCAGCTCATCCAGTTGCTGACCCGGAAAGCCGGGGCGGATGTGGCCACGATCAGCGAAAAACTCGGCTGGCAGTCGCATACGACGCGGGCGGCATTGACCGGCCTGCGCAAGGCGGGTTTCGAGATCTCCGCCGAGAAACAGGGGCAGGGGAAACCACTGAGCTACCGCATCACGGCACAGCCGGCGGACGCTGCCTGATGACGGGCAAAGAGGACATCGCTGCGCGCTGGGACGCGCTCGGTCAAATGGACCGGGCGGCCCTGCGCGTGGCCTGGGCGACGGCGTTTGGCGACGCTCCGCCGCACTTTCTGTCGATGATCTTCATGCGCAAGGCGCTGATCTGGGAGGCGCAGTGCCGGGCCTTCGGTGGTCTGACCACAGAGGTGAAACGCGCCCTGAAATCCGCTGCCGGCGGCAAGCAGGTCAGACCGACGGCGCCGGCGATCAAATCCGGTACGCAGTTGGTCCGCGAATGGAACGGCAGGCGATACCAGGTCGAGGTCCGGGAAGACGGGTTCGCGATGAACGGCGACCACTTCAAATCCCTGTCGGCCATCGCGCTCCAGATCACCGGCACCAGCTGGTCCGGCCCGCGGTTCTTCGGCCTCAACAGCAGGGCAGGGACGGACGCATGAAGAAGATCCGCTGCGCCATCTACACCCGCAAGAGCTCTGAGGATGGATTGGAGCAGGAGTTCAACTCGCTGGATGCCCAGTACGAGGCCTGTGCTGCCTACATCGCCAGTCAGAAGGCGGAAGG
Organism: uncultured Roseobacter sp.; assembly: GCA_965365545.1. Lineage (GTDB taxonomy): Bacteria > Pseudomonadota > Alphaproteobacteria > Rhodobacterales > Rhodobacteraceae > Roseobacter. The sequence goes on along the minus strand of CBDUCB010000348.1, from coordinate 1,883 downwards.
CTGGGTGCTGTTGCCAGAGCGCTATGACGATGGCGGTCTCTCAGGCGGCAGCATGGAGCGCCCGGGTTTGCAGCGCCTTCTGGCGGACATCGACCGGGGTGCCGTGGATCAGATCCTCGTCTACAAGATCGACCGTCTCACCCGCTCGCTGGCGGACTTTGCCAAAATGGTCGAGCGGCTCGATGCAGCGGGCACGTCGTTTGTCTCAGTCACGCAGTCCTTCAACACGGCCACCAGCATGGGGCGGCTGACGCTGAACATGCTGCTGTCGTTTGCCCAGTTCGAAAGGGAAGTAACTGCCGAGCGCATCCGCGACAAGATCGCAGCCTCGAAGCGCAAAGGCCTCTGGATGGGCGCGACGGTGCCGCTGGGCTATGCCGCCGACGGCCGGTCCCTGAAGATCGCCGAGTCGGATGCCGAGGTGATCCGCAGGATTTATGACCTGTATCTCAAACACCGGAACACACGCGTTGTTAAAGAAGCTGTCGATGCCCTCGGTCTGAAGACCCCTGTCAGAACACTGATCTCGGGCAGGGTAAAAGGCGGTGCGCAATTTAGCTACGGCCACATCCATTACATCCTGACCAACCCGGTCTATGCCGGCCGCATCCGGCATCACGCGAAAGTCTATCCCGGGCAGCACCCGCCGCTGATTGAACCTGAGGTCTGGGACAGCATCCAGGAGCAGCTTCGATCTGATGCAGCGAAAGATCGAACCTTCACGAGGCGGAACCGGAAGGGTGCAAGAGCATCTGCCTCGCCCCTGGCCGGCAAGATCGTCGATCAGACCGGGGATCGCCTGACGCCCAGCCATTCGAAAACCGCCAAAGGTCGCAAGCTCAGATACTATGTGTCCCATCGGCTGGTGCGCGGAACGGCACCACGTGATCCATCGGGATGGCGGTTGCCTGCGCCGGAGCTGGAAGACAAAGTGGCGGATCTGGTCCGACGACATCTAAATCAACCAGAGGTGCGCGCAAACATCTTGTGTGACGCGACCGCAGATGACACCGCTACGATCGGAATCCGTTTGTCCCGCTTGGCCACAGGAGATGCTGCGACAGACACAGATATGAGGCGTCTCTGTTTGAACCTGATCGAGCGCATCGACATCACGCCGGGTGAAATCTGTGTCGCGCTCTCGGGAGAGCATCTTGCGTTTGTCATCGATGTGGATCACGCGCGCATCGACGAAGACGTGCTGACTTTCAGATCCCCGTTCCAACAGCGCAAGCGGGGTGTGGAAACCAGGCTCATCATTGGCGACGCGCAGCCGGAAATCGATGCCACGCTCTTGCGCAACGTTGCCCGTGCTCATCGATACTTCGATCTGGTTCGGTCGGGCGAAACCTTTGCCGAGATCGCGGAAACCGAAGGCGTCTCGAAACGTCGGGTTCAGCAGCTGATTGAACTGGCCTTCCTCGCGCCTGACATCATCAGAGCCATCCGCGAAGGCAGGCAGCCCGTCGGCATGACATCAGACTGGCTGAAGCGGCATGCTTTCCCGCCGATCTGGACAGAGCAGCGCGACGCCTTCGCGACGCTGTAAGTCACTGTATCTAAACCCATTCTTGCATCAATAATCTAGCCGCCAGATACATCGGCGTGCAGATTTGCAACCTTCCGATCACGACCTCAAGAACAGCGATGGTCTCACCATCCAAACCGACCAAACTGCTACCGCGGAAATGGCGATTCCAGACTTTTCAGCGAAACGGGCGGAATTTCGAAGATCTGTCGGTCTGGGGTAAAATGACACCCCTGAAATGGCCGGAATTGCCCGCAGAAAATCCGTTTTTCTGCATTATATCAATGACTTAGAGGGTGGTGGCTGGGATGGTAGGATTCGAACCTACGGTACACTGTACCAAAAACAGTTGCCT
>CBDUCB010000347.1:0-2890 GCA_965365545.1 uncultured Roseobacter sp. | reverse complement strand
CTCCAAGGGCACATCGAGCCTGGTACAGGGGCTGAATGCCGCCTATGACGAGGAAGAAACCCGCGGCTTTTTCAAAAAGCTGATCACCCGTCTGGGCCTGACACTTTTCATTATTCTGGGCATCTGCATCGGTCTCGCCGTGACCATGGCGGTGCCTGCCGTCACGGGCGCGCTCAGTGCCGGCGTTGTCGTCGAAACCCTCGGTTCGATCATTGCCTATCTGCTTCTCTTTGCGATGGCGACCGCCGGGCTTGCAGTAATTTACCGTTATGGTCCGTCGCGCGACAATCCGGAGTTCGCCTGGGTCTCTCCGGGGGCACTCGTCGCTTGTGTTCTTTGGGTTGTGGCCTCCGCAGGCTTTGCCTTCTACGTGGGCAATTTCGCGTCTTATAACGAAACCTTCGGCACGCTGGGTGGTGTCGTGATCCTGCTCATGTGGTTCTGGATTTCCGCTTTCATCGTGCTGCTGGGCGCTGAGCTCAATGCAGAATCCGAAGCACAGACCCGCCATGACACAACGGTTGGCCAGGACCTGCCGATGGGCGAGCGCGACGCGGTCAAAGCCGACAATCTTGGCGAAGCCGAGACCGCCTGAACATGCTGCGTCCGACCTGACCGGCTGACCCGGCCCCTGCACTGCAGGGCGCCGGGTTTTTCTTCTCTAACTCAGGATACAGAGACCATTATGACTTCCCCCTACCCTCCTTATGACCGCTTTTTCCTGCGCTGCTGTGCGGTGCTTTCATTCGCCGGGTATGCTGCCATCATCCTCGCCAATGTCGCCGGCAGCATCATCGTTCCCGGCCACGATCCGATGGCCGACACGATCAGCGATCTGGGCGCGGGACGCTATGAAATCATTCAGGATCTGGGGTTTTACGGGTACGCCGCAGGCCTCATGGCGCTCAGCATGGCGCTTGCCAACCTGCACCCCGGCGGGACACGCTGGACAACCGGTCTCTTCGCCGTCGCCATCGTCGCCGCCCTTACCATCGTGATCGGTGCGCGCAATGAATACGGCGACAACGACAGCGACGGCGTGGTGATCCATATCTACCTCGTCTACGGCCTGGCGCTTCTGATCGGGATCGCACCTTTTGCGCTGCGCGACGGGGTGCGCCACTGGGGAGAAAGCTATGCCCGCCTCTCGGTGGTTTTCGGGATCTTCTGGTGGGTTGCGGCCCCGGTCTTTTTCTTTATGCCCACGGGCTGGGACGGCGCATGGGAACGCGGCCTCGGCATCGCCGCGACCGCGTGGTTTACGCTCATCACTGTGGGGGTGTGGCGCGAGGCCGACCGCTGATCAGCGGCCGTCCTCATCGTCAGATTTCAGCGCCGCCGCCAGGTTTTTCGTCTCGCCGTCAGCCGCCTTCGGCACGATCCGGTAAAGCGCATTCACCATGCAAAAGACCGCAAAGGCCAGAAGCCCGGTACACAGGATCGTCACAAGAACCGTGCCATAGGATTTCTCGCGCAGCCATTCGAACGCGGCACCCAGACCACCCGCCTGACCGGGATCTGTCTGCAGTGCGGCATAAACCAGCAGCAGACCCAGGATACCCACAACAACCCCCTGCCCCAGCACGCCAACCTTGAGCACTTCGTTCCAGTTGCGGGTGAAATGATTGGCAGCCAGGTCTTCGCGATATCCTTCGGTGACTGCCTTGTGCACGTAATAAACGGCGGCGCACATGGTAAGAACGCCGGCGACCCCGATCGCCCAGATACCGCCCGGCGTGGCCATGATTTTACCGATCACACCTTGCGTGCCGCCGGACCCGCCCGACGATGCCCCAAGCGTTGTGAGGGCCAGAATACCAATGCCTAAGTGAACGAGACCGGTGACAAGCATACCTGCGCGGGCGATCAGACCCTTGCCGTCCGTGCCGTAAGCTTCGAGGTCCCAGATGCAGTCAATCAGTCTCCAGGCGGCATAACAGGCCATGCCCAGAGCGATCAGCACGACCACAAACCAGCCATCCCCGCTGAGCCGCTCCATCACGGATTGCGTGCCTTCGGCCTCGCCGCCCGACGCGATTGACCAGAGTGAAAATCCGGCCACCACCGTATAGACCAGTGCGCGCCCGGCATAGCCCGCGCGCATGATCGGCACCGCCCAGCGAAAATCGTCAGGGTTCACTTTTTCGAGGATTTTGGCGCGGGTGGACTGGCTGTCGATGGCCAGAGTATCGGCGAGGCTCATGGTGGTCTCCTGTGTGAGAAATGTGGCCCCCGCAGTTCTGCTTCGCGCGCGCCCGGGTTCTGTTCGTGAGATAACGCGCCAAATGCTGTCAGGTTCCGGAGATGATCCGCCCCCTGCCCCTCAAAACATCATTAAGATACTGTATTACCTTACTTTTTCCTGATCTGGTATTTCATTACGACCTTGGCGATATCAACCAGCATCGCTTCAAGATCGGCATCCGCCACCTTCGCATTCTTCATCCGTATGGCATAGCCGCCCTCGCCTTTGCGCGCAGTCATCGGAATGCCGCGCACGTCAAAACGTTGTGGCGCATCGCCGGTCAGCACCTCAGGCAACAGCGGTTTCAGCCGCTCTCCGCGCTTCAGTTTGGGGATGATCGAACGGTACTGCCGCTTGGGCGTGGTGGCGATATCAACCTGCTCCTCAATGGCCTCGCGCAGCTCCAGACAGGCAAGGCCCAGCGACACATCCCCCTGTGCGGTGCCAAGCCGTTCGGCGATCTCGGACTGGGTCATTTCCTGCAGGCTCTGCGCCAGCAGTCCGATCGACAGAAGCTCTTCAAATCCGGTCAGGTCGCGCCGCATGGTGTTCTCGTGAAACCGCTCTTCGAGGTCAGCAAGGGTGCGGTCCCCCTCCTCCGTCGCCACGATCGCCAGCACTTTACGTCCCAGCTTGCGGCAGGCC
>CBDUCB010000346.1:0-2898 GCA_965365545.1 uncultured Roseobacter sp. | reverse complement strand
ATCAGACCGCCGGTCAGGACATGGTCAATGTGATGAACGCTCTGCGCCCTGACGCGATGACCTTCCACTGGGAATTCACGCTCGGCAGTGAGCGGGTAACGGAGATCGTCGAAAGCCTGCCCTTTGCAGCCCTGGGGCAGAACATTTTCGATGCCGAATGGGACGAGCCCGCAGAGCTTTTCAAGCCTTATAAGATGTTCGAGCGGGGTGGGACAAAGATCGCCGTGATCGGGCAGGCCTTCCCCTATATGCCGATCGCCAATCCGGGGTGGATGTTTCCGGAATACTCCTTTGGCATCCGCGACGAAAACATGGCCGCCATGGTCGATGAGGTCCGTGCCGCCGGCGCAGAATGCGTTGTCGTGCTAAGCCATAACGGGTTTGATGTGGATAAGAAGATGGCCGGCATCGTGCCCGGCATTGACGTGATCCTCTCCGGGCACACCCATGACGCTCTGCCCGAACCTGTCGTGGTCGGAAACACAATCATCCTGCCGTCCGGGTCGAACGGCAAATTCGTGACCCGTCTTGATCTCGATATCCGGGACGGGCGCATGATGGGCTACCGCTCGAAACTGATCCCTGTCTTCTCGGATGTCATCGAACCCGATGCCGGGATCGCATCGCTCATTGCTGAGCAGCGTGCGCCTTATGAGGCGGAGATGTCGGAAGTGATCGGCAAAACAGACAGCCTTCTCTACCGCCGGGGCAATTTTAACGGCAGCTGGGATGACCTGATCTGTGATGCGCTGCTCTCGGAGCGGGATGCGGAGATCGCACTGAGCCCCGGTGTGCGCTGGGGGCCCTCGCTTATCCCGGGACAGGAGATCACCAGAGAAGATATCTGGAACGTGACCTCCATGTCGTACGGCAAAGCCTACCGCAGCGAGATGACGGGTGAATTCCTCAAGGTCATTCTCGAAGACGTCGCCGATAATATCTTCAATCCCGATCCCTATTACCAGCAGGGAGGTGACATGGTGCGAACCGGTGGACTTGGCTACAGCATTGATGTGAGCAAGCCACAGGGTGAACGTATCAGCAATATGACGCTGCTCTCCACCGGTGAGGCAATTGATCCGCAACGCGCCTATGTCGTCTCGGGCTGGGCGTCGGTCAATGAAGATACCGAAGGTCCACAGATATGGGACGTTGTGGAAAGCCATATCCGCAAGCTCGGAACTGTTGTGGTCGGGCCTAACAACAGCGTCGAAGTGACCGGAATCTGAGAAAGGAGATCCTGGAGCATGAACCGTAAGCTGACCAATACATCCAGACGCGCTTTCCTGAGGGGCAGTGCCGCAATGGCCGCCGGAGGGCTGGCTGGTGCTGCGGGTGCCAACGGCGCGGACCCGCTGATCACCGAGACCCAGGACTGGGCGATCTACACCGGCGCGGGTGTTGATGAAACGCCCTATGGCCTGCCGATCCGGTTTGAGGAAGACGTGGTACGACGCAATGTGGAGTGGCTGACGGCGTCCCCGATCTCATCGATTAACTTCACCCCGATTCATGCACTCGACGGCACGATCACCCCACAGGGCTGTGCCTTTGAGCGGCATCATTCGGGGGCAATCGAGCTGAGCAAGCAGGACTACCGGCTGATGATCAACGGTCTCGTCGATACTCCGCTGGTTTTTGATTACAGCGACATCGAGAGGTTCCCGCGTGAAAACCACGTGTACTTTTGTGAGTGCGCGGCAAACACCGGTATGGAATGGGCAGGGGCCCAGCTCAACGGTGTGCAGTTCACGCACGGGATGATCCACAACATGGAATACACCGGCGTTCCCCTGCGCACATTGCTGAACGAGGCAGGGCTCGGGGCCGCGGGCGATCTTGCGGACAAATGGGTTTATGTCGAGGGCGCGGATGCATCCTCTAACGGCAGGTCAATTCCGATGGAAAAGGCGCTGGATGACGTTCTGGTCGCCTTCAAAGCGAACGGCGAGGCCCTGCGCATGGAGCACGGATACCCGGTAAGGCTGGTTGTACCCGGCTGGGAAGGCAACATGTGGGTCAAATGGCTGCGCCGCATAGAGGTGACCGATATGGCCGTGGGCAGCCGTGAAGAGACGTCGAAATACACCGATGTCTACGAAGATGGTACCGCCCGCAAATGGACCTGGGTGATGGACGCCAAATCGGTGATCACATCACCCAGCCCGCAATCGCCGATCGGACACGGGCACGGGCCGATGGTCATCTCGGGTCTGGCCTGGTCAGGACACGGACAGATCACACGCGTTGATGTCTCCAAAGACGGCGGCATGTCATGGGAAACAGCGCGATTAGGCAAGCAGGGCGACAGCAAGGCTCTCACACGTTTCTACCTTGATACGACCTGGTCGGGCGAAGAGATGCTTCTTCAGTCGCGCGCAATGGATGAGACCGGATATGTACAGCCAACCAAAACGCAGCTGCGCGAGCAACGCGGAGAGAACTCAGTTTATCACAACAACTGCATCCAGACCTGGTATGTGAACGCAGAAGGGGTTGCTGAAAATGTCGAAGTCTCCTGAAATTCTGTTGCCCGCTCTGGGTGTCACGGGAATTGTGCTCGGGGCAGTCGCCGTCTTCTCCGCGCGTAATTACGAAGACGCCGAAGTCGCCGCTCTGCAGGGTCGCATTGCGCAGATCGAAACACGTATCGACGAGGCCGCGGGTGCCGCCGCGACGGCCCGGGAGCAGGCGGACGCCGAAACTGCCCGTGCCACAGCCCTTGAGGCGAGGGTCGGAGAAATTCAGGCCGCCGCGGCAGAAGGCGGGACAGGCGGGCTTTCCCTGACGGCACCTGCCCCGCAACCGGGTGCCGGATACGGCCTCGGCCGGACCGCGCTTGACGAAGAGATTGACGCCTGGGATGTGGATGTGCTGCCCGACGGTCGCGGTCTGCCC
>CBDUCB010000345.1:0-2929 GCA_965365545.1 uncultured Roseobacter sp. | reverse complement strand
CCGCGGGTTTTTCCCCGCCAGAAGCCGGCGGGAGAGATCAGCAGGCGCGCCCCGGAGAATGTCGCGCCCGGCCAGCAAAGCCGCCAGCAGCGGTGCGTCAGGCCCGCCGAGCGAAACCATATGTGCCAGACGCGGATGCAACGGCAATCCGGCAAGCGTCCGTCCGTGACCGGTGATCAGCCCGCGCGCATCGAGCGCGCCCAGCATATTCAGAACGCTGCGTGCCTCAAGCAACCGGCCCTCATGCGGCGGCGTGACAAAAGCCATCTCTTCGGCCCGTGCGCCCCAGAGCGCCAGCTCAAGCGCAAAGCCGGTCAGATCGCCCGCTTCGATCTCCGCAGGCGGGAAAGCCGCAAGCGCGCCATCCTCGCCGCGCGTCCAGAGCCGGTAGCAGACGCCAGGCGCCATCCGGCCTGCGCGCCCGGCACGCTGTGTCGCCTCGGCACGGGTGACGCGGGTGGTGATCAGGCGCGACATGCCGGAGGTGGGGTCAAATTCGGACCGGCGCGACAGCCCGGCGTCCACAACGATCCGGATGCCCTCTATGGTCAGAGAGGTCTCGGCGATGGCCGTGGCGAGCACAACCTTTCGTCCGGTCTCTGCAGGGCGGATGGCCGCGCGCTGATCTGCAAATTTCATCGCCCCGTACAGCGGATGCAGCGTGACCCCGGCCGGCAGCTGCGCTCTCAGCAGCGCTTCGGTGCGGCGGATTTCACCCTCGCCGGGCAGAAAGACCCGTGCACTGCCGGGCGAAGCCTCCAGCGCAGACAGCACCAGATTTGCTGTGGCGTCTTCGAGCCGCTTATTTTTCCCGCGTGGCCGGTCGAGAAACCGCTGTTCCACATCAAAACTGCGGCCTTCAGAGGTGAGAACTTCCGCGCCCAGAAGGCCCGCGACTGGCTCCGCATCAAGGGTCGCTGACATGACCACTAGTTTCAGATCGTCGCGGAAGGCAGTGGCCGTCTCCTGACAAAGCGCAAGCCCGAGATCGGCGTTGAGCGATCTTTCGTGGAATTCGTCGAATATCACGACCCCGACGCCGGGCAGGTCCGGTTGATCCTGGATCATCCGGGTCAGAATGCCCTCTGTGATCACTTCAATCCGGGTGGACGGGGACACGGCTGAGGCGCCACGCATACGGTACCCGACCGTCCCGCCGACCTTTTCGCCAAGGGTCTGAGCCATGCGCTCTGCCGCGGCGCGTGCGGCCAGCCTGCGCGGCTCAAGCATCAAAATGCGGCCCGAAGATATACCGGCTGCCAGAATTGCCAGCGGCACCCGCGTCGTTTTACCCGCCCCGGGGGGCGCCTGCAGCACGACCCGACCGTCGCGCGCGAGCACACGGGTCACGTCAGGCAGGATCGCATCAATGGGCAGGTCAGCGGACATGGCCCTGCTTAACGCGAAAAACCCGGAGGGGCGAGGCTCTGGACATTTCGCGGGGACTGCCGGAAAACGTCCGGATACATGCCGGGGCTCAGACCAGATGGACATCGCGGAACTTGCACGACGCACGGCAGCCGGAGAGCGGCGCGCGCTGGCGCGTGCCATCACGCTTGTCGAGAGTGCACGCGCCGATCACCGCGCGCAGGCGGTCGAACTTCTGGAGACGCTGCCCAAAGACCGCGAGGCCTTGCGGATCGGGCTGTCGGGCACGCCCGGCGTAGGGAAATCAACTTTTATCGAGAGCTTCGGGATGATGCTCACGGGCAAGGGGCTGAAGGTCGCGGTGCTGGCAGTTGATCCGTCATCGACCCGCTCCGGGGGCTCAATTCTGGGGGACAAGACACGCATGGACCGCCTCGCGCGGGAACCCGCGGCATTTATCCGGCCCTCTCCCAGTCAGACACATCCCGCCGGTCCCGCGAGGCGGTGGCCCTGTGCGAAGCGGCCGGGTTTGATGTGGTGCTGATCGAAACGGTGGGCGTGGGCCAGTCCGAGACCGTTGTGGCGGAAATGTCGGACGTCTTTTTGCTGTTACTGGCGCCGGCGGGTGGCGATGAGCTGCAGGGCGTCAAACGCGGCATCATGGAAATCGCGGATATGATCGTTGTTAACAAGGCAGACGGAGATCTGAAATCCGCCGCACAGCGCACCTGTGCCGATTATGCGGGCGCACTCCGGCTCCTGCGCAAACGTCCGCAGGATCCTGACGGGTTTCCCCGCGCTGTGATGGTTTCGGCCCTTGAAGAGCACGGTCTGGAAAGGGTGTGGCAGGACCTTAACGAACTTACAGACTGGCGCCGTGACAACGGTTTCTGGGAGAGAACGCGCAAAGCTCAGGCGCGATACTGGTTCCATCAGGAAGTCAGAAACGCAGTCCTCGCACAGCTGGAAACACCTGAGGCCCGCGCCGCACTGGCTGAATTTGCCGAAAAGGTTGCGTCCGGTGACATGGCGCCCGGTGCCGCCGCCTCGGTGTTTCTGTCAGAACTGGGTGTGAGGCGGGAAGCAAAGTGATGAAATCGCACAGCCTCCGGGTTGACGCTTTGCGCGATTCCCACTAAAGCCAGCAAACGAATTTCCGGGGCGTGGTCTCAGGGCCGCCCCCTTTTGTCGTTGACCGGACCGCCGGGACGACCAGTGAACAAAGGATGACACCATGTCGCGCGTATGCGAACTGACCGGAAAAGGCCCGATGACTGGCAACAATGTCAGCCACGCCAATAACAAAACACGCCGTCGCTTTCTGCCGAACCTGAACGACGTGACCCTGCAGTCCGAAGCACTGGGCCGTGCGTTCAAATTCCGCATCTCCGCGGCCGCACTTCGCACCGTGGATCACCGTGGTGGTCTGGACAAGTTCCTTGAGAAAGCCAAAGACGGCGATCTGTCGGCCAGCGCGCTGAAGGTTAAAAAGGCGATCGCGAAATCGTCAGACACGGCAGAAGCACTCAGCTGATCCCGCGTTAATTCAGGTTTCAGAACC
>CBDUCB010000344.1:0-2943 GCA_965365545.1 uncultured Roseobacter sp. | reverse complement strand
TGAAAGGGTGCCCGGGACGCGCAATTCCCTGTCTGAGCTTGAACACCTTCTGCGACGCTCTGCCCGAAGGCCGGTGAAAGCTGATCCGGTAGTCCACCAGAACCGGCATTTCATCCGTTACCGCGATCTCGCAGGAAAATACGAGGGCATCGCCGATGCGGACGGTGGCCGCGCCCAGGGAAAGTATCACAGCCGCCGGGGCCTCCTGCCTGTAACCAAGCGCCAGCAACGCACCGGGATGGCCTGACTTCACTGCGGTGCGCAGCGCATGGCGGGTCATCCAGGCCAGCTCCCGGGGGTCCTGATCTGCGGCTTCTGCCCATGCTTCAAGACGGGCAACGACCAGGTCCGCATCCGTTTTGCTCAGGTCATTCAGATGGTTGGCCACCGAACGGGTGACGAACCGCGCGGGATCCGCCGACAGCCGGTCAAGCAGCGGCAGCGTCTGTCCTGGGCTCAGGGAAACGGCGCGGGCCCAGGGCAGCTTCGGCCGCGTTCCCTCGCTCACGAGCCGGCGCACATGGTAGTTGTCGTCCTCCGCCCAGACCGCAAGTGCGGCGAGCGTCTCTGCAGGCCAGCGGTTGAGAAAGGGACGGATGTAAAACTCCATCGAAAACCGTTGCGTGGTCGCGTAAATCAGCTTCATGGCCCTGGCGCGGCACTTCTCAAGCCCGTGCCGCACAGCCAGAATGCCCGGAACTGCGTGAATGAACTGCCCGAAATCATCGTCTTTCAGCGCAGGGTCAAGCTGTGGGGGCAGCGCCGCTTCCAGTTGCTCCGCCATTTCCGGAAAGTTCGTTGACAGCTGCGCCTCAACGCAATCTGCGAGCCAGTCGAGCCGCGCCATAAGCTCGCGCTCCGCAAAACCTGCAAGGGCGTCGCGCTGAAAGCGCTCAGCCTCAAAAAACGGCAGGGCAGCGGCGTACTCCTGCGCCAGTTGTCCCACCGTTTCTGCGTTGAAAAGCTGGTCTTTGAGCAGGATTTTTCCGGTCACCGTCGCGTCAGATGGTGGCGTTGGTGGCGCCACCGTCCAGCAAGAGGTTCTGGCCGACAATAAAGCCCGCATGTACAGAGCATAAGAAAGCGCAGGCGGCACCGAATTCGTGACGCGTACCGTACCGCCCCGCAGGGATATTCGCCGCACGGTTCGCGCGTGCCTCATCCAGGGTAATGCCCTGGGCTTTGACGACAGCACCATCCAGCGCATCGGCCCGGTCGGTGGCATGAATGCCCGGCAGAAGATTGTTGATCGTGACGCCTTTTCCCGCGACCTGGCGGCTGGTTCCGGCAACGTAACCGGTCAGACCGGTGCGCGCAGCGTTCGACAGACCCAGCACCGGGATCGGCGCCTTGACCGACTGCGACGTGATGTTGATCACCCGTCCCCAGCCCCGGTCCATCATGCCCGGTACCAGCGCTTTGATCAGCGCGATCGGGGCCAGCATGTTGGCGTCCAGTGCCTTGATGAAATCATCGCGATCCCAGTCCTGCCAGCTGCCGGGCGGCGGACCACCGGCATTGTTTACCAGAATATCGGCCTCTCCTACCGCGCTGATAACGGCCTGCTGGCCCTCGGCGGTGGTGACATCCGCCGCGACCGTTGTCACGGAGACACCGGTGGCAGTGCGGATTTCCTCGGCGGCGGTCTCGAGCGCTTCTGTACCGCGCGCGTTCATGACCAGATCGACCCCGGCCTCTGCCAGCGCCTCCGCACATCCGCGCCCCAGCCCTTTTGACGACGCACAGACCAGTGCGCGTTTTCCTCTGATCCCAAGATCCATATTTTTTCCTCCGTCATGTTGCACCAAGTCCTGGCACACCCCCACCCGGGTTTCCAGTCACAGCGGCGCTGTTAACCACACAAACCTTTTGTTGACCCTTTTACGGGAGACTGTGCGCAGAGGGTCATAAGAAAGGCCGGCCATGTGGCAGACATATGATATCGACGTTCTGGACGGCGCGGATTTTATCGCTGTCGCAGGGGTGAATGAGGGCGACGGGCTGGGTGCCGTTGCCGATCTGCTGCCCGATGATTGTTATGCCCTTATCCAGGGCGCCGCTGCCCGCAGCATCCGTATTGCAGGTACTGGTCCTGATCAGTTGCAGATAATTCGCGGCGAAGCGCGCGGCACGCGCCTGCGTGCCTCCGGCGCTGTGACATTGATGACCAGTACAAATGACCTGTGCGAACTGATCGTGCTGACAGCAACTGATGAGACGGGTACCGCGTGCGCCACGCTTTTCACCACCGCATCACCACTCGCAGCCGGTGTGACCTGGCGGATCGTGAAGTTGAACATAAAGGCTTCTCTGACACCGTTTCTGTCAAAACCCACACCCGCTTTCGCTACCGGCACCCGGGTGATTATGGCCATGGGCCGTCTCTGCGCGGTTGAAAATCTCCGGGCGGGGGACCGTATTCTGACGCGCGATAACGGGGCGCAGATCGTGCGCCGCATTTCTCACCGCGTCTCGCCTGCTACCGGTCGCGATACAGCAGTCAGGATCGCCACGGGCGCGCTGAACAACCCCCGGCCCCTCACCCTGAGCGCGGCCAACCGGATTGTCCTGACCTGCGACGGAAAAGCCGTCAGCGCAGGCACTCTGGTGGACGGCAAAACCGTGACCGCCCATCATGGCGGTTATGTGGAATACCTGACGCTGCATTTTGACAACGACGAAACAGTTTACGCTGAAGGTGTCTCCACTACGATATCGCAGCGGCGCGGCGCGGCCTGACAGGATGGTTGCTGCTGATGGTTGCAGTCCGGGCAGTTTCCGGCCATGCAGCCGCAAACCTGACAGATACCGGAAAGGGCAATCATGATCGAAAGAATAGAAATGGGCGAACGCTCCTCAAAAATAGTAAAATATCAGGGTGTTGCATATATCACCGGCCAGGTCGGTGAGGGTAACACAATTCAGGAACAGACCGCTGAATGC
>CBDUCB010000343.1:0-2946 GCA_965365545.1 uncultured Roseobacter sp. | reverse complement strand
AGGGAAGGAAAACCACTCGGGGATTTCGATGCCTTCGCGCAGGCGGCGGCGCAGCTCGGTGCCGGAGATATTCAGGATGGTGACGCTGTCTTTGGTCTTGATCTCGTCCATCGGTTCGTATTGCGCGCGGTCCTCGACCCAGACCATATGTTTGAAATCGACCATTTCGATGCCCATCTCGGCCTCGTGTTCGCGGAAAAGCTCCTGCGCGTCGTAAGGCCCGTAGAAATCCTCGCCGGCCGAATTCTTGCCGGGGCCCGCGTGATCGCGACCCACGATGAAATGCGTACAGCCGTGGTTTTTGCGGATGAGCCCGTGCCAGACCGCCTCGCGGGGGCCAGCCATGCGCATGGCAAGGTTCAGGAGCGACATGGAGGTCGTGGCGGCGGGGTATTTGTCGAGCACGGCCTCATAGCAGCGTACACGGGTGAAGTGATCGACATCGCCCGGTTTGGTCATGCCCACGACGGGGTGAATGAGCAGGTTTGCCTGGGCCTCGCGCGCGGCGCGGAAGGTCAGTTCCTGATGCGCGCGGTGCAGCGGGTTGCGGGTCTGAAAGGCTACGATCTTGCGCCAGCCGACTTTGCGGAAATAGGCGCGCAGCTCGTTGGGTGTATCCCGGCGGGCGCGGAAATCGTAATGCACCGGTTGCTGGATGCCGGTCACCGGGCCGCCCAGATAAACGCTGCCGGCCTGATTGTGCAGGTAATTCACCGCCGGATGCGCGCTGTCATCGGCGCCGAACACCTGTGCGGCCTCGCGCGCCTTATCCGGCGTCCAGCGGTCGGTGACGTTCATTGTGGCGAGGATCACGCCCTCCTGATCTCTGAGCGCGATGTCCTGGCCGATCTCGATGCTTCCGGCGAATTTCTCAGACACATCCAGCGTGATCGGCATGGGCCAGAGTGTGCCATCGGCGAGACGCATGGTCTCGACTACGACGTGGTAATCCTCCTCTGACAGAAATCCCCGCAGCGGATTGAAACCACCGTTCATCAAAAGCTCCAGATCGCAGATCTGCCGCGGGCTGAGGTCATGAGAGACCAGATCGCCTGCTTCTGCCTTCATCTTCTGGGCGGAATCATAAAAGACATAACGCTCGGGGATCGGGGCGAGGTTTTGTGCGCGCATCATCAACTCAGTTCGATTCATTCCGGAGGGGACAGGAGCCTGCCCTGCGGGGCTTAAACGCGCCTGAGATCTGCATTTCAAGTGTTTTCTGCCTCTGCGCGAGACAGGGCCGTGATGTCCTGCCCGCAGTGCTCAGTGCCCGGGGCGGAAGCCTTTGCCAGCCGCGTCGCATTCGCCGCTTGGCGCGGCGGTTGCGGTACTACGTGTCGCATCGTCTGATCGCGAGCAGCGGGGAGGACAACCTTGATGGATGGCGCCTGCCGGCAGATCAGCTTGAGGCGCAGGTCAGCAATCTTGCTCGCCGCCATCTTGCCAACCCGACATTTGCAGTGTGTCTCTGCCCACAGTCTGATGCCAGTGACATCGCCCGTGTTCGAAGTAAGCTGACGGATCTGACCTCAGAACCGGATCGCAAAGACATCCTTCCGCTCGTTGAACGCATCGAGACCGCGCCGGGCAAGGTCATACTCAAACTTAATCTCAAAGCCGTTGCAGTGAGGTTGGAAATAGACGCAGAAGCGTTGGATGCAAACGCTTTGCAGATCGACGCGCCATTCCAGTTGCGAAAGCGGGGAGTCGAAACCAAGGTCATTCTCGCTGAAACGGCAGCTGGTAGAGATGAAACGCTAATCCGTAACATCGCCCTTGCGCATCACTGGCTGGAGCGGATTAAGGCGGGCGAGACCTTCGGTGACATTGTCAGGACCGATGCCATCTCCAAACGCCGGGTTCAGTACATGATTGATCTTGCGTTACTCGCACCGGACATTCTTCGCGACGTTCTTACGGGCAAACAGCCCCTCGGATTTACGTCCGACTGGTCCAAATCGCGGACCCTGCCATCTGATTGGCAGGACCAGCGCGCGCTTCTCGCGACTCTCTGATCTACCTTACCCACACCTGCTACCGCGAAAACCCCGAGCGCAGACTTTCGGAGATTTGCGGCCGTGTACCAGCACGGTCCACGGTCTGCGCTGGCGTGACACGCTGCTAACCCGCGAATAACGCGCGAGTATTCAAAGTACACCTTGCACGGTCTGGATGAAGGGGAATGGATGGCTGTGCTCGCAGTCTCGAGCTATCCGGCCTCAACTTCATTTTGACTGTTAACAGGGAATTTTTTGCGGATTTGTCTTAGAAACAGGGGTTGAAGCCGGTTTCTCGTTTCTTCATTCCTGATTTTATGAATTCCATCAGTGGTTTGCGGAGCGGTTTCCAACTTTCCTGTTATTCTGCAGAACAGGGTATCGGAAACGTCATAGCAGGGGCGCATATGTGCAATATCAGGCTGTAAGCACCGTATTAACAGGGCGTTTGAACCCTTGGAGACCCAAATCCGGGGCAGGGGAACCCCGAACGACAATAACACGCCGCTTGGTCTTCCAATCGTCAAAAAATCGCATATGTTGATCTGCATGAGAGATCAGACACAACATATTGATGGGCGCGGTAAGCCAGAGCCGCTGCAGGTCGTTTACAGAGCCCTATCCGAACTCATCCCGGATAGGCGGAATGCGCGCACCCATCCAAAGCGCCAGATTGAGCAGATGAAGGCTGCAATTTCATCCTTCGGCTTTACCAATCCGCTCCTGATCGACGAGACCGCCACGTTGATCGCTGGTCATGGGCGATTGCGGGCGGCGAAAGAGCTTGATCTCGCGGACGTGCCGACGATTACGCTGGCCGGCCTCGGTGACGCGGAGAAACGTGCGCTGAGGCTGGCAGACAACAAGATTGCGCTTGGTGCCGGGTGGGATCTGGACTTGCTTAGGCTGGAACTTGGCGAACTGGCGGTACTCGACATCGAGCTCGATT
>CBDUCB010000342.1:0-2978 GCA_965365545.1 uncultured Roseobacter sp. | reverse complement strand
AATGGTCACCAGCATTATCAAAAAACTCTGCCCTACATTGCTGGATTACCCGTTTCGCCGGAAATTCGCCAAACAGCTGAAGCTCTGATTATTCGGAGTAAGACGGCATACTGAAACGGGCATCGGTTCGCAGCGTTTTCCCCGACAGCCCCGCAGCCTTTCCCTCAGTAAAGCTCCGAGCGGATCAGGCTCAGCGTGATGCTGTCGGGGTTGACCTCTACCGCCTCGTCCGCGGTTGCGCGTGCCGCTTCACGGTCGCCCAGAGCCTCGTGAATACGGATCATCATCACCCAGCCCTGTTCAAGCTGCGGATCGAGTGTCACCGCCTCGCCAAAGGCACGCAGGGCATTGTCCATCCGCCGCGTCGTCATGCCGATGCCGGCGATCACCACCTGCGTTTCGGGATAATCCAGCTTTGCCATCAGCGATTGTTGCCAGTCGCGCATAGCCCCCTGCAGATCGGCGGCCATCGCATCGGGCAGACGCGCCACAGGCAGGCTCAGAAACTCCCGCGCGGCCGCAATGCGCACAGCACGCACCGGGTCGCCCAGCAGGGCCACAAGGCGCGCAGCACTTTCATTGCCAGGGGCGCCCCGCTGCACCGATGCCGCCGCCGCGCGCACCAGCGGATCAGGGTCAGTCAGCAGCGGCTCAAGTCGCGCAGCAAGCGTCGGGGTCGCCGCCCGGTTGAGCATCTCGAGGGCGGTGGCCCGCACGATACCGGGCAGCTCTGTGTATTCCGCAAGGCTCGCGAGTTCCTCAGTGTGTCCTCTGAGATCCCGGCGACCTGCGGCGAGCGTTTCGCCGTAATGAGGCCCGCGATGCATACTGTCGGGATACCAGCCCTCAAGCGCCGCCGCAGCCCATGAGGCGGTCTCATCCCTGTGGCAGTCAGTACAGGCATCCGGGCCCAGCGTCACTGTGCGCAGATCGGGCCGCGGGATGCGGAACGAATGATCCCGCCGCCCGTCCACGACCATGTAATCGCGCTCGATCATGTGGCAGCTTTTGCACTGCGCGCCGTCTGTTCCGGTCTCGTGAAAATGGTGCGACGGGTCGTCATAAGCCTTTGTCTGCAGGGTCGGAAAACGCGTATTGCCCGCCTCCGAATGGCACTGGGTACAAAGCCCGTTGCCTGTGGCGCGCAGCTGCGCGGTATGTGGTTCATGACAGTCGTTGCAGGTGACGCCTTTGTCATACATCTTCGACTGCAGAAACGAGCCATAGACATAGACCTCATCGAGAATCTGACCGTCCGCGTGATAGCTGCCCTCGCGCAGCAGGCTCAGCCGGTAAGCATCGTGAAACGGCGTGCCGGGCAGCGGATTGCCCTGCTCAAAGGGTTCGCGGCGCGAATGGCACGAAGCGCACTGCTGCAGGTATGTTTCTCCGCCTGAGGACATATCAAGCGTGAGCCCGGTCTCTGTCAGCCCCTTCCATGGGGTCTGGCTGGTGGCCTCGTCCCGGGCCCAGGCGACATGCGCCCCTCCCGGGCCGTGACAGGCCTCGCAGCCTACGCCGATCTCGGCCTGGGTACTGTCATAGGACCGGTCATCTGCCGCGTAGTTCTTTTCAAACCCGGTGGCGTGGCATTCGGCGCAGCGCGCGTTCCAGTTCTTGTAGGGTCCGGTCCAGTGCAGCCCGTCGCCGGCAAAAAGCTCCTGATCGGGATAGAGGTGGTACCAGCGGTTTTCTTCGGTGTCCCAGACAACGTCAAAGGATTGCAGGCGGCCCTCTTCGGTCTCCAGCAGGTATTGCTGCAGGGGCTCGATGCCCACCACGCTGTGCACCGGATAAGGGGTGATGCGTCCGGTCGGCCCGTCGGTTTCGATCATATAGGTCTCACCGTCCCGGTAGAACCGGGTGGTGATCCCGTTCTGCGTAAATTCCGTATCGTTGAAGTCTCCCAGCACGGTCTGCGGGCTCGTCGGCGTCCAGGCCAGCGCGTGATGCGAACCCTCCCAGGCTTCCGCCGCCTCTGTGTGGCAGTCCGCGCAGACCTGTGTTCCGACATAGGTGGGTGCCCCGCTGTCCTGCGCCGTCGCGCCGGGCGCGGAGAGCGCCAGCACCAGCAGCGTCTGAGTAAGGAGGGAAGTCGGTTTCATCGGATCAGCGGGCCCTGTTCGGTCATCTTACACATCAGCCTAAGGGTGCGCGGCACCATGACAACCGCAAAGCGTGCGCTGCGGGCATCGTGCCGCATCCGCGCGCGGCTTTTTCCCGGATCAGGCACCGGTAAACGGGTTCAGCGGTGGCAACCGGTCGCGCTCAGCCGCGCGTTTGTGCTGGCCGGTGGTGACCCCCGGCCGGTCCCGGCGCAACGCGCGCCGGACGGCGGCCCAGTGGCGGGCCAGTTCCGCCTCCCCTGCCCCGTCGCGCCAGCGCGCGCGCCCCAGGGCATCAACGGCGCCGGTCAGGCTCGCATCCGGTGCCGCCCCACGGTGCCTGCGCGCCTCCAGCGCGTCGAGCAGCCCGTTGAGATCTTCGTGCCGGGCAGAGCGGCGGGCGTCGTGGTGTGCGGCCCATGCACTCGCGGCATATGTGTTTCTGATACGGGTTATTACGGGCGCCAGTGCCGGCATGAGCCACCTGCGCCCGGCCAGCAGAACGAGCGCCGTGGTCAGCAGGAAAAGCGCGCCGCGCCGCGCCACATCGCGGTTGAGCGGGGCGCGCACCGGTGCGGGCCGCGTGACGGTCGCCCTGCGCCCGGGCAGCACGATCTCTTCCACCTCATTGCTGCCGGTGCTGAACCAGCGCAGCGTGATATCGGGGAACTCTGCGTCGCCACCGGTCTGCGCGATATAGGTGACCTCTTCTGAGCGGGTGCCGGACATGACCCCGCGCTCAATGGTTTCCGTGACCCGGGCGTCTTCGGGATAAGCGCCGAAGGTGGCGCCCGGCTCTGCGGTGCCGCCTGTTTGCCCGGTGGTGCCTGGCGGGCGCGGCGGGGCTGCGTCCAGCAGGGGCGGCACAAAGAG
>CBDUCB010000341.1:0-2986 GCA_965365545.1 uncultured Roseobacter sp. | reverse complement strand
GACGCGCTGGTGCCGATGAACACACCGAACAATCTTGCGCATCTGCTTGTCGGCTCCGAAGGAACGCTCGCCTATTCCACAGCCATCGAGCTGAAGCTGTCGCCTCTGATCCGGGAGAAGGTGCTCGGGGTCTGTCATTTCCCGACCTTCTATCAGGCGATGGATGCAGCCCAGCATCTGGTGACGCTCGGGCCGCAGGGCGTCGAGCTGATCGATTCGACGATGATTGCTCTGGGGCGGGACATCCCGCTTTTTCGCCAGACAATCTCGGATTTCGTAACCGGCACCCCGGAGGCGCTGCTGCTGGTGGAATTTGCCGAGGAAGACCCGGCGCGGAACCTTCCAAAGCTCAAAGAGCTTGAGGATATGATGGGCGATCTGGGATTCTCCTGGACCGGCAGCGGCAAGTCCTGGGGTGGCGTGACGCCCGTAGCCGAGCCCGGATTGCAGAACGCAATTGCTGAGTTCCGCAAATCAGGACTGAACATCATGATGTCGATGAAGGCAGAGGGCAAACCGGTGTCTTTTGTCGAAGACTGCGCGGTCGAACTGCCCGATCTGGCAGAATACACCGCAGAGCTGACGGATGTTTTTGACAAACACGGCACGAAGGGGACGTGGTATGCCCATGCCTCTGTCGGATGTCTGCATGTGCGGCCCGTGCTGAACCTCAAGCTGGATCAGGACGTACGCAAAATGCGCGCGATCGCCGAAGAATGCTTTGATCTGGTCGCAAAGTACAAAGGATCCCATTCGGGAGAGCATGGCGACGGGCTTGTGCGTTCCGAATTCCACGAAAAGATGTTCGGCGCGCGCATGGTCGAAAACTTCGGCGAGGTGAAGAAGCGCTTTGACCCCAAGGGGCTGTTTAACCCCGGGAAAATTGTCGATCCGCCAAAGATGGATGACCGGACACTCTTTCGCTATGGCCCGGAGTACGCCGTGCCCGGTTTTGACACCGCCCTGGACTGGTCCGAATGGCCGGGCAGTGCGGGCGGATTTCAGGGCGCTGTTGAGATGTGCAACAATAACGGCGCCTGCCGTAAGCTCAAAGGCGGCGTCATGTGCCCGTCGTTCCGGGTCACGCGCAAGGAACAGGACCTGACGCGGGGCCGGGCAAACACTTTGCGGCTCGCCATATCGGGTCAGCTCGGGCCGGATGCGCTGGCCTCCGATGAGATGGCTGAGACGATGAAGCTTTGCGTGTCCTGCAAGGGCTGCAAGCGCGAATGCCCGACGGGTGTTGATATGGCGCGCATGAAGATCGAGGTGCTCGCGGCGCGCGCGGCGAAGAACGGGATCAGCCTGCATGACCGGCTGGTGGCCTGGCTGCCGCGCTATGCGCCCTTGGCTTCACGGCTGTCGTTTCTGGCCAACCTGCGCAATTCTGTGCCGGGCCTCGCGAAGCTGCTGGAAAAGCCCACTGGTTTTACCGCGTCGCGCGCGCTGCCTATTTGGAGTTCCAGGCCGTTCAGAGACAGCGAAGTGGCCTTGTCGGAGGATCCGCAGGCCGTTCTTTTTGCCGATAGTTTCAACCGGTATTTTGAGCCCGAAAACCTGCGCGCCACCGTCAAGGTGCTTGATGCGGCCCGTGTGCCCTTTGTCGTGGCGCGCGCCCCGAAAGGCGAACGCCCGTTATGTTGCGGCCGGACGTTTCTGTCGGCGGGCCTGGTAGAGGAGGCCCGCACAGAGGCGCAAAGGCTTGTGGATGCGCTGATGCCTTATGTCGAAAAAGGCCTGCCCGTCATCGGGCTGGAACCCAGCTGTCTGCTGACCCTGAGAGATGAAATTCCGGGGCTCCTGCCGGGCAAAGACGCCGAACGCCTTGCGCAGAAAGCGCGGATGCTGGAAGAGTACATCGCCGATCAGGAGGACAATCCGGACTTCGACCTGCCCCTGAAATCGCCGGCGCAAAAGGTGCTGCTGCACGGGCATTGCCACCAGAAGGCGCTCGGCGTGATGAGCAGCATTGAAAAAACGCTGGCCCGGCTGCCCGATACGGAAGTGGGTATCATCGAGACAAGTTGCTGTGGCATGGCGGGCGCATTCGGCTATGGTGTCGAAACGCACGAAATCTCGCGCAGAATGGCAGAGGCGGACCTTGCGCCCGCCGTGCGCGCGGCCGACAGGGACACGTTGATCGTCGCAGACGGGACATCATGCCGCCACCAGGTGGCGGACACGACAGGCCGGCAACCGATCCATGTGGCGCGGCTGCTGGAAATGGCCCTGACGCGGCCGGGCGGGACTGATCATGTTTGAAAACTCTGCGCCCCAGGCCATCGCCCGCAAATCGCTGCATCAGGAGCTGGTGGACCGGCTGCAACAGATGCTGATCAGCGGCGAGCTGTCCCCGGGCGCCAAGGTGCCGGAGAAAAACCTCTGCGTGCAGTTCGGCGTGTCCCGGACCCCTATGCGTGAAGCGTTGAAGGTGCTGGCGTCCGAAGGTCTGATCCGGCTGGAGCCGAACCGGGGGGCCTGGGTCACGCAGGTGACCGTCAGCGAGGTAAACGAGGTTTTTCCCGTGCTCGGTGCGCTTGAAGCTCTGTCGGGAGAGCTTGCATGCGAGAATATCACCGACGCCGGCATCGATGCGGTCCGGTCGCTTCATCTCGAGATGGTCGAAAAGTACAACGCGCGTGATCTCGACGGTTATTTCGCGATCAATCAGAGGATCCATCGCGCCATTCTGCTGGCGGCAGGCAACGACACGCTGACCACGTCCTGTCAGGCGCTGTCGCTGCGGATGCAGCGCGCGCGCTATCTCGCCAATATGTCCGAGGAACGCTGGCGCACGGCCATCGCGGAGCACGAAAAGATCCTGCTGTATCTCAGTGAGCGAAACGGTCCGGAACTTGGACGGACCCTCGCCGGGCATATGGAGACAAAACGCGCATCCATCGTGAAGTGGTTGCAAAACGCCTGATACAGGCCGCAGGTGCGCCTTATCCGGAAAAAGCGGGCGCGTCCTGTGTTATTGGTCCGG
>CBDUCB010000340.1:0-2996 GCA_965365545.1 uncultured Roseobacter sp. | reverse complement strand
GGCTCCGGCTCCATACCGTCGTCTGAGGGCGGTGCCTTTTTGCCTTTTACCTTGGCTTTCGGGATACCGGTGACGCTCGGAGCTGAGCCGCTGTCCGGTTTGTCGGCTTCGTCGGATGGCGGCACAGGCGGCTCGCCGTTCATCACGCGTTTGATCTCTTCTCCCGTGAGCGTCTCATATTCGAGCAGACCCTGGGCCAGGCGTTCAAACTCTTTCTCATTCTCCTGAATGATCTTCAGCGCCCACTCATAACCGTCCTGGATAAAGCGCTGAACTTCTTCCTCGATCAGCTCTTTGGTATTGGCCGAGACCGAGAAACCGGCCGTGTTGCCGGAATACCCTTCGGCCGCTTCAGAATAGTCGATGTTTCCGACCTTGTCAGACATGCCCCAACGCAGCACCATGGCACGCGCAAGGCCCGAAGCCTGCATGATGTCACCCGCAGGCCCGTTCGACACTGCTTCAGGTCCGTACTTGTGAATCTCCGCCGCCTTGCCGGCCATTGTCATGGCCAGACGCTGGTGGCATTCATCTTTGAACATATTCAGACGGTCCATTTCGGGCAGGCTCATCACCATACCGAGGGCACCCCCGCGCGGGATGATCGTCGCTTTGTAGACCGGGTCGCATTTCGGCAGCTTGATACCCACCAGAGCATGGCCCGCCTCGTGATAAGCGGTCATCTCTTTTTGTGCATCGGTCATGACCATGGAGCGGCGTTCAGCCCCCATCATGATCTTGTCTTTGGCGTTCTCGAAATCGATCATCGACACAAACCGCCGGCCGACGCGTGCTGCACCAAGGGCGGCCTCGTTCACCAGGTTGGCCAGATCCGCACCAGAAAATCCGGGCGTACCCCGCGCAATGATGCGCAGATCGACGTCAGGACCCAGCGGTGTTTTGCGGGCATGAACGCCGAGAATTTTCTCGCGCCCTTTGATGTCCGGATTGCCGACCGTGACCTGACGGTCAAAGCGGCCGGGACGCAGAAGTGCGGGATCGAGCACGTCTTTACGGTTGGTCGCGGCGATGATGATCACGCCCTCATTGGCCTCAAAACCATCCATCTCAACCAGAAGCTGGTTCAGCGTCTGTTCGCGTTCGTCATTACCGCCGCCGTAACCTGCGCCACGGTGACGACCGACAGCGTCGATCTCGTCGATGAACACGATGCATGGTGCGTTTTTCTTGGCCTGCTCAAACATATCGCGCACACGGGACGCACCCACACCCACGAACATCTCGACGAAGTCAGAGCCGGAAATGGTGAAGAACGGCACACCCGCCTCGCCCGCAATCGCACGCGCCAGCAGTGTTTTACCGGTACCCGGAGGGCCCTCAAGCAATGCGCCTTTGGGGATCTTGCCGCCCAGACGGCTGAATTTCTGCGGATTGCGCAGGAATTCGACGATTTCCTCAAGCTCTTCCTTGGCTTCATCGATGCCGGCCACGTCGTCAAAGGTCACACGGCCATGTTTTTCGGTGAGCATCTTGGCTTTGGATTTGCCAAAGCCCATGGCACCGCCTTTGCCACCGCCCTGCATGCGGTTCATGAAGTAAATCCACACACCGATCAGCAGCAGGAAGGGCAGAAGCGACATCAGGAAGGTCTGGAAACCCGACTGCTGCTGCTGTTCCGCGCGCAACGGCACGTCATTTTCTATGAGAAGCGACGTGATCTCTGCATCAGACGGCAGGATCGCCACATAGTCGGTGCCATCCGCCTGGCGGAAGCGAACCTGCTCTCCGTCAAGGGTGACATTGCTGACCTGGCCCGATTCGACGGCATCGACGAATTCGGAATAGCTGATCTCGCGGCTTTGCAGTGTATTGCCTGAACCACTGAACAGATTGAACAATGCCAGTATCAGCAGAAACAATACGACCCAAAAGGCGATATTACGTGCGTTACCCAAGGAAATTCTCCTGATTACTGCGCTGTTGGCGCATCTCTATCATATCTTGTTGTCGTTAAGATAGACACTCATCCAACATCTTCAATGCGATAAAAGTGCGGCAAAGAAGGCATCCCGCGAGCCTTCTGCGCTGATCTGCCAGTCTGCATGCAAACCGGCCTGCGGGGCGCAAATAAGTCTTTCGCCCAGCCAGAGCCCCGGCGACGCACGCAGCAGGTCGCGCGGCAGTCCGGCGGTGCGCCGGTCGGGGCAGTCTTTCAGCCCCGCATCGCCAAGCGCCCGGAGTGTTGCACCCTCTGGCGGAACCGGCCCGCTGAGCCGCCAGCGACCATCCCATACGGCATCATGCGAAGTCTCCAGACCGGCCACAGCGCGGAATTCACGGAAAATCCACAACCTGTCTTTCACCCGGCGCGCATGACAGCCCGCAAGTGTCGCACTTCCGACCTCTTCGAGCGCCTGCGCAAAGGCCGCGACCGCAGACGCGCGCGGCGCATATGCCGCACCGCTGATCCAGCGCAGCGCACCCAAGAGCAGCCGCCGCCGCGTTTCTGCGGGCAAAGAACTCAGCCCCGCCCGGTCGATGCAGACCGCCCCGGCGCAGACAGTCACGATGTCGCGCCCCTTGTCGATCAGGTGCCGGTCCAGCGCATCACGGGCGCTGCGCATGTTATCCGCAACAGCGCAGAGCACCTGCGGATCAAGTCCCAGCGGCGACAGCACCTGCAGCGCACGACGCGCCCGGATACGGTCGTAGCTGTCATCATCGTTTGAGGGATCCTCTGACCAGTCGATGCCCTTGCCCGACAGATACTCTCTGAGCCTGTCCCGCCCGGTGCCGAGCAACGGCCGCAGCCAGACCACCCCGTGTGCTTCACGCCGCACCGACATCGCCGACAGCCCGTCGACACCCGCACCCCGTGCGAGCCGCATCAGGACCGTTTCCGCCTGATCGTTTCGCGTATGCCCCAGGGCCACCGCAGGAATACTTTCCCGCTGCGCCCACCCCGCAATCAGGCCATAGCGCGCGCGACGGGCAGCGTCCTGGGTGTTGCCCTGGCCGTCCCACCCCGACCAGAC
>CBDUCB010000339.1:0-3003 GCA_965365545.1 uncultured Roseobacter sp. | reverse complement strand
TCATTTGCTGCAGAATGGTGTCCGGAGACCAGTTTAACTTCTTTTTCGGGCTCCGGGCGGTCGTGCGCGGCATACCCTCCCAAGGTCTGTTTTGCGGACGAAATCTACCGTTTTCGGCAGTGCCGCTGCAGGAGGCAGAGTGACCTTTCATGTCGCGACCCGAACCGTTACGCGTTCGAACGAAAATAATAGTGAGAACAGTGGTCTGCCCCCGATACCGGGCCGATGACCTGAGGGTCTTTTCACCACTGACCATTCTGCCGGCACCACCCCGAAGCCTGCACCGGCCCCGTCAAAACCAGTGAGAAGTACGCCAGTCCGACAACATCCATGATTAATCCGGCTCTCTGAGCGCCGGACAATAATACACCCGATGCAGCCCCCGATATGCCCGGCAAAATGCAGAACAGCGTAACGTCAGTTCCACCGCGCTTGTCACCGGTGCGCACTTCAGTCTGGTCAGTCAGGCCATGGATTGCAGTCATATTCCTCTCAGGAGGCCCTTCAGTAATCAGCAGTTCGTCAGGTTGCCTGAACTTGTTGAGTTTCCTTTAAAGGATTGCCCTGCCTGAGAGTGTGGATGTGCTGTCTTCTGAAGGCCCCTTCCGGAGTTTCGAGGTGCAGGTCAAACGCTGCGCGAACCGCCATGTGACATGTCATCCACCAGAAAAACGAAGAGCTCATCCGGAACGTTGCACGGCTCGTGTCGTGCTTAGGATTCATCCGGAAAGTTCAGAAAACTGATCTTTGCGCAGAGCCAGTGCAGCGCAGGTCTTTGCCAAAAAGAAACCGGTCACCTCTCGTCCGGCTTGCCTAATGTTTGATAATGCACAAGGCTGGACACAGTGTGCGGCGGCCTGACTGGTATCGCCGCGTCAACAAAGGGAGAGACAAATTGAATAGTCAGAAAATACTTTTCGCCACGGCTTCAGCCTGTGCCGTATTCGCGCTTTTGCCTGCCATGGCCGCGGCTGAAACCAAACTGAAATGGGCGCACGTTTATGAATCGAGCGAGCCCTATCACACCTGCGCTGTCGCCGCGAACGATCTGCTGATGGATGCCACAGAAGGCCGGTACGGGATCGAAGTATTTCCCGCCTCGTCTCTGGGCAAGGAAGTCGACATCAACGAGGGGTTGGGTTTCGGTACGGGCGATATCATTTACACCGGGCAACTGTTCGCGGGCCGCTCCTTTGGTCCGATCGCTATCGGCGGTGCGCCGTTCATGTTCCGTGACTGGGACCACTGGGACAAATTCCGCAATTCCGACCTGTTTGGTGAATTGTCGCAAGGGTACACTGATGCCACCGGCCACCACATCACGGCTATGACTTATTACGGGGCGCGCCATGTCACTTCCAATAAGCCGGTTATGACACCGGCCGATATGGATGGATTGAAAATCCGGGTTCCGAATGCCCCGCTCTATATGATGTTCCCCGAAGCAACGGGCGCCAACCCGGCGCCTATCGCGTTTGCCGAAGTATATCTGGCCCTGCAACAGGGCACGGTCGATGCTCAGGAAAACCCGCTTCCGACGATCCAGGCCAAAAAGTTCTACGAGGTGCAAAGTAACATCAACCTGACCGGACACATCACGGATGCTCTGCTCACAATCGTTGGTGGTCCTGCCTGGGATGCGATGGAGGCCGCAGATCAGGCCGCGCTGGCCGACGTTACTAAAGAGACCGCGGTATGCGCCACGGATGCAATCATCAAAGCCGAAGGTGAACTGGCCGAATGGTTCCGCGGTGAAGGTGTACAGGTGAATGAAGTGGACCGCGCTCCGTTTATCGACGCGGTTAAGGCTATGCATAACGGTGAAATGGCCACCTGGGATCAGGCGACATATGACCGGTTGCAGGCCATCGAATAAAGCGGCCTTCTGTACCTTTGCAGGCGGGCAATCAGCCTGCCTGCACCCCAGTTTCTGAGGATAAGCCATGAGCAGACAAAACCAGTCTGACCAGACTGCGACGGCACCGATCACTCTCGAAGAAGAAAAGATCGATCTTTCCGACCAGCGCTGGGACGATGCACTGGTTCTGATCCTCTTCTGGGTTCTGGCCTTTATCGTCTTTCTTCAGTTCTTTACGAGATATATCCTAAACGACTCCATTGCCTGGACAGAAGAAATCGCCCGGTTTCTGCTGATTGGCGTCACGTTTATCGGTTCGATCATGGCGACCCGAAAGCAAAGCCATATTGCGGTTGAATTCATTTACCGATGGATCCCGCGCACCGGGAGACGCATTGCCCAGACCGTGATTGACGGGCTGACGACCGCCTTTTTCATCATGCTCGGCGTATTCAGTGCGCAGATCGCCGGTCGCACCGGGCAGATGATGGTGTCGCTCGATATTCCGAAATCTACGGTTTACTGGATCGTCGCTGCCGCTTTTTTCTGTATGGCGCTCTGTTCCGGCTGGAATATGTGGCGCCACCTGCGCCACGGCACCAGCAAACTGATTGACCCTGAATTACATGCGGAGCAGATCCGCGCCATCGATTAGGAGCTGGCCACAGTGGATATTATCTGGCTTTTTGTGATGCTGGCCGGTCTTCTGGTTTTCGGCATGCCGGTGGCCGTTGCTCTGGCCGGATCATCGGCGGTTTTCATCGTGTTTAATGGCTCACCGCCGCCAATGGTTGTGGCCCATCGGATGATCAACGGAGTGGACAGCTTCCCTTTGCTGGCAGTTCCGTTTTTCATTCTGGCGGGCAACCTGATGAACACAGCCGGAATTACTGAACGCATTTTCAACTTTGCCCTGGCCCTTGTCGGCTGGATGAGGGGGGGACTGGGTCATGTAAATGTCGGCGCATCGGTGATTTTTGCAGGCATGTCCGGTGCGGCGGTAGCTGATGCAGGCGGGCTTGGCGCTATTGAGATCAAGGCGATGCGGGACGCCAGGTACGATGCAAAATTCGCTGTGGGGATCACTGCGGCGTCTTCCACCATCGGGCCTATTATTCCGCCATCTTTGCCGATGGTAATCTACG
>CBDUCB010000338.1:0-3036 GCA_965365545.1 uncultured Roseobacter sp. | reverse complement strand
TTTTGGGCTCGGCGCAATGCCTGCTTTTGCAGGCTCCATGGCCAAAACGGTCGCCCAGAACAACATCAGGCCGGGGTGCACCGCTGCGCACGATACCGGCGACCGCCTCATGCGGCATCGAATGGCAGTCGATCAGAACCGCCTGCCCGTGCCGGCGCTGCGCCTGATCGAGCAGCTCCTGCAAAGACCGGTGATAGGGATGCCACCAGGTATCCAGCCGGTCCCGGGCCTCAGCCAGTGAAATCTTGCCGCTGTAGATGGCACGTCCGTTTGCCACCACACGGGGAATCACTCCCAGACCGGAGGCGACGCGCGGATTATGGCCCTGCCGGCGTACGCCGCTGATCAGCGCGGGATCCAGTTCCTCGGGGCTGCGGTTCAGGTCGACAAAGGCGCGCGGAGCCGCAGCATGCAGGAAGGGCGCACCAAATTCTACAGCACAATCAAAGAGCTGATCGACATACGCATCCTCGGACGACCGGATCATGTGGTCATCAAGCACGCTCCGCCGCATCATCGCGGGCGGATAATCACGGCCACTGTGAGGAGAGGCAAAAACCACGCAGGAGCGTGGTTCGGCGGGCAAAGTTACATAAAACGGGGTCTTGGGCATTCGTTATCCTCTTGGCCGGAGCATAGCCTGGAACATATCAAAGCCAAAAGCCCTTGATCCCTTTGACGACTCCTTTTATAGACGCGGCTCAGGCGCGGTTTTTCGCGCCCCGTTTTTGTTTGGGGCACTGAAATTACGCTGACATAGTGGGTGATTAGCTCAGCGGTAGAGCACTTCGTTGACATCGAAGGGGTCACTGGTTCGATCCCAGTATCGCCCACCATCTGTTTCACCGGTCCGGATTTTCCGGACTGCCCGCAACCCGGCGCTGGCCCGCGCCACAACATGAGGAGACGACCATGAAGGTTCGTAATTCGCTCCGCTCGCTCAAGAACCGGCACCGCGACTGCCGTGTTGTGCGCCGCAAAGGCCGCGTTTATGTGATCAACAAAACGCAGCGCCGGTTCAAAGCCCGCCAGGGCTGAGACCGGATGCATGATGAACAAAAAGCCGCTCCTTCGGGGGCGGTTTTTTTGCATCCGCAGTCAGGCACGCACCGTTTCACGGCGCGAGGATTGTCCAGGTCAACCCTGAAAGATCCGCCAGATCAACGCTGTACCCGTCAGTGGTGGAAACTGCCGGCACCGGCTGTCCGGTCAGATCGCGCAGGGTCATGCCGGCAGGGGCTGTGATGTGCAGCATCCCGCTCAAAGGCTCTGCCCGGAACGCAGGTTTTCCATCCCCCACAGGATCGATTCTCGCGATAGCGGTAATCAGCAATCTGCCGGACTGCTCCGTCGGCGCACCGTCGAGGCTTTGCACCGCAATCACGCCGGCGCTCTGATCAAGGCGTGCCGATACAGAACCCAGTTCCGCGTCCAGTCCGCCAATTGTCCCCGCGATCACCTTGCTCTGCGCTGTATCAATCCGGAAGTGGCCATCCACAAAATCGCGTGAGAATTCGCCCGTGTCGGCGGTAACCGCAGTGGCTCCCGGGGCGAGAAATGACCGGTCGGGATCATCAATGATGATGGCGTCGGACGGGGCCGGGCGCGGTGTAAGCCAGGGCAGCTCCGCAACCGTCGGAATTTCGGTTACCAGCCGGCTTTGTTCGTAAATCGTGCGGATTGCGGCGGAGGTCTGCGGGGAAATTTTCCGGCCAAAGAGCATCTCAGGCGGCAGGCGCAGGGCAAAGGTCTTCTCCGCCAGACGCACATGCCCCTGCCGGTACAACAGCGCCGCAACAGGCAGCGTGGCAATCATCGCGGGATCGCTCGCGACAGACCAGTTGTCCGGTCGCAGTGACTTGCCCAGCGGCTGCTGCGCATAGCCGTAAATCATCGGCGCATCCCAGCCCTGATGCGCGGCCGTGGCCGCCATGCGCACTGGCAGAACAGCACGGTCTTTGTGCGGGAATTTACCTGCATTCCACTCGGAGACACTGAGTGGCATACCCGGCACCTGCCCCGAAGCGATCCAGCTCAGCATATCATCCAGCAGCAGCGGGCTGCGCGTCAGATCATCCTCCTGCGCGTATGAATGCACATCGATAAGCGCGCCGGTACTGAGCGACGGCAGACCGGACACCGGCATGTTCCCCCAGAAGTTCGTAGGTACTATCATGCCGTCATAACCTGCCGCGCGCAGATCGTCTGACATCTGTGCAAAAAACCGGTATTCCAGATCGGCAAGGAAAAGTTTGGAGGGGCCGTGCTCCCATGACCGCCAGACACGCTTTGTATCGAGCCCGTGGAGGCGTGCAAATTCATGCGACTGCGCCATATAGATGTCCGAGTGAAACGGCACGCCCTTGTCGCCCAGCAACCGGTTGCCGAAATGATGCGTCAGATCGTTTTCATTGGTGATCAGCACAGCAATTACGGCCGGATCTTCACGGTACCTCAGACCGGTTACATGGTTCACGCGGTCAAGATAAGCCCGCTGGAACTCCCGCATGCGCTGCTGCGCGGTTTCTGAGACAAAATTAATGCCTCTGATGTCAGCATGGCCCTTCTCGCTGGCAATCTCATCAAATCCTTCAATTCCGTCACCGCTGACGAACCGCCGGCCCACATGCAGATCAAGCCAGACGTAAATCCCCTCGGCCTTAAGAGCCGCAATCCACAGATCGATGTTCCTGAGAGCTTCGGGATTGAGGGTGCGTGTCTGAGCGCGGGGATCTGCGAAAACGTTGGGATTCACCCAGTCTGAATCGTGGTGATGAAGTCGCACGAGGTTAAACCCGAGGGACGCGAGGCGTTTTGCCTGGGCACGGATGTGGTATTGACCGGTCCGGAACAGGGCATAAGCCTGCAGATTAGCCCCCCAGAAACGCACGGGCGTCCCATCTGCAAAAATGAGTCCGTCTCCTTCGGCGCGCACTCTGCCCCGTGAGCCGGCGGGACCTTCGTTGAGAAAACTGAGATCAGGAATGACAGAATATGGCTTGTGCTCAATGTGCACCCAGGGCGGATCTTCGGACT
>CBDUCB010000337.1:0-3059 GCA_965365545.1 uncultured Roseobacter sp. | reverse complement strand
CGTCATTGTCTGTCTGTGTTTCGGATGCGGGCTATTCAATCGGCGGATCACCGGCCCATGCGGCCTGCAACAACGCGCGGATGTCGCCCCGGGTCACTGGCTGCGGGTTGGGATAGGGTTTCGTCGTCGCGAGCTCTGCCGCCTCGTCGAGGTCGCTCTCCTTGAGACCCAGATCGCGCAGGGCGAGCGGGGCGTTCATATCGCGGGCAAACCGGTGCAGCGCCGTGCCTGCGTTGCTGCCGCCGAGCAGATCGCAAACAGGTTGCAGGTCGGCAGCTGCGGCGCGGGCGTTATAGGCAATCGCATGGGGCAGTATGACCGCATGAGTTTCCGCGTGTGGCAGATCGAATGAGCCGCCCAGCGTGTGGCAGAGCTTGTGATGCAGCGCCATACCGACGCGGCCCAGCACCGTGCCGCAGGCCCAGGCACCGCGCAGGGTGGCCTCGCGTGCCGCAAGATCGCCGGGGTTCTTCAGAACAGCAGGCAGGCCGCCGACCAGCGCCTCCAGCCCGTCGCGCGCGAGGGCATCGGTTTGCGGTGTGCGGTCTTTTGCATAGAGCGCCTCTGCGGCATGGGCCATGGCGTTGAGCGCGGAGGTGACGGTCATGCCGACCGGCAGGCTGACCACCAGCGCGGGGTCGTAAAGAATGACCTCCGGCAGCACTTTCGGATCGCTGAGCGTGATTTTGATGCCGTTTTCGGTCTGACCCAGTATCGGCGTTGCTTCGCTGCCGGCGTAGGTTGTCGGGATAACGATCTGTGGCAGGTCGGTGTGCCATGCGATGGCCTTGCCAAGACCGGTGGTCGAGCCGCCGCCGATTGCGATCAGACAATCGGCATTTGTCTCGCGCACGTGGTCGAGCGCCAGTTTCGTTATCTCAACCGGAGTATGCATCGCCGCCTTGCAGAAGATGCCCGCAGCAAGGGATCCAAGCCTTCCGGCGATCTCGGATGCCGCGTCGCATTGCTGTGGCGTTGCGAGCACCACAACACGCGACGCTCCGAGCCGGCGGACCTCGGATGCAACTGTTTCACGCAGCCCGGAGCCGAAAAGAACGCGCACTTCCTGAGTTTCTGTATGCGTGTTCAAGGCGCCGTTTCCTCCGTAGTCGGCTGATTGCTCCTTCCAGGTTAGCTGCGAAAATATTGATGGTTGATCGAATCTGAGCCTTAAATCATACCATGATGTTATGAAGATCGATCCAAACCACCTGAACCTGCTTGCAGCGATCATCGACAATGGCGGTCTCGGGGAGGGCGCTGTGGCTCTGGGTAAATCACAGCCAAGCGTGTCGCGCACGGTTTCCATGCTGGAGGCGCGCATCGGAGCACGGCTGTTTGAGAAGGGCAGAAAGCCGGTCCGACCGACCGAGCTTTGTCAGTCACTCGCGGCACAGGGACGGATCATCGCGCAGGCAACGCAGACGGCTGAACAGGCAACCGACCTTTACAATGGCGGGCGGGCAGGATCAGCACGCGTCGCGGGGACGCCGATTTTCATGGATGGGGTTATCTCAGGCATGATCGCGTCGTTCCAGCGGTCATTTCCCGATGTTTCCATCCATCAGACCTATGGCTACCTTGCTGATCTTCGTGAGCAACTGACCGCAGGGACGATTGATCTGGCGATTTGTCCGGTGCGCCAGGATCAGGTGCCCGACGCGCTCTCTTTCAAACCGCTGCTGCCCGGGCGCAATGTACTCGCCTGCGCGCCCTCACACCCGCTGGCGCGCAAATCGGCCCTGACGCTGTCTGAGATTGCACCCTATCCCTGGATTGCGCCGCCGGCGGACAGTCCGCTTTATGAGGATCTGCGCGATGCGCTGAGCAGTATCGGCATCTCTGATTTCCGCGTAAGTTTCACCGGCGGCTCGCTGGCCTCGATCCTGAGTGTCCTGGCGGGATCACAGGCGCTGACCGTGCTGCCCTATTCGGTGGTGTTCATGCAGCGGCATATCAGAACCGTCACTTCGCTGCCTGTGCGGCTGGAACATCCTGATCGTCAGCTGGGCCTGTTGTGGCAGAGCGACAGAAAACATCTGCCGGCCATCGCCCGGTTCCGGAAATACATTGAGTCCGAGTTTGCCGAGTTATCTCAGCAGATTAACGTGAGAGGTCGCGACAGTATCTGGCGGCGGTAAGACCGCGCGTCGCTACGTGCCGTTAATCAGATTGTCGCCATCGAGAATAAAGGTGCGGTTCCGCCCGGCCTGTTTGGCGGCGTAAAGGGCGTCATCCGCTTCTTTCAGCGTCTGCGTCAGCGTCTTTCCGGTGCCGTCAAAATGCAGTCCGATCCCCATTGAAATCGAGATTGGCTTGTCGGGCGCCCGGACCTCTGACGCCACCTGGTGCATCCGCTGTGCAAAGCCCCGGACCGCCGCGAGCGACAACCCTTCAAGACAGAAACTGAATTCTTCGCCACCATAACGTGCCAGCAGCTCGCCGGCCCGGCAGGCATGTCGCAGCCGGTGGGCCAGTTCGCGCAGGACATCGTCACCGGCATCGTGCCCGAAGGTATCATTGACCCGTTTGAAATGATCCACATCCGCGATGACCAAAGCGACGCTGGTACCGTTTTGCGCGGAGAAGGTCAGTGACTCTCCGGCGCGTTTGAGAAACTCGCGCCGGTTGAACAGCCCTGTCAGTTCGTCGGTTGAGGCCAGTTTGCGCAGCCGGTTGGCGCGCTCCTCCAGCAACTCGTGCGAGCGCAGCAGCGCATCATGCAGTTTGTGGCGTTTTTCAGCCCGTAATACTGTCCAGCAAACACAGTCCTCGTCGCGGGGATGCATTCGCGCATTTACAACCACCGGGATGCGGTGGCGTTCCGGCGTCAGAACGGTCAGGACGGTCTCGTCACAGCGGCGCGTCTGCGCCAGTGCGGGGCGCATGTATTCCGCCATCAGCAATCCGGAGGCGCGGGTGAACATGTCATCGATGCGTGTCTGAATTATCTGCGACACGTCAAACCCCAGGTCGGTGCTCACATAACTGTTGGCGAATAATACCCGGCCGGCGGGGTCGGTGACCAAAGTAAGGTTGAACCGGTTGTCGTAACTGAG
>CBDUCB010000336.1:0-3089 GCA_965365545.1 uncultured Roseobacter sp. | reverse complement strand
CGCACAAAAAAATCCGTGCAAACCGCCGGAAAATAGGCGATAATATCGCCATAAAAGTATTTATCTTCAAATATTTAGGTGGTTGGCGGAGGAGGTGGGATTCGAACCCACGGTACGCTTTCACGCACGCCGGTTTTCAAGACCGGTGCATTCGACCACTCTGCCACTCCTCCGTGTCATGTGGTGCTGTGGCTTTTGGACGATGCCCGCGCGGTCTGCAAGCATTTTTGAAGCGCGCTGCCTCTTTGTCATCGTGAATCCCGCCACAACCGGGCATCAATGCAATGCGGTCCCCGTACCACTTGCCGCAGAGCGCAGAGGAATATTGCTGATCGGGGACGCCACACCTTCCCTCGCCTCTCATCTCAGGCTAATGTAACCGCAAAGCCCCCGTTAAAGAGGGTAAAAGGGCGGCCGGCGTTCCGGCTCACAGGCAAGGACGACAGGAAATGAACAGCAAACGCAGTTCCCGGATGTTCCGTTGCGGCCGTGGTGTCGCAGCAGGATTTGCAGCACTTCTCATACTCGCGGCATGTGACGAAACGGGCTCTTTCAGCCTCGGCGGAACACCATCCGCAACCGGTTCCACGGCCGGGTCTGTCTCGCGCACCACCGACAAAGACGTGGAGTCTCCTGAGGTTTTTTACGCGCTTGAAAAGGCGCTCTGGGACGGACGCCCTTCTCTTGGCGGCGTCTGGGTGGCGTATCCAAATGTTGAAACGCCTGAGCGGGTGATCATCCGCAACAAGGAGAACGGTAAGTTCGTGATCGGCGCTCTGTTCCGGCGCATCAGCAACCAGCCCGGCCCGCAACTGCAGCTGTCGTCAGATGCGGCAGCGGCGATTGATGTACTGGCAGGCGCACCTGTGGACCTCGAGGTTGTGGCCCTGCGGAAAGAGGTAATCGTGGAAGAGCCCCCGGAAGAGGATGTGCCGGAAAAGGCCGCCGAAGAAACGCCGGACGAGGGCGGTGAAGACAGTGCCCCTGCTGCGGCAACGGTATCAGCGGCAGCCACGGCCGCAACGGCGGCTTCTGATCCTGTTGTCGCGGCCGCCGAAACTGCGATTGCCGCACCTGAGAAGGAAACCGCAACTTCTGTGCCGTCGACCGATATTGTTGCATCGACGCTGCCGGTCAGCACGCTGAGCAAACCCTTTTTGCAGGCAGCCACGGTCAGCAGCCAGAAAAATGCAGACCGTGCGGTCAGCGATCTGGAAAAAGCCGGACTGAAAGCCAGTTTCAAATCAGAATCTGACGGCGACAGCACGCTGTGGCGCATTCTGGTCGGCCCCGCCGCCAGCGAGGCCGAGCGCGATACCATGCTCGCCACGCTGAAAGAGGCGGGCTTTGCCGACGCCTATGCCGTATCGAAATGATCCCAATGATCTCAAGCAGGAGCCCGAAACACGTGATCCGACTTGCCATCGCACTGATTGCGCTCATGTCCTGGACTGTGAGCGCCGCAGCCTTTGAGACCAAGGCCACATCGGCCTTTGTCATCGACCAGAGCACAGGAACTGTGCTGCTCAACAAAAACGCCGATCTGCCGCTGCCGCCGGCTTCCATGTCGAAACTGATGACGCTTTATATGGCGTTCGAGGCGATCCGGCGCGGTAAATCCGACGGCGGGCTGGATCTGAACGAAGAACTGCCGGTCTCTGAGCACGCGCAGTCTTTCGGCGGATCGAGCATGTTTCTGCGCTCAGGCGAATCTGTTTCTGTCGAAGACCTGATCCGCGGCATTATCGTACTTTCGGGCAACGATGCCTGCGTTGTGATCGCCGAAGCTCTGTCGCCTGACGGCACAGAAGCCGGGTTCGCGCGGCTGATGACACAGCGCGCGCAGCAGATGGGCATGACAAATTCCACCTTCACCAACTCCAGCGGCTGGCCGGCGCCCGGGCATCTGATGTCCATGCGGGATCTGGCGCTGCTGGCGCACCGGCTGATTGTGGATTTCCCTGAGTACTATCCGCTCTTTGCCGAAACGGAGTTTGCTTTTGACAACCGCGTCCCGTCTAACCGGCTTAACCGTAACCCGCTGCTGACCATGGGCATCGGCGCTGACGGTCTGAAAACCGGCCATACCGAAGCTGCGGGCTACGGGTTGACCGGATCCGCCAAACAGGGCGACCGTCGGATCATTTTTGTTCTCTCCGGCATGGACAGCATTGCCGATCGTGCCAGCGAAGCGCAGGCGGTGGTCAACTGGGCGTTCCGGCAGTTTGCGATGCGGCCCCTCGCCACCGAAGGACAGGAGTTTGCCCGTGCGGACGTCTGGATGGGTGCGGAGCCTACTGTCGGTCTCGTGGCGCCTGAAGATGTAAGTGTGCTGATGCCGGCGCTGGCCGAGCGGTCTTTTGAGGGCGAAGTGATCTTTTCCGGGCCTGTCGAGGCCCCGATTGCCAAGGGAGATCAGCTTGCAGAGCTGGTGTTCACACTTGACGGTCTGCCGGAAACCCGGCTGCCGCTGGTCGCGGACCGCGATGTCCCTTCGGGCGGCTTTGTGAGCCGGATGACGACAGCGGCAATGGTGCTTTTCAATCAGCTGATCGCGGGCCCGGAGGGCGCAACGTGACATCTGCCTCCGGGCAGCAGGGCAGTTTCATTACATTCGAAGGCATCGACGGTTCAGGCAAATCCACACAGGCCCGCAGGCTTGCCGATCACCTGCGCGCCCGTGGCCATGACGTGGTAATCACCCGGGAACCCGGCGGATCGCCCGGCGCGGAGGAAATACGCGCGCTGGTCCTGCAGGGCGATCCGGATCGCTGGTCTGCCGAAACCGAAATACTGCTTTTTACCGCGGCACGCCGGGACCACATGGAGCGTCTTATCGGCCCAGCCCTTGCGGCGGGCAAAACGGTGATCTGTGACCGTTTTGCAGACAGCACCCGCATGTACCAGGGTCTGTCGCGCGGTGATCTGCGCGCGGTTGTAGATCAGCTGCACAGTCTGATGATCGGCCGTGAACCGGATCTGACTGTGCTGATCGATATGGACCCGGCCACGGGGCTTGAGCGCGCGCTCTCGAGGCAGACGGAGGACGAGCGCTTTGAGGCCTTCGGTGCCGGGTTGCAGCAGGCAAT
>CBDUCB010000335.1:0-3113 GCA_965365545.1 uncultured Roseobacter sp. | reverse complement strand
GTCGTCGCCGAGTTTTTCCATTTCCGTGACCGGATCGGCAGAGATCGCTTCTGCAGGAATATCCGGGTCGACGATCTGGTTTACAAAAGAAGAGTTGGCCCCGTTTTCGAGCAACCGGCGCACGAGATAGGCCAGCAGATCCTGATGCGCACCAACGGGCGCATAGATGCGGCAGCGGGTGCCTTCGGATGATCTGACGATCTCGT
The DNA here is from genome assembly GCA_965365545.1 of uncultured Roseobacter sp. GTDB lineage: Bacteria > Pseudomonadota > Alphaproteobacteria > Rhodobacterales > Rhodobacteraceae > Roseobacter. The sequence continues at coordinate 2,907 of CBDUCB010000335.1, read as the reverse complement.
GCAGCGATTCCCCCATGCCATGCAGGCGCTGAAATTCAAAGCTGTCTTTGTCGTTGCCCGCCATGCCGACGACGGCGGCACAGGTATGCGCGTTATGCGTGGCGAACTGCGGATAGATCCGGTCGCGCCGGTCCATCAGCATCTGGGCACAGGCCATATAGCTGACGTCGGTGTTGTTCTTGCGCGTATAGACCGGGAAGCGTTCGACACCGAGTTCCTGCGCGATCTTGATTTCGGTATCCCAGTAGGCGCCTTTGACCAGCCGGACCATGATCTTGCGGTCATAGCGTTCAGCCATGTCATAAAGCGTCTCGATCCCCGGAGCGGCCCGCCGGCCATAGGCCTGGACGACCACGCCGAACCCGTCCCAGCCTTTGAGATCAGGCTCCGACAACATCGCCTCAATCAGATCGAGCGAAAGATCGAGCCGGTCCTGTTCTTCGGCGTCGATGTTGAAGCCGATGCCCGCCGACGCTGCCTGTTTTACCAGATCAAGCGCACGGGGCAGCAGTTCGGCCATCACAGTTTCCCTGTGGGTGTATTCGTAGCGCGGGTGCAGAGCGGACAGCTTGACGGAAATACCGGGGCTGGAGCGCACGTCGCCTTTGGCCTGTTTGGCGATCGCGGTGATCGCTTTGGCATAGGCTGCGTGATACCTTTTGGCGTCATCATCGGTGCGCGCCGCTTCGCCCAGCATATCATAGGAATAGGTGTATCCCTTTTTCTCCAGTTCGCGGGCGTTCTTCATGCCTTCTTCGATGGTCTGACCCAGAACGAACTGACGACCAAGAATTTTCATCGACTGGCCGACCGCATTGCGCACCACCGGCTCACCAAGTCGTTTGACCAGACCGCGCAGCGCGCGCGCGGGCCCCTTTGGTTCATCATCCAGCACCTTGCCGGTCAGCATCAGCGCCCAGGTGGATGCATTGACCAGCGAGGACGAGGAATGACCCAGATGCGCGCCCCAGTTTGACGGCGCGACCTTATCTTCGATCAGATCGTCGATGGTTTCGGCATCCGGCACGCGCAGCAGAGCTTCGGCCAGACACATCAGCCCGACACCTTCGGCAGTGGAGAGACCGTATTCAGCGAGGAACGCTTCCATCATCGACGGCGAGGTTTCCTTGCGCACGCGGGTCACAAACTGAGCGCCGACGGCCGCCGCCTTGGCGCGGTCCGCCTTTGACAGCCTGATCTCAGCGGCCAGAGATCTGATCAACCCGGCTTCATCTGCAGTGTAATTGTCGCGCACGCGGGCGCGCAGCGCGGATTTATCGGCTTTTGGTGCGGTCGAAGCTGTGGTCATTTTTGATCTCTCCGATTGATGTCTTTGTTACTTCAGAGGGTCCGGCGAAGCCGGGTCTGCGCGGCTATGAACAGCGCTGCGCGTTCAGATGATAGTCGTCGAGTTTATCCTGCAGGAAGGTGTAGGTACGGCGCGCATCCGTGAGCCGGGCCCGGTCGATTTCGATATGCCGGAAGTCTTCATCATGCGCCGCGAAATGCTCAGGCCCGAGGGTTTCGTCCATCCAGGGATAGCAGAAAAGCGAATTTCCATATTCCTGCCCCGCGCGGTTCAGCGACAGGAAAAACACCTGGTTTTCAATAGCACGCGTCATTGCGAAAGCGTGCCAGGTCGGAAAGGACGGGTCCCGGAAATACGCCCCGCAGTGCAGAATGACATCAACGCCGTGCTCCTGAACCAGCACACGCGCCAGTTCGGGAAACCGGATGTCATAGCAGATGATCGGCGCAAGGGTAAAATCCCTGATTTTAAAGGTAAAAAGGTGATCTCCCGCCGAAAAATATTCCTTTTCCATTGATGCGCCATACTGACAGAGATGGAGCTTATCGTAATACCCCGCCAGCGTGCCACCCGGGGTGACCACGGCCGCCGAAATGCAGGTTCCGGATGCATCACGCCGGGCAAAGCTGTAGCTGATATACACCCCGAATTCGACGGCGACCTGAGCCCATGTCTGAAACGATGCCCCGTCTGCGGGTTCTGAAATTTCGTCAAGACGGTCAAAGGCCGCCCGCGAATAGTCGATGCTCGAAAGCTCCGGCAGCACCACCAGATCCGTGCGCGTGCCTGCGAGGTGTTTGCGCAGTCTGGCGGCCGTATCTGCAAGATGCCGGTCGCGTGCTGCCGCGCCGGGTGTCTGCGGGATCCCGATCTGACACGCCAGAAGCGACAGGACATCCTGTGAAGCCATGAGCTTGTCTCTCCCCCTTCGGTGACCCCGGGGATGTTATATCATCCCTTCAGGATCTGACTGCGCTCCGCGGGCGGAGGTGATCTCCTCCGGTATCAACGCAGGGGCGCAATCGTATTTCCGGCCTTGTTCAGCCATGAAATATCATGCTGCACCAGATAGACCTGAATGAACAGCGGGATTTCAGATGAGCCGGAAAGCAGGCCCCGGCGGCTGTCACCGACGCCGGAAAATGATGCAACCCGATTGCGTTATTGCGCAAAGAGGCCCAGGCTTGGCACCATGGGGACCGGTCATTTACCTTTCCGGAACGCCCTGGAAAGCGCAGATCTTAAAGAGAATGACGTGAAGAAATCCAACCTGTTCTACCAAAGCCGCAAGCGCCGCGAAGAGATCGACCGCGCGGAAGGCATCTATATCTGGGGCAAAAACGGGCAGCGTTATATTGACGGGTCCTCCGGCGCGATGGTCAGCAATATCGGCCATTCCAACCCGAATGTGCTCGCCGCGATGAAAGCGCAGATGGACAGCGCGACCTTTGCCTACCGGCTGCATTTTGAAAACAGCGCGGCAGAAGAACTGGCCAGCACAATCGCGGACCGGATGCCTGCGGGGCTGAACAAAGTGTTCTTTGTCTCCGGTGGGTCAGAAGCGGTGGAATCATGCATCAAGATCGCCCGCCAGCGGG
>CBDUCB010000334.1:0-3136 GCA_965365545.1 uncultured Roseobacter sp. | reverse complement strand
GGCGGATATTCCTGCCGGCGGGCGCCCCGTTGCGCCGGCCCCCCGGACGGGACTTGCAGCGCCGCGCCCGGGGGGTCAGAGTATGCGCGACCAATAAGGAGACGTGTCATGCCCGCCCCCCGCGCCACTACCGCAGTTTGCACCACGATCGCGCTGAGCCTGCTTGCCGCCTTCCCCTCCCGCGCCGAACCGCTGCCAGGCAGCGAATGGGCCCCCGGGGAGCTTTCAGGCGCACCCGTACCGCCTGAAACGGATGTTTTTATCCGGTTTGACGCCGAGGGTCTCTATTTCGGAAACGGTGGCTGCAACACATTCCGGGGCCGCTATGTCACCCAGAGCGATGCCATCCTGCTGGGCCCTGCAGCAGCGACTATGATGGCATGTGCTGAGCCCGTGGCCCGGCGCGAGTCTGACTTTATGCAGGCACTCTCAACAGCCCGGTTTTTTACCCGCGACGGCGCGTCACTGACCCTCAGTGATGCGGATGGCACACCGGTTCTGACGATGGACCAGCGCGACCGCGACTGAAGGGTGTCGCGCCGTTTCCGTTTACCCGAGCCGGCAGAGTAACCCAGGCAGTCGCGATGTCAGTCCCGTCGGGTCAACCGGCGACCCTGTTATAAATCACCGGCATGGCCCCTTTCCATCTTTGCCAGAGGCTGTCGTCGCAGATCAGATCAGCCATGAAATGTGCAACATTATGCCGGCTGGTTTTTCCGGCATCAAAAATGGCGCTGCGGGTGGGAGAAGGGTGTATGTCGTATGCCGTGACCCCGGCTTCGTCGGTCAACCCGTCGGGCCGGACGGCCGCCCACTCGATCGCCTCGTCACTTTGGCCGATGGCAGTGCGCAGATAGTCGGCGGCCTCTTCATTGTCCCTGTGCGGGGGCAGCAGCAGCCTCAGCAGTGCCAGCACCACATGCTGTGCAAAGGAGACAGGCTCATCAAGGTCAGAGTTCCGGTTACCGGTGGTGTTCATCAGAACAAATCTGACCGGGTTTGCCGGCGCGCTGTTCCGGATGGCTTCGCAGAACCGCTGCGTCGCGTCGGTCACCAGTCTGCGCGGCGGGCCAAAAAGTCCCCTGAATGTAAGATTGTGCCCGAGACAACTGGCCACAGCATCACATCCGGCGACATGCTGCGCAATCTCCTCGTCGCTCAGGTCAGAAACGCTTGCGGTGATGACGGTCAGGAGGCTGCTGGCCCGCAGGTCTTCCGGGACACTTCCGGCGGAGCGGACAATGATTTTTACCGCCTGCCCGCGCGCGACCAGTTCTTTTGTCAGCAGGCGACCGGTTGCGCCACTGGCTCCGAGGATAAGGATCTGCACCCGAACGTCACTCCGTAATTTCAACACGCGGCCTGAACGCCACACCCCTGCGATCGACTGCTTTGCTTTCGTCACACCGGTCCGTGCAACTTTCGCACAGCCGGGCCTCTGAGGCAAAACCGGTGTCAGACCAGCGCACCGGCACCCGCGGCCGCAACACCCCGCGCGGGCAGGCGATACACAACAGTGCACCTGCTGGTGCGAGGTAGTGTATGGTGTAGCGACTGATTCTCCTTGCAGATTTGTGCGTTATTGATACTCTTGGTTTCAATAATTGCTGTTTTTGACAGGCTAACACTTTGTTATCCCGTGTAATTTTTACCATATTCCCCTATCTATGGAGCCAGATTGTCAGCCGCATAAGTCCAGTATAGGCTCGAGATATGGCCCTGCCCGTTGAAACCTTTTTTCTGCACCCTGACGCTCAGGGCACGCTGCAATCACAGATCCAGCAGATGATTGCACAGGGCATTCTGTCCGGCAGATTTCTGCGCGGAGAAAAGCTGCCGTCAACGCGCAAGCTCGCGGCCCATCTGGGGGTCAGCCGGATTACGGTGACGATCGCCTATACCGAGCTTCTGGCAAATGATTACCTCTCATCGCGCGGTCGTTCGGGATACTTCGTTTCCGAAAACGCACCCGTTCCGCCGGCTTTTGAGCCGACACGGGCCGGCATGGATGCCGTGGACTGGACGCGCGCCATCGGACAGCGGTTTTCCGGTGGTGATATGCCGCGCAAGCCCGCGGACTGGGCCGGATACCGCTATCCTTTCATCTATGGCCAGGCTGACCCGACGCTCTTTGATCATGCAAACTGGCGCATCTGTGCGCTGAAGGCGCTCGGGCAGAAAGACTTCACCGCGCTGACCACGGATTACTATGATCAGGACGACCCGCAACTCATCGAATTTATCGCGCGCCATACCCTGCCCCGGCGCGGCATTACCGCCCGGCCCGAGCAGATTCTGATCACGCTCGGGGCGCAGAACGCGCTCTGGCTCACGACCCAGGTTCTGCTTACGCAACGCCGGCGCGCCGCTCTGGAAGACCCCTGTTATCATGCACTTCGCGATATTCTTTCGCAATCGCGCTGCCATGTGACGCCGGTGCGGGTGGACGCCGACGGCATGCCCCCCGATGCCATACCACCCGACACCGATGTGATCTTCACCACGCCCAGCCACCAGTGCCCGACGACCGGCACCATGCCAATGCACCGCCGCCACGAACTCCTGCGCCGGGCCGCCGGCATGGATGCGCTGATCGTCGAAGATGACTATGAATTCGAAATGTCGTTTCTGCGCAGCCCCTCACCGGCGCTCAAGAGCCTCGATGCCGACGGCCGTGTGATCTATGTCGGCAGCTTTTCCAAATCACTCTTTCCCGGGCTGCGGCTGGGGTATCTGGTGGGCTCTGAGCCCTTTATCCGCGAAGCCCGCGCCCTGCGCGCCTCCGTGCTGCGCCATCCGCCCGGCCATGTGCAGCGTACAGCAGCGTATTTTCTGTCGCTCGGCCATCATGATGCGCTCATCCGCCGGATGGGCAGCGCCCTGCATGAACGCCGCGAGGTCATGGCCGATGCGATCACCCGCAACGGGCTGCAAATCTCCGGTCAGGGGGCCAACGGCGGCTCTTCGTTCTGGATGCAGGCGCCAGACGGGACCGACACGTCGGTGCTGAGCAAGCGCTTGAAGTCCGAAAGTGTCCTGATCGAGCCTGGCGCATCCTTCTTTCATGCCACGAATCGGCGGCACGACTTTTACAGGCTTGGATATTCGTCGATAGGGTCTGACAGGATCGAAGCGG
>CBDUCB010000333.1:0-3141 GCA_965365545.1 uncultured Roseobacter sp. | reverse complement strand
TCAACCTCACCCGGCGGCAGATAAGGCGCTTTGCCCCGGGCCATTATCGGTTTTCTGCACTGCAACAGCCAAAAGTCCCATGGAACAGCTTGCGCAGCAGAGCCGGAATTGGCACCGTTCTGTCAGGCCCCAATCCTCAAGGAGCAGGTATTGCCCTCCAGTGACACAAGTGCCACCGACACCCTGACTGCGGCCCCGGGCGGTGTGGTTGAGTTTCCCGATAACAGGCTGCTGATTGACCTCTGCGGCCCCTATGACGCGAACCTGGCACAGATCGAAAAGGCGCTTGGCGTTCAGATCGTGCGGCGGGGCAACCAGCTTGCCGTCATCGGGGATGCCGACGCCGGAACCGACGCGATGCGGGTGCTGCACGCACTCTACACGCGGCTCGAAAGCGGCCGCGTGGTCGAGACCGCAGACGTCGACCGCGAACTGCGCATGGGCCCCTTCGAGGAAACCACGCCCGAAGACGGCGACCAGCTTGAAATGCCCATCGGCAACCGTATCGAAATCCAGACCCGCAAAAAGCGGGTGGAGCCGCGCACTGACGCCCAGAAAAACTACGTTCAGTCGCTGTTCGGGAATGAACTGGCTTTCGGGATCGGCCCTGCCGGCACCGGTAAAACCTATCTCGCAGTTGCTGTCGGCGTGTCGATGTTTCTGACCGGTCAGGTGGATAAAATCATCCTGTCGCGCCCCGCTGTCGAGGCAGGCGAACGTCTGGGTTTTCTGCCCGGGGATATGAAAGACAAAGTCGACCCCTATATGCAGCCACTCTACGACGCTCTGGGAGATTTTCTGCCAGGAAAGCAGCTGGCAAGACTGATCGAGGAAAAGCAGATCGAAATCGCGCCACTGGCATTTATGCGCGGGCGCACGCTCTCCAACGCTTTTGTCGTGCTGGACGAGGCCCAGAACGCAACGTCGATGCAGATGAAGATGTTCCTCACCCGCCTCGGCGAAGGCTCACGCATGGTCATAACCGGCGACCGCACACAGATCGATCTGCCGCGCGGTGTTTCCTCAGGCCTTGCCGACGCTGAACGCCTGCTCAGAACGATCCCGAAAATCAGCTTCAGCTATTTCACGTCCAAAGATGTCGTGCGCCATCCGCTGGTTGCGGCCATCATTGAAGCCTATGAGGCAGACACAGAAGGCACATGACGCCGAAATCTTCTCTGGCTTCAAATATCCCGGGGGTATGGGGGCCGGCCCCCATGAGGCTCTGAATGGCACCCGATATCCTGATCGAAGATCCGCGCTGGCACGACTGCGAATTCGAACGCGTCGCAACAGCGGCTCTGGCGGCAACGCTTACCCATATGGGCCTTGCAGACACAGATGCCGAAATCTCTCTGCTGGCCTGCGATGACGCGCGCATTGCCGGGCTGAACACTGATTTCAGAGATAAAGCAGGGCCCACCAATGTGCTGAGCTGGCCCGCTGTCGATCTTGCGGCGTCAGAGCCCGGCGGAACCCCGCACCCGCCGGTGCCGGGCATTGACGGCACGCTCGAACTGGGAGATATCGCGATTGCATTCGAGACCTGCAGGCGCGAGGCAGCGGATCTGGGGATTTCAATGGCCGGTCATGTCACGCACCTTACCGTTCACGGGCTGTTACATCTTCTGGGCTATGATCACATCCGTGACGCTGATGCCACGCTGATGCAGCGGCTGGAAACTGAAATACTTGGCAAAATGGGTCTTGATGACCCATACAGGACATAAGGACGGCATCGCGCCGTCACTATTCGGAAAAGGACCCGATGGGCGACAACGACGGATCTTCTGAGGCGGCGCGGAGCGCGCAGCCGGAAAGTAACACCCCGACCGAGGCGGAACCTTCCAGGCCCGGAGGCTTTTTCAGCCGGGTGTTTGATGCATTGAGCCCCGGAGAAACCGGCGAGACCGGCCCCCAGGACAGCGATACTGAGCGCAGGCGCCAGACCCACGGCATGATCAATCTGCGCCGCATGCGGGTCGAGGATGTCGCGGTACCCAAAGCCGACATCACAGCGCTGCCCGAAACCGCGACACTCGATGAGGCTGTGCAGGTTTTCAAGGACAGCGGGCTTACGCGCCTGCCGGTTTATGACGGCACGCTGGATACACCGGTGGGCATGCTGCACCTCAAAGACATCGCGCTGACCCATGGGTTTAATGGCGACGGCGCTGATTTTGATATGCAGGCGATGGTCCGGCCGCTGCTTTTCGTGCCGCCCTCGATGAGTATCGGTGTGCTGCTGACGAAAATGCAGTCTGAACGCCGCCACATGGCGCTTGTCATTGATGAGTACGGCGGCGTCGACGGGCTGGTCACGATTGAGGATCTTATCGAACAGGTCATCGGTGAGATCGAAGACGAACATGACGTGGACGAAGGTCTCTTCTGGACCGAAGAAAAGCCAGGCTGCTATCTCGCGCTTGCCAAGACGCCGCTCGACGCGTTTGAAGCAGAAATCGGACAGTCCCTGACCGACCATGATGAGGTCGATGAAGAAGAAATCGACACGCTTGGCGGTCTCGTTTTCATGCTGTCGGGCCGGGTTCCCGCACGCGGTGAAGTGGTAGTGCACCCGGACGGGCCCGAATTCGAGGTTCTGGACGCAGACCCGCGACGCATCAAACGGTTGCGCGTACGCACTGCGCCCCCGGCTTCTTGACGGAAAACACAACGGCGGCGCGCCAGAAACCCTGGCGCTGGTATGCCCGCATGCCGCTCTGGCAGCGCATGGCTATTGCGGCGCTGACCGGCGCTGGGGCGGCGCTGGGGCAGGCACCCTGGGATCAGACGCTGCTGATGCTCCTGTTGTTGTCGATTGGTTTTCTGATGCTGCGGCGGCAGAAGTCGGCCCGTCCCGCCGGTGCTGTGGGCTGGGCTTTTGGCACCGGTTATTTTGCTCTTGCTCTCCACTGGATCGTTGAGCCGTTTCAGGTGGATGCGGCGCGACATGCCTGGATGGCGCCTTTTGCGCTGTTGTTTCTGAGCACCGGGCTTGCGCTGTTCTGGGGAGGGGCCTTCTGGGCTGCGCGCGCGCTTTCACTGCGCACCTGGCCGCTGATCCTGACCTGGACGGCTGCGGAGTTTTTGCGGGCGTATGCATTTACCGGTTTTCACTGGGCAAGCCCGGCACAGTCG
>CBDUCB010000332.1:0-3177 GCA_965365545.1 uncultured Roseobacter sp. | reverse complement strand
TCGTCTGGCAGGGCAGCGCCGGAAATCTCCGGCGCAGGCCCCCTTATCAGAAGCGGTACATCGCCCGCAGGTGGATCGTGTTCACGTCTACGTCGCCGCCGGCATCGCCGATACCGGTGAAGTTATGGTACTGGTATTCGCCACCAACGGTCCAGTTGTCACCGACCCGGTAGTCATAGCCCAGACCGACAACATAGCTGGTGTCGCTGCCGTCAATGGCATCAAACACACCGCCAACTGAATCAAGGCTGGCATAAGCAACACCAAGGCTGCCGAACAGCAGACCATTGCCCAGCTCATAGCCTGCAATCAGCTTGAGGCGCGCAATTTCATCAAAATCCGCAGAGTCGCCGGTTGTCGAGTCAGCGACTGACAGATCAGCGAAGTCGTACTGGAATTCCGGGCCGAGGTACCAGCCGTTGCCGAGATCCCAGAGGTAACCTGCAGTGATACCGCCGATGACGCTGTCCTCGTTGAAATCGTCCGGGCTGGTTACTGAACCGAGATCAAAGTCACTGAAGGCATAACCCAGCTGCGCACCAACATAGCCACCGGCCCAGAAAGGCGGTGGCGGGGGGGCGACGACCACCGGTGCTACGGGCGTCGGTTCGGGGCCGGCGGCGAAGGCCATGCCGGCTGTTGAAACGATCAGAACGGTCAGAGCCGTTGTAGTCTTAAGCATCAAAATGCTCCTTTACTGCGTGAAAAATATGCGAATTTTCGCCCGGCCTCATTAAACCGGTTAGTCTGTAACACTCCGCCCGGCGAATTATCGCAATCTGGTAATACGATAACCCGCAGGTCATGCCGGAGGTTCCTGTTTTATTTACCATTTATTCAGCAGGGTTAATTACAGATTATCGTGATCGGCGTCTTTTCGCCTGTGGGTTGATCCGCCGCCAGTCGCGTCCACGTCCGGTAAATCTGAAAAGCGGCGGCGAATCATACTATTATGCTGCGCTGCGGCGCAGGACGGGTCGGGAGCTGATTGCAAAAAACCGGGCCTCGTGCGATGAAAAACATCACAAATACAGAGCCTTCGTCCCAAAAAAAGCGCCGCGCCGGGCGCAGGGTCACTTTCCGTGACGCCGGAAAGTTTCTATAGTCACTCGGGCAGGGTGCGGGAAAGCGCCGATAAATCAGGGGGTGTTGCAATGATCCGGTCTGAGCTGATCCAGAAAATAGCAGACGAAAATCCACATCTTTATCAGCGGGACGTCGAACGTATCGTCAACACCATTTTCGAAGAGGTCACAGGGGCAATGTCCCGGGGCGACCGTGTTGAACTCCGCGGCTTCGGTGCTTTTTCCGTCAAAAAGCGCGATGCCCGTATCGGCCGCAATCCGCGCACCGGCGAAACGGTGCATGTCGAAGAAAAGCATGTGCCGTTTTTCAAGACCGGCAAATTGTTGCGCGACCGGCTGAACGGTAAGGCCTGATGCGTTACATCCGTTATGCCTGTATCGCGGTTTTCGCCATCGCTCTGATCGGGGTCGCGCTGGCCAACCGGTCAATTGTGTCCCTTCAGCTTATTCCCACAGAGGTGGCCGGCTGGTTCGCCGTGACCCCGCAGATCAGTCTGCCGCTTTATATCGTCATTTTCGGCGGCATCATTGCGGGCCTGTTCGTCGGGTTCGTCTGGGAATGGATCCGCGAGCACAATCAACGAGCCGAGGCAGCGCGCCAGGCACGGGAAATGCGCCGGTTGCAGCGTGAGATCGCAAAGCTCAAAGGCGAGAAACATCAAGGCAAGGACGAGGTGCTCGCCCTGCTTGACGAAGCGGGCTGACGCTCTTGCACCGCCCCGGCGGGTATGATCAAAACCGGACATGTCTGACAGTGTCTCCGTAAAAATCTGCGGCCTGCGTACAGCAGCCGACGTCGATGCTGCGGCAGCCGCTGGCGCGCGTTACTGCGGGTTTGTGTTTTTTGAAAAATCTCCGCGTAACGTGTCACTGGGTCTGGCACGTGACCTTGCCACGGGCACGCCGGTTGGCCTTGCGAAGGTTGCGCTGGTTGTGAACCCGGACAATGCATTTCTCGACGCCCTCACGGACAACGTCCCGCTGGATATGCTGCAGCTTCACGGCAAAGAGACACCGGAACGCGTGGCAGAGATAAAGTCGCGCTACCGGCTGCCGGTTATGAAAGCGATCGGCATTGCCGGGGCCGAGGATCTGGCTGCGATTGATCGGTATGCACCGGTCTGTGATCAGTTGCTGATTGATGCGAAACCGCCGGAAGGGGCTGATTTACCCGGGGGTAACGGGCTCGCTTTTGACTGGCAGTTGCTGGCGGACCGTAAATACTGGACCCGGCCCTGGATGCTGGCCGGCGGACTGACCCCCGACAATGTGTCAGAGGCGGTCAGACGCACGGGCGCGCGTCAGGTTGATGTCTCCTCCGGTCTTGAGACGTCGCCGGGTGAAAAAGACAGCAGCCTCTTCAGGCGCTTTGTGCAGAACGCCCGGGCCTGATCTTAAATTGCGCGGGTTTTCCCGGCGTCGCGTGAACGGGTTCACAGACCGGGATCTCAGACAGCCTTATTCCTTGTCCCGTGGGGCGGGCGCGACAGACATGCCGGCCCGGTATCGGGAGGGCGACATGAGTTTCAGAAAAATCATTGTTATCCTGGCTCTGGCTGTCACGGTCGCGAGCGTCAGCTATGATCTTGCCGCGCGACCGGCAGATGCCACGGATGACACCTCGACGGGTTCACTGACGGCGGAGCGCAATGCAGACCCTCGCAGAGATGCCAGCGTGCGGGTCGCAGGTGCTGATCCTGCCTGACGTTTGCGCGGATCGGGCGATGACGAAATGCCGGACCATCCTGGTCGGGAGCGCGCGCGGGTCGGCCGGCGTCACCTTACCGCAGGGGCCTGAGCGCCCATAACGCCTTGTTTCCCGGTCCGGCGCAGGGTAGGCAGAACGCCATGCGACGAGACGAGGTGGCGCAATGGCAAACGATCTTTTCAACTCTTTCATGACCGGCCCGGACGAAAACGGCCGCTTTGGTGATTTCGGCGGACGGTTTGTCTCCGAAACGCTGATGCCACTGATCCTGGAGCTCGAAGAGCAATACGAAAAAGCCAAAACTGACGACAGTTTCTGGGCTGAGATGCACGATCTGTGGACCCATTATGTCGGCCGCCCCAGCCCGCTTTATCACGCTGAGCG
>CBDUCB010000331.1:0-3207 GCA_965365545.1 uncultured Roseobacter sp. | reverse complement strand
GTCCCTTCTTCGCTGGCAGACAGCCGCTTGAAGGGCTCAAATACAGTTTCCCGCGCGCTTTCCGGAATGCCGGGACCGTCATCCGTTACAACGACTTCAATCACGGAACCGCGCGGGATAAATTCCACAGTGATCATTCCGGTCTCCTGGTCGTGGTATTTACCGGAGTTCGAGATCAGATTGCGTAGAACTGCCTGAAGGGCGGTCACATTTGCAAATATTTCGTGTTCTGTGTCGTCAAAACGGATGTTTATACCCGGTTTGCGATACACCAGCTCCAGTACGCTGGCGCGTAACTCATTCAGATCTGCACGCTCGACCGGAAGATCAGAAGCGGTATCGTCGGCGTAACGCAAAAGGTCACTGATCAGCCGTGACATGCGGTGAGAAAGCGTGCCCATGAGATCCCAGTGCCCCTGAATGACCTCGGGAATCGTCTGGCTGGTTTCTTCGAGATCATCAGTAATGAACTGCATCAGCATCCTCAGCTGAATGAGCGGAGCATTGAGGTCATGTGCTGCGATGGCGGCAAAGGTCTGCAGACGATCGTTGGAATCCTTAAGTTGTTCGGCCTGATCGCGGATCATGTCCTGTTGCTTCTGCAGCCGCGTGACATCCACCCTGAGGGACGCATAATGATGCCGGCCCAGGGGAAACTCGCTGGCTTCGAAAACCCGGTGTGTCCCGGTGTGAACGGTCCGTGCATCAAGCTGCCCTGTGGAGATGGAGGCCACGATCTTATCTGCAAATTCAAGAGCATTTTCACGATCCTCTCCGGTTTGCTGCATAAGACCGGTCGTGACCGAGACGATAGTGCGCATGTCCGTGCCTGCTTCGAGCAGATCCTTTGTTTCGGGGAAGATCCGGGTGAATCCGCAACTCCAGTGCACCGCGCGCAGGTCTTCATTGTAGATAACAATCGCCGCTCCGACTTCATCAAGTGCGGCCACAAGAAGCTCGCTGGCCTCGTTCTGTGCGCGCAGACGCAGGCTGTCTGTTTTGTGCCGCTGACGGCTTGCCGCAAGGATGCCCAGAGCGAGCGTTACAGATCCGGCGCAAGCTATCGCCCACCAGAACAGCGGGTAATCCGTCAGCGTCTTGGGGCGACCGAACCAGAGCGCGTTCAGAACCGCAAGCTCGCGTGGTGTTATTTCTGCGGCGATCGCGTCGTTCAGCGCCTTCTGAAGTCCGGGCCGATCAGGGGCGGTGAAGAAACCGGAGGGCCGCGAAATAAGAGCAGGTTTAAGCGCCCGGGTGTATTGTTCGACGTCCGCCTGTCGCAACCTTTTCCGGAAGCTGTCGCCAGGGGATACGACCGCGTCCACTTCGCCGGCCAGAAGGGCTACGATCATCGTATCTCCCTGTTCAAATTCGATAATCCTTGCAAAGGGGATCTGCTGTGCACCGGTCACAGTAAAGCTGCCCGCAACAACACCGATTTTTTTACCGGAAAGACCTTCAACTGTCTGCGCGCCGTCTGCGTGCCGCACGAAGGCCAGCAGTTCAAATGCGCCGAGCACATCGGTCGGCAGGCCAAGTGCAAGGCGCTCTTCTGTGAGTGCGAGAAGGGAGCTTACGTCCGCCTCTCCTGAGCCGATCATCCGCAGGCTTTCTGCCGGATTGGGCGAGGGAATAAATTCCAGCCGGTATCCCGCCGCATCCGCCAGTCTGCGCATGAGATCAATGGAAAATCCGCGGGCGTTCCCGTCAGAGTTTGTGAAAGAATAGGGATTAAATTCTTCATACGCCATCCGGATTACCGGCTGATCAGACGCTGCCGGCTGCACAGATAACACGATTGCAACCATAAGGCACAGCAGTCGGGTCAGCAGAGTAAGCCTGGTGATCATCTTCCGACCCGTTCGTTGCACAAGCGTAAGGTTACGCAGGTGCAGGTGAATCAAAAGTAAAGTCGCGAGGACCGGGTCCGGCCATTTTTAGTCATATAATTGCAAGCCGGGCCCGAGCGTCTCAGGTCCTTGCCCGAAATCATTTTGCATTTCTGCCCCTCCCGGCGCGGCGCTGCGCCCCTGCGACGGTCACTTCATGTAAACTTGCCAGACAAAAGAATTTTTGCGAACATTCAAGTACGTATGGAAAATCAGACAACAGATGGCACCACATCAAAGCTGCTGAAACGGCAGGTGATCCTCACACTGGCTCTGGCCAGCATGTTGCTGTTTCTTGCGCTGGTCTTTGAAGATATCGGTGAACTTGCCGCGGCGGACTGGTCAGAATTGCCGCTGGGACTGATTGTCCGCTATGCCGTTGCCATGGGTATCGGTGGAGCGATCGCAGGATACGTTCTGACGGGGCTTTTCGGCAGGGCGGGCGTCATTGGCTGGGGTCTGGCCATGACGGGTGGCGTTCTGGTTGCAACATTCGCGGGTTTGCTGGGAAGCGCCATCGGTCTTTCACCGGATCTGTTATCCGACGGCTATCAAACCCGTGATATTATTGCAATCGGGGCAGGGGCGCTGGTGTTACCCCTTGCGGTGATCGGATGGCCGGTGCTGTTGCCTGTCTGGATCGTGCTTATTGCACGCGCGCATATGCTGGCGCGAAAGTGGCGGTGAGGGTTTATTACTCGTCTTGCGTTGATTGGATGTGTTGCGGATGGCGGCGGATCGGTGCGGTGAACCAGACGATTGTCCCCGGCTCGCATATCACGTGCGGGGCCGCATACCGCAAATCCTTTTAGATAACGCGATGATCTGCCCCGAAGACGCCGGCACCGCCTTTAAAGCAGTTAGTGTGATTGTTTCGGCCTCATAATCAGCTCACGCGTGCTTTCCATCAGGCCACAGCTGCCGCAGGCAATCGAGCCGTTTCAATTCAGGTCGCAGCGCAGTAGTTTATGTCCCGCAGAAGGCCCGAAACACAACGAAAAGGATGGGCAGGAAATGTTCGCACAGCTGCTGCTTGGCTCGGTAATCACGCTCGTCTCACTGCTCGGGGCGGCTCTGGTCTGGTGGGTTCTGAACGAAGCTCTTTTGTGGATGGAGCCCTGGCTGCGGCGGCCGCCAATGCCTGCAAAGTCGCTTCTAGTGGTTTTTATGGCGGTGCTGGCAACCATGGCCATGATGACGCTCGGCGTGTGGTTATGGGCCATCACCTTTGTGTACATGCTGGTGTTCAGCTCTCTGGAAGAGGCGGTTTAATATTCCCTCGTTGCCTTTACAACGCTGGGCCTCGGCGATGTCGTAG
>CBDUCB010000330.1:0-3220 GCA_965365545.1 uncultured Roseobacter sp. | reverse complement strand
GAGCGGCCGCAAACCGACAGGCGATCTTATCTGCTGACAGACCTGTCGCACTGACCAGCCGGCCGGGCGCACATGATACATCACCTGTCTGATACCGGGGGCGATATCCTCTCTTGCGCAGCTGACGCCTTTGCGACACCTGCACATGGCACAGAACCGCCGGTTGCAAAAAACTTTGTGCTTCGCCCCTTTCCATGGACGCCTCGACGTTCATGTTAAACAGGGTGGGGGCGAGTTCCCGTGCAAGGTATTGTGTGAAACCCGAGTAAGGATCCCGAAAATGACGATCAACCTCAGACTGAACGGAAAAATACATCAGGTGGAAGCGGATCCCGGAACGCCGCTGCTCTGGGTAATCCGGGATGAACTTAAAATGACCGGGACCAAATTTGGCTGTGGTGTGGCGTCCTGCGGGGCCTGCACCGTGCATGTGGACGGCGAACCTGTTCGCTCCTGTCAGACCTATATCGGTGATCTGGAGGAGGCCGAAGTCACGACGATCGAAGCTATATCCGGGAATAAAATCGGCGCCGCCGTGCAGCAGGCCTGGATCGAGATGGACGTCGTGCAATGCGGTTATTGCCAGTCCGGACAGATCATGTCGGCGGTCGGGCTGCTAAGCGGCAACCCTTCGCCCACAGCCGAAGACATCGACAGTTACATGTACGGCAATGCCTGCCGCTGTGCGACATACCAGCGAATCCGCGCCGGCATTCAGCGCGCCGCCGAAATTCTGGAGGCCTGAATATGACACATGCCACAACCCGCCGCGGATTTCTTAAAACTGCGGGCGCAACCGGTGCTGCGCTGCTGATCGGCATTCGCGAGGACGGCGCGCTGGCGGCAGCGACAGACGCCACACAGCTGAACCCCTTTGTACGCATCGGTCCTGACGGAACAGTCACCGCCATCGTGAAACATTTTGAGATGGGGCAGGGCACAGCCACGGGTCTCTCGACGCTGATCGCGGAAGAAATCGGGTTGCGCATGGATCAGATCGGTTTTGACTTCGCGCCGTCGGACGCTCAGGTCTATAACAACTTTCTTTTCGGTTCCTTTCAGGGCACCGGTGGCTCTACGGCGATGGCAAATTCGTTTCTGCAGTACCGGCAGGCCGGCGCTGCGGCGCGCGAGATGATCCTCGCGGCGGCGGCACGGGAATGGGATGTGGCCCCCGCAATCCTTACGCTGGAAGACGGAATGGTCCGGGGCGCCGGCAATGTTGCACCGCTGGGTGATTTCGTCGCTGTAGCAGCCACACTTGAGATCCCCACGAAACCGCGCCTGAAAGATCCTGCTGAGTTCCGGCTGCTCGGCAACCCGCAGGTGCGGCGCCTTGACAGCAAAGCCAAAGGAGATGGCAGCGCGCTCTTTGCGATGGATCTGCATCTGCCCGGCCAGATGATCGCCATGATCGCGCGACCCGACCAGCGAGGGGCCAGAGCCACAGGATACGACGACAGCGGCGCGCGCGAGGTCAAAGGCTACATCAGCGCCGCTGTGCTGCCCGAAGGTGCCGGTGTCGTGGTCTATGCGGAGAACAC
This sequence comes from uncultured Roseobacter sp., assembly GCA_965365545.1. GTDB lineage: Bacteria > Pseudomonadota > Alphaproteobacteria > Rhodobacterales > Rhodobacteraceae > Roseobacter. Next base: position 1,676 of record CBDUCB010000330.1, on the reverse strand, counting down.
GTGGGCTGCGATGCAGGCGCGCGACGCGCTTGAGGTCACCTGGGACAGGAGTGCCGCAGAGACGCGCAGTTCCGATCAGATTGAAGCGGAAATTATGGTCGCTCTGGACGCAGAGCCCACTTATAACGTCAATGGAACCGACGCGGCGGCCACGCGGGCGGCAATCGACAAGGCACAGGTCATTGTAGAGGAGACGTTTTATTTTCCGCTACTGGCCCACGCGCCGATGGAGCCACTGAACTGCACTATCGAGGCTACTGCGGACGGTGGTATCTTGTTGCACGACGGCTGTCAGTTTCCGACCGGCCCGCATATGGCACTCGCTCAGATCTTTGATCTGCCAATGGAAAAGGTCAAAATCAACACCATGCTTGCCGGCGGCTCTTTCGGGCGGCGGGCAACGCCGACGGCGGACTACCAGGTGGAGGCGGCTCTTGCGTTTGTCATGACAGACCGGTCCCGTCCGGTAAAACTGGTCTGGTCACGCGAAGATGACATCCGCAGCGGCTATTACCGGCCCGCATTCGGGCACCGGGTCCGTGTGGGCCTGAGTGCCGAGGGTGACATTACCGGCTGGGAACACCGGATCGCCGGCCAGTCGATTATGAAGGGTACTGCTTTTGAACAGGTCGTCGTGCAAGACGGTGTGGACCATTCTTCTGTCGAGGGGGCCGCTGATACGCCTTACAGTATTCCGGGCGCACATTTCGGTCTGACCGATACTGAAAAAGCCACCAGCACCCTCTGGTGGCGCGCGGTGGGGCACACCCACACCGCCTATGCGATGGAAGTAATGATGGATATGGCGGCAAAAGCCGCAGGCCAGGACCCGGTCGCCTTCCGTCTGAAATATCTGCCCGGTGACACGCCGGATCAGGTGCGCATGGCCGGTGTTCTGACCCTCGCCGCGGAGAAAGCCGGGTGGGGCCACGTACCTGAAGGGCGCAGCCAGGGCGTTGCTGTGCACAAATCCTTCGGAACGTTCGTGGCCGAAGTCGCTGAAATCTCCGGCGATCCGGGCAACGGCCTGCGCATCGAAAAGGTGACATGCGCAGTTGATTGCGGCATCGCGGTAAACCCGGATGTGATCCGCGCACAGATGGAAGGAGCGATCGGCTACGGGATCGGGCACGTGATGCGCGATAAGATTACGCTGACTGAGGGCGCGGTCGATCAGTACAACTTCCCCGACTACGAACCGCTGCGGATCGGTGATATTGCGGCCATTGAGACCCATATCGTGGTGTCTGATCAGCCGCCGACAGGTGTTGGTGAGCCCGGGACGCCGCCCGCTGCACCGGCTCTCGCCAATGCCATCGCGGCGGCAGGCGATCTGCGCATCAGCCGCCTGCCGATGAACGAGAACGGAGTGTCGTTTGTCTGAGGCATCTGCGTCCGCCGCCGGGATCGTCGGTGGCGACTGTCGGGACATCGGGGCCCAGCGGTTCCGTCAAATGAGTGCAATGCGTCCTGCCTGCATTTCGGTTCAGGCCCGGTGTCCGTCCCGGCTTTTCCGGACCTTTCTCAGGAAACAGCGTATGAGACCGGCGCACCGGATTCTTTCCCTGTTATGCCCTGGAGTCGAGTCTCATCGCACCCCTTTTATCCGGCTTGCGTAAAGGTAAGCGACAAACGCACGGTTTGCGGGCCTCAGGACACGGGTGCCGGGCACGACA
>CBDUCB010000329.1:0-3233 GCA_965365545.1 uncultured Roseobacter sp. | reverse complement strand
GTCTTGGCGTTGAACGCCTTGCAGAATTCCATGATGTTGATGCCGCGCTGACCCAGCGCCGGACCGACCGGCGGGGAGGGGTTCGCCTGCCCTGCGGGCACCTGCAGCTTCATGCTGCCAACGAGTTTCTTGGCCATTGGCCGTCTCCTTTTCCAACCCCGCCCCGGCGCGCCGGTTCGGGCTTATGTTGTCGTGGTCCGGTCCGGATGCCGCGGCACCCTCGCCTCCCACGGTTTATGCACTCAGGTCTGCTTGTTGACCTGGGTGAATTCCAGTTCGACCGGGGTCTCCCGGCCAAAGATCGACACCGACACCTTCAGGCGCTGGTTGTCGTCATCTACTTCTTCGATCATGCCGTCAAAGTCCTCGAACGGACCGTCGGCAACCTTAACTTTCTCACCCACTTCAAAGTGGATCAGTGTGCGTGGCGCATCTTCGCCTTCCTGCACACGGTTCAGAATCGCATTTACCTCGGCATCGCGCATCGGCATCGGGCGCCCCTGCGGACCGAGAAACCCGGTGACCCGGTTAATGGAGTTGATCAGGTGATACCCCTGATCCGACATCTCCATATGCACCAGCACATAGCCCGGCATAAAACGCCGCTCGGTGGTCACTTTCTTGCCGCGACGCACCTCAATCACCTCTTCGGTGGGCACCAGGACTTCGTCGATCTGCTCCTCAAGCGCCTGCTCGGCCACGGACGTGCGGATCTGTTCCGCGATCTTCTTTTCGAAGTTCGACAGGACACTCACCGAATACCACCGCTTAGCCATCTGTTTTCAGGTCCCTGTCTCTGCCGGCAGCAAGCTGCCAAAAAATCTCGTATTTCCGGGCACTAAGCCCGGTATGTCTGAACAAAAAATCGGCGCGCAACTCGAATCGCCACACGCCCTGCCTCTGGTCAGGCCTGCGGCATACTCCGCACGGGCCAATCTTTCAAGGGGTACAGGGGGTTTTTTGAACTGACCCGTTCAGCCTTAGCCGAACATGCCCAGCACGGCCTGAAGACCACCACGGATAATGATATCCACCGTGGCAAAGAAGACCGCAAAGAGCGCTGCCATGATGAAAACCATCACAGTCGTAAGCATGACCTCGCGCCGCGTCGGCCACACAACCTTCGCCACCTCAGCACGGGTTTGCTGAATGAACTGAAACGGGTTCGTGGCCATGGGTCACCTTTCTGCGCTGAACTCACCGCGATGTAACGGGCCGCAGCGCAGAATTCAAGAGATCAAACCGCGCGCGCGTCTCATCGCGACGGTTCGTGGTTCAGACGGTTCAGACGCTCGCTGAGCGCCGCTGCGTGCTTCTGGTCGGCAACGATCATGCCGCGCAGGTCAGGACTGCGCAGCATGTCGGCAGCGGCGTCTGGCAGGATGGCAGTGTACCGGTCCCAGCGTCGCGACAATACCCATGCCCGCAGTTTCAGCCGGCGTGCGGCGTCCGGGTGGCGCCGGGCATAGCGCCGGAACTGAGAGATAACGCCCTTCCAGAACCGCTCTTCCCCGACAATCAGATAAAAGGCGACAAAAAGGATGCCAAGCAGAACACCCCAGCCGATCACAAATACCGGCTGCAACAGCAGCATCAGCACAGCGCTCGTCACCAGAATTGCGCGCCTCTCAGGCCGGTAGGCGCGTATCCGACGCAAAACCCACGCTGCGAGATCGCCCCCCGGCGCGCGGTCGGCGGCACCCTTTATAGTGGTCGCACCCCGGGCCCCGGATGCTGATGCCTCGTGCACGGCTGCGACTTCCTCGCCGGGGCCGGCCTCGTTGGTTTCGATCAGGGATCGCACCGCCAGAATATCGGCATCGGTTTCCTTGCTTTCTTCCTGCGCTGCACTGCGATTATCTGACATTTCCCCGTTTTCCCGCATTGTTCAGAATCACGTCAATTCTGCGCGCCCTTCACGGCATTATCGTGGCAGAAATACGCCCTGACGACGGCACCCGATCTCAGACGCAGTGCCCTCGTGGCTGAATGTGGGAAAAATGGCAGGGGCTGAGGGACTCGAACCCACGACCCTCGGTTTTGGAGACCGATGCTCTACCAACTGAGCTAAACCCCTGTACCGCCGACCGCACTAGTCGGAATTGCCGGCGTGATCAAGAGTAAACCTGCCCCGGCCGATGCAATTTCCCACAGCTCTACGCGGAACGAATTCGGGCAGACCGCGTTTCTTATGCAAGACAACCGTAACAATTGTGGAGGGCCCGAAAGATGGCAATCAATTCCCTGAAAGAAATCTATCATGACCAGTTGCAGGACATTTACAGCGCCTGCAAGCAGTCGCTCGACGTCACAGCCGAGCTTGGCCGCGCTGCCACGGACAAAGAGCTTTCCGAAGCTCTGATCGCGGGCTCGAAAGGCATCAGCGAAGGCATGGACGCTCTTAAGTCCATCTGTGCCGAGCACGACATCGACCCTGACGGCGAGCACTGCAAAGGCATGGAGGGCCTGGTGAAAGAGGCCCGCGCTCACGCGCTCGAAGAGGATTTCGGCGATGATGACGCGCGCGACGCCATGATCATTACCCAGTATCAGCGCATGGTGCATTACGCGCTTGCCGGCTACGGATGCCTTGTTGCATTCGCCAACCGTCTGGAAAAAGACGGCGATGCGGCGGTGCTGCAACGCCATCTCGACGAGACCTATGACGGTGATCGCCGGATGACTGAAATCGCGACTAAAGGCGGCGTCAACAAAGCTGCTGCATGACTGTTGCGGGGCGCCGGTTTTGCGGCGCCCCGCCCGTCAGATGGCACACCATCGCAGACGTACGCTTTATTTCCGCTCGTCTGCCTCAGGCGTTCCCTACAAAAACCTTTCTGTGTGAACTGGTTCACTGACGTCGCGTTACTTGCGCGGCATTTCTTTTGCATACTTTCAGATGCAACCAGGCATTTTCTCCTGTTGCGAAACGCAGATGCCAGTCAGAACGGACAGATAACCATGAAAACGAAAACCCTCCTCGCTCTCATTGCCGGCTCACTTTTTCTCATGGGGTGTGCCGACTCCGGACAATATCCTGTGACCAGAAATACGGTCGGCGTTGATGATCAGGTCCGTTTCATGACAGCACCGAACCTGACACGCTACTGACAGCAGTTTGCGGCACGGACGCCGCCGGAAATTTCTGACGTCTACGCGCCCCGCACGGCCACTTCCTGTCGCCCCTGCCGGCAGCAAAAAGGCCGCAGCGGGTATGCTGCGGCCTTCTCTTT
>CBDUCB010000328.1:0-3246 GCA_965365545.1 uncultured Roseobacter sp. | reverse complement strand
CCCGCCGGGGCGAAACCTTTGTCACGCGCAAGATCACGCGCGGCTTGGCCAATATCGCGCAGGGGTTGGAGCGGTGTCTTTATATGGGCAACATCGACGCGCTGCGCGACTGGGGCCACGCGAAGGATTATGTGCGCATGCAGTGGATGATGCTGCAGCAGGACACGGCGGAGGATTTTGTCATCGCCACCGGCAAACAGTATTCGGTGCGGGAATTTATTATCTGGGCTGCAGAGGATCTCGGCATCAGGCTGCGCTTCGAGGGCAAAGCCGCGGAAGAAAAGGCCATCGTCGAGGAGGTTACCGGCGATCTCGCGCCCTCCGTGAAACCCGGCGACGTGATCATGCAGATTGATCCGCGGTATTATCGCCCGGCAGAAGTGGAAACGCTTCTGGGAGACCCCGCAAAGGCGAAACGCGTGCTGGGCTGGGAGCCCGAGATCACGGCGCGTGAGATGTGTGCTGAGATGGTTTCAGAAGATCATAAAGCCGCGCGCCGATACGCCCTTCTGAAAGAACACGGGCTTGATCTGCCGGTGTCAGCGGAAAACTAAGGAGACAGCGATGAGCATCTATGTGGCAGGCCATCGCGGCATGGTCGGCAGTGCAATCCTCAGGCGTCTGGAGGCGCAGGGCGTTTCTGTCCTCACCCGTACCCATGCAGAGCTTGACCTGACCGACCAGGCCGCGGTGCGCAGCTTCATGCAGTCGGAACGCCCCGATACCGTGATCCTGGCGGCAGCTAAAGTCGGCGGCATTCACGCCAACAACACTTATCCGGCGGAGTTTATATATGAAAACCTGATGATGCAGGCCAACGTCCTCCACCAGGCCCACGCTGCAGGGGTTGAGAAACTGCTGTTTCTGGGATCCTCCTGCATCTATCCCAAAGAGGCCGGCCAGCCCATGCGCGAAGATGCCCTGCTGACGGGCACGCTGGAGCCCACCAACGAGCCCTACGCCATTGCTAAAATCGCAGGCATCAAGCTCTGTGAAAGCTACAACCGGCAGTATGGCGTGGATTACCGTTCCGTCATGCCGACAAACCTCTATGGCCCGGGTGACAATTTCCATCCCGAAAACAGCCACGTGCTCCCTGCCCTCATGCGCCGTTTCCATGAGGCCGCGCAGTCCGGCGCAGAGGAGGTCGTCGTCTGGGGATCCGGCACGCCGATGCGGGAATTTCTGCATGTCGATGACATGGCAGAGGCTTCTTTGTTCGTCCTCAACCTCGACAAAGCAGCATATGACCGCGAGACCGAGCCGATGCTGAGCCACATCAATGTGGGCTCAGGTACAGATGTCACCATCCGCGAACTGGCGGAAACCATTGCCGGGGTGACCGGGTTCACAGGCCGTCTGACGTTTGACGCCGGCAAGCCCGATGGCACCCCGCGCAAGCTGATGGATGTCAGCCGTCTTGCCCGCATGGGATGGCGCGCAAAGACATCTCTCCCGGACGGTATTCGTGATACTTATCAGTGGTATCTGGCGCAGAACGAAGACGCGCTCCGTATGTCGTAACCCCCACCTGTCTGATCTGAAAGATTTATTTTATGATGATTACCCCGGTTCTGCTTTGCGGTGGCTCAGGCACACGGCTCTGGCCGCTGTCCCGCAAATCTTATCCGAAGCAGTTTGTACCGCTGGTCGGAGAAGAGACGCTGTTTCAGGCCTCTGCAAAAAGGCTGTCAGGCGAAGGTTATGCTGCGCCTGTCATCCTTACAAATTCGGATTTCCGGTTCATTGTCACAGAGCAGCTTACCGACGCAGGGATTGATCCGGGCGCCATTCTGATTGAGCCGGAAGGTCGCAACACGGCCCCCGCGGTGCTCGCCGCTGCGCTGTGGCTGGCAAAAGAAAATCCCGACGCGATGATGCTGGTCGCACCCTCCGATCACGTCGTGCCGGAGCCTGCAGCGTTCCGGCAGGCCGTTGCATCGGGCACGCAGGCCGCCCTCGACGGACGCCTTGTCACTTTCGGGATCACGCCGACACATCCGGAAACCGGCTACGGATATCTTGAGCTGGCCCGCAAACCCGGCTCCGGGGACGGCGAAGTGATCGATCTGCTTCGCTTCGTCGAGAAACCCGACAGCGCAAGAGCGGCGGAGATGATTGCCTCTGGCACGCATTTATGGAACGCGGGCATCTTCCTGTTCACCGCGCAGGCGATCATAAATGCCTTCCGCAGCCATGCCCGGGACCTCATCGCGCCGGTCGCGGAGGCCGTCGATCAGGGACGCGCTGACCTGGGCTTTCTGCGGCTCGATCCTGCGGCCTGGGCCGAGGCCGCGGATGTGTCGATCGACTACGCGGTGATGGAAAAGTCTGACAATCTCTCGGTGGTGCCCTTCTCTGCAGGATGGTCCGACCTTGGCGGCTGGGATGCGGTCTGGCGCGAGAGCAGGCCCGACGCAGACGGCATTGTGACCTCGGGTCCGACCACGGCCATCGACTGTAAGAACACGCTGCTGCGTTCCGAGGACGAGGGGCTTGAGCTTGTTGGCCTCGGTCTTGAAAACATCATCGCCGTGGCCATGCCGGATGCGGTGCTGATCGCGGACAGTTCACGGGCGCAGGACGTAAAACTGGCCGTCGATGCACTGAAGGCGAAAAACATCCGCCAGGCGCAGGCCTTTCCCCGGGACCACCGCCCCTGGGGATGGTTCGACAGCCTCGTGATCGGGGACAGGTTCCAGGTAAAACGAATTGTTGTGCATCCCGGCGCTGCCTTATCCCTGCAATCCCACCATCATCGCTCGGAACACTGGATCGTTGTCGAGGGCACCGCGAAAGTGACAGTTAATGACGAAGTGAAACTCGTGGCAGAAAACCAGTCTGTGTACATCCCGCTCGGCGCAGTTCACCGGATGGAGAACCCTGGCAAGGTGCCTATGGTCCTGATCGAGGTTCAGACCGGCTCCTATCTCGGCGAAGACGACATCATCCGCTACGAAGACGTCTATGCGCGTGGTCAGGGAGCCAGAGGTTGAGCCGCCTCGCGGACGTTTGCACGTGCCTCGAAAAAATATCCAAAAAACTGTAGCAGTGTGATCCTGTTCACTGTGCCATCCACTCAGATGGCGTAGGTTCAATGTCACAAGGAGGATACAGATATGCACTCAGGGATCAGAACACTCCATAAATTCAGAGCCGGTATCATCCGTACGATCACACTCTGCCACAAGATGCAGAACCGTGTGGAGACATATCACTAAATCACGCTTTCTGAATTAACGATGA
>CBDUCB010000327.1:0-3303 GCA_965365545.1 uncultured Roseobacter sp. | reverse complement strand
CTCCGGGCTCAGCTTTAGGCTGAGCAACAGCGGGACTGGTTCCGGGTTGTGGCGTGTTTCCGGCCCACAGGAGTTCTCCGAAACCAAACCGTGAACCGGGCAGTAGCGGCGATGCAGTTTCTGGTTCGCCGGCCTCGCTCTGGTCGGCTGTGCCTGCGGTGGCTTCTATTCCGTCGTATATATCGAAAATTAAATATCCTGCCTGTTCTCGATATCCGCGTACATCGCAATCGCAGGAGAGTATCAGAGAAAGATCGGTACGTGTGCCAGAGATGCCAACCAGCCGGGTTCTTGGGATAATGTCAAAGGTTGAGCTTACATCAAAACCCTGTTCGTGATTACTGAGCGAAATTATGATCTCGCCCCCATTCTGATTCATCTCCCACCCGACAGCGGGGGGGATCTGCATTACAACTCTTGTAAAGTTACTGTGCTCTCCCGCTCGTACGACAACCGGCTCAGCGCTCGCGCGCGCAACTGTCAGCCCTGAAGTTACGAGAGCGAAAAGTGCGAGACGCCATATCATGCAGCGCTCTGCTTTACGGTTTTCAGTGCTTCCTCAAGCTCCGAAAAACTTGGTCGGCAATGAGAAGGTGTGTTCTGTCGGCCAACCTCAATACAGATATTGGTTGCATGCGCATGCAGATTTGCAACAAGAACTTCGCGGATTAGCTGGTAAAAATGCCCGTCATCTTCTGTAACGGTTTTTACTTTGGCAGCGAAAGGTCCGACCAGACAGTAGGCAAGGAAGACGCCCAGAAACGTGCCCACCAGAGCGCCACCAATGAGTTTACCGAGAACTTCAGGCGGCTGATCAATTGATCCCATTGTCTTGATAATACCAAGGACGGCGGCAACAATGCCCAGGGCGGGCAGCCCGTCCGCGAGGGACTGAAGCGCATGACTTGAATGAAGGGCGTGGTGCAAATTCGCGTCAATGCGTTTCTCAAGTACTTCCTCAACCTGATGTGGATCATCATAATTCATCGAAGCCGATCTCAAAGTGTCGCAGATCAGCGCAATAGCTTCAGCATCGCCAAGAATTTTAGGATACCGCGAGAAAATTGCGGATTCTTCAGGTGCTTCGATGTGCTCTTCGATCGCGACCGGGTTCTGGCGGGCCAGCCTGATCAGTTCGAAAAGGAGGCAAAGCAAATCCCGGTAATCTGAGTGGCTCCATTTCGGGCCTTTAAACACCCGCGCAATGTCTTTTGCAGTCTGTTTGATAGCGGATTTGTCATTGCTGATCAGGAAGGCGCCGGTTGCGGCGCCGCCGATCATCATAAGCTCAAAGGGAAGCGCCTGAAGCACAATTCCCATTTTCCCACCGGCGAGCAGATAGCCACCGAAAACCATAACGAAAATTGTAATGATTCCGATAATACCGATCATTTGCTACCCCTGAAAATTAAGCTGTGTCAGTATTTCAGAATGAAGTTAAAATCTGATTTCCCGTTCAGCCTTTCGGCACGTCCGCATTGCGACCCGCGAGGATCACGCTGATAGAATAAGCGGTCTCAGGGGTCAGACCAGCCATCACACCGGCGGCGGCGTCAGATCTCATCCGTCCCAGAAAACCCGCTGCGAATGCAGGTTCCATCTTTTCAAACAAAGCGGCGGCATCCTTGGGCTTCATGCTCTCATAAACCGCGGTCAGCCGGGCCAGATCATCCTCTGCAGCAGTGTTGGCTATCGCCAGAAGCGAGCGCAGCGACTTTTCTGCTTCTTCCAGAACGACAAGCCGGCGCTGAATTTCTTCATCCGCAACCGCCAGTGCTTTTTGCCGGATGTCCATCTGCTGCTCTCGTTTGACCAGTCTTTCTTCTCGTTCCCGGAAGGCTTCGAGAAGACCCGAAAGTCGCTCTCGTTCACCCGAGGATGATGCACCGGTTTCCGATTCCTGCGCGGATGCCGATGTCAGGTCCGGGCTTTCTGTCGCCACCGCCTGACCCGCGCCGGTTCCAAGTCTGATCCCAGCGGAGGCCAGAAACAGAAATGAGATTAACAGGACCGATCCACGTCCTGATTTGCGGGAAAAAACTGCGTTTTTGCGCATCACTGGGCCGCCGTTCCACGATGTCTTACAAACATTGGTTCTGCAGGTGTCTGCGGGGCTTGCGTCACGGCGCTGCCATTTGAGCGCGGCGGTTCGGGTATATCGTGCATGGAAGCCATCTGAAGTTCGAGGCGCTGTGCCATACTTTCCGCTTTGCGGGTGAGCTCAGTAAGCGTCTCCGCGGAATGGGAGGCAGTTGACTGAGCAGCGGCGAGGGTCTTCGTCAGATCGTCGACCTGTGCTGAGAGCACAGCAACGGCGCCGCCGACGCCTTTTTCAAGATCGTTAAAACGGTTCAGACGTCTGCCTAGTATCAGGCAGTAGATACCCGCACCCATAGCCGCGGCGCCAAGAAAAATATCTGCGATCAGATCCATTGCAGTCTCCATTATTGCAGGACGAATTCCATTATGAGCAGGTCACTTATCCGGTCCGGCCCGGCGACCATCTGAACCCGGCGCAACATCTGTGAGCGCAATCGACCAAGTGCGGCCGGATCTTCAAGATCACTTACTTCCAGAGCACGCAGGTAAGTGTTCAGCACATCCACAAAACGCGGCATGTATTTGCTGACTTCCTCTGCATAGGCACCGTTCACCTCAAGCTCACCCCTGAATCTCAGATAGTTGCCGGAGCTGCCGGATGGCAAAGAAATCGTGAGTGGCTCCATCGGAAGAAAGGCGACATCGGGCGCCATTTCGGACGTAGCTTTTTCTATTTCCTCAGGCGGTGATTCGCCGCCTCCGATCCATCCGGCGGAGACCGCCAGATAGCCTCCGGCCCCACCTGCAAGAGCGAGCAGAAGCCCGATAATCAAGGGCAGTTTGGAGGATTGATCCTGCGTCGGCAGATCTGTCGCGTTTGCTTCAGCCATTTTGAATCCGTCGTTGTTTTCGAAACTTGTTATAGACTTGATTGCACTAACCGATTGTTAAGCCAGATCGGTCAAAGTCCTTTTTAACGCCGGGCAGAACGTCCGGCCTGACGGAGGCGAATGTGCAGCAAATTTTATCTGCCTGGACCGGGCTGACTATTAAGCGTCAGATCATTGTGGCTATGGCGACCGTCGCAATGTTCTTTGCCGTGCTGGCAATGTCCCGGATGGCGTCTGCGCCGACTATGACGCTGTTGTATGCCGGGCTCGAAAACGGCGCCGCCGGTGATGTGGTGCGTGCGCTTGAACAACGGGGTGCAGCGGTTGAAGTGCGGTGCGGGGCGATTTGCGGGGTCTCAAAAGAGCGCGACCA
>CBDUCB010000326.1:0-3322 GCA_965365545.1 uncultured Roseobacter sp. | reverse complement strand
TAGCGGGTGCGCAGAGTTTGCGGCCCCGCGGTGATGCGGAAATAGTCATAATGACCCGGCCGGTCAAAAGCGCAAAGGTACTGAAAATGCAGGCGGAAAAACCGTCGGCGCAGCACGCGCCAGCGGTCCGGCGACAGGGTCTGCGTAAAGGCCGCCGAGAGCACAAGCGGCCAGCGGGTGGCCTGCATCGCCTGCCCGGAAACACGCACCGGATCGCAAAGCGCAAAGGAACACCCGTCCCCCGGCGCGCTGACATCCGCCCAGAAAATCTCCTGCTGCGCGCCCATATCGCGCAGGTCGCGGCGCAGATCGTCAGCGCCTGGCAGAAAGGATTTCATCGGCACCACCTGTCCCAGGGTCAGCAGGCTGAGAACAGGGCCATCCGGATCGGGCGGTGCGCGTCTCATCAGCCGCGCCAGAACCGTCACGGCCAGAAACGCGCCCGAGGAGTGGCCAACCACCAGAACTTCGTCGGCCTCCTCTCGCAGCGCATCCCGGATCTGCAGTGCAAAGTCGTCCAGCCGGTCCGAGAGCGGTTTGGGATAGGCCCCGCCAGCGGAGGCCGTATAGGCAAAATCATGCATCAGATAGTGAGCAAAGAACCGGTTATCCATCGCGCGGAAAGCCCGCAGTACCCCCAGCGCAGCTGTCAGCCCGGCCCCCGCAATCAGTGCGGTTCTGAGCATGACAAGCCGGTCACCTGTCATCAGGCCGGTGCCGGCCCGAAACACCAGAAGCGCTGCGACGAGGGCCAGCGCCGCCTGAAAGAGAAGCATCACAACCGGATAGAGAGCAGCTATGACCGGCCCTTTACGCAGCCGGACAAGCCTCCGCAGGGCACCTGAAAAGACATAGACCCGGGCGGTGCGTACCATCGCCAGATAGGTACCTCCAGGCGTTGAAGAGAAACTTTCGCGCACGATGTCTGACCAGACCAGCACCTCAACCGATGTGACGGTCCGGTGGCCATCCTGGGTGGACCTGACCTGCCATCCCGACGGCCCTGTATCTGAGCGTGAAACGGCAATCTCATAGCCTGAAATCTGCGCCTGATCTGCGGCTTCTTTGCGGTAAAGCTCGCGATACCTTCGGGGCGGAAACGGATCATATCCGGAAATGTAGAACACCCGGCGACGCAAAACTGGTGGATCAGGCGGGCTGCTCATGCTCGGGCCTCAAAGCGCCCGCGTTACCGCGCGGACAGAGCCACTGTGAAGGATCAGCCGAAGGTTGCCAAGACCGGGAACTGCTCCAGCAGCCACCAGGAAAATGTGGTGAAAGCACCTGTCACCATCGCAAGTCCCACCAGCAGCAGCAGCCCGCCCATGAGCCGTTCGATCAGCTGCATATGCCGCTTGAGCCGGTCCATGACGCCAATAGCGCGGGTCATAAAAATTGCAGCCAGCAAAAACGGGATACCGAGACCCGCAGCGTAAACACCCAGCAGGAGCGTGCCACGCGTCACCGAAGCCTCGGAGGCCGCAAGCGACAGGATTGCCCCCAGTTGCGGGCCGATGCAGGGCGTCCAGCCGAAGGCAAAGGCAAGGCCCAGCACATATGCGCCAAAGCTTGACCCCCCCTTGTCGCCGACATCCATGCGCGCCTCACGATCAAGGAAAGGGATCCGGAAAACACCCAGGAAATGCAGACCGAAAACAATGATCACGATCCCTGAAATCCGTGCAAACATCACCTGGTTCTGCAGGAAAAAGGCCCCGAATGCCGACGCGGTGAAGCCGAGGATCAAAAAGACGGTGCTCAGTCCGAGTACAAAAAAGACGGCGGCAATGACAGAGCGGCGGCGTGCTGCCGCCTCGCCCGTCATCTCATTCATGCTGACGCCGCTCATATACGCCAGATAAGGCGGTACAATCGGCAGCACGCAGGGGCTCAGAAAGCTGATCACGCCCGCCGCGAGGGCCACGAACATGGCAGGCATCAGGCCTGCGTCAATGATCTCAATTCCGAACATGTAAAAGGCCCTAACTCATCTGCGCTGCTGCGTCACGCCCCGGCTGGTCACAACCTTGTGGACAGAGTGAAACATGCCGCATATCTGAGGTTCATGAATGATGATGCCTCACACCTCGATGCCACCGGGCTGCTATGCCCGCTGCCCGTGCTCAAAGCGCGCAAACGTCTGCAGGCGCTGGCGGCCGGCGAAACCCTGACCGTGCTCGCCGATGATCCGGCAGCCGTGGTCGATGTGCCGCATTTCTGCGCAGAAGCCGGGCATGAACTGGTCTCCGCAGCCTCAGATGGCACGGTTCAGACATATGTAATCCGCAAAACCGGCTGAGGCGCACAAAAAAGGCGGGCCCTGTGCCCGCCTTTCTCGTTGTCATTCCGTACTGCAATCAGCCGCCCAGCGACCACCAGCCTTTGCGCTTGGGCTTTGCAGCTTCCTCGGGCGCATCCGCAACGGGTTCTGCGGTCTCAGGCTCAGGTGCAGGCGTTTGCGCGGCCGGCCCGCCAGTTTCTGCGACCGGCTCCGGCATTGTTTCTGCCGGTGTCTCAGCAGGTTTCGCAGGGGCATCAGCGACGGCTTCTGCCGGGGCCGCATCGCTTTCGGCCCCGTTCACAGCCGGCGCATTTTCTGCCCCGGTGTCCGACGTTTTCGCCGTTTTGGCGCGGCTGGCGCGCTTGCGGGGCGTTTTCGGTTTGGCCTCGGGCTCTGCCGCGTCTGCCCCGGTCGCGGAGGTTTCCGCTGCGGTTTCTTCGGCCAGGGCCGCTTCAGGCTCCGCTTTGGGCTTGCGCGTACGACTGCGCGTTTTCGGCTTTGACGGCTTTTCCTCCGCGTCCGCAGCTGCGTCTGATGTTTTCACTTCATCAGAACTGCCTTCTGCAGGGGACGGGGCGGTTTCACCGGCATTTGCTTCTTCGGCGGCACCATTGCCATCCGCGTTCTGCTGCACATCGTTCTGGTTTTCGCCATTCTGATGCTCGCCGTTGTTGTTTTTGCCGCGGCTCCGGCGACGACGACGGCGGCGACGCTTGGGTTTGCCCTCACCGTCTGCGTCTGCGTCGCGATCACCGTCATTCTGAGACGCGCCGTCACCGGGTGCTGCAGGTGCCTCGTCCCCGACGGTTTCGAGCTCTTCCTCGTCCGCGTCGATCTCGTCCATCAGCGATGTATCGACAGACACGACGTGCTCTACGGCGCGTACGACCCGGGTCGCAGTCTTGAACTTCTCAAGGCTGAAATCAGGGCTGACCAGCGTCGGGTCGCCTTCGATACGCACTGAAAGGCCATAGCGGCCCTCGATCTGCGCGATGTGCTCGCGCTTGTGGTTCATCAGGAAGTTCGCAATGCCAACGGGCG
>CBDUCB010000325.1:0-3341 GCA_965365545.1 uncultured Roseobacter sp. | reverse complement strand
CATACGCGTGGCGAGGGTGTGACCGTGGCGGTGATCGACACCGGCTACAGCGATCATGCTGAACTGCGCGGCGTGCGCACGCAGCAGGGCGAGATCAACCTGGTTGAGGGCGGCAGCAATGCGGCCGACCGCTTTTCCACGGGCCTGTTGCGCAATCCCGGTCACGGTACGCTGGTTATGTCGGTCGTGGCCTCGCGCGGCACGGCGGACCCGTCGGGTGGGACATCCGGGCCGGGGGCGGTGACCGGCACCGCGCCGGCGGCAAAGATCATGCCGGTCCGGGCGATCCGGTCTGTTGTCGATCTCAACCAGCGACGCATCGGTAAGGCGATTGATCATGCGGTTGCCAACGGGGCGGATGTGATCGCAATGGCGCTTGGCGGGCCGACGCGCGTGGCGAGCACCGAAGCGGCCCTGCGCCGTGCCGCTCAGGCAGGTGTGGTGGTCGTCTGTGCCGCCGGCAACTGCTGGCCGAACGTGGTGTTCCCTGCGGCTTATGCGGCGATGGGCATCTGCACCGCTGTTGCCGCTCTGCAACCTGATCTGCGCCCGTGGAAAAAGAGCGGTCGCGGATCGCAGGTGACGTTCTCGGCCTTCGGCGAGCAGGTCTGGGGCGCTGCAAAAAATGCCGCTGACGACCCGGTCACCGGCATCCGGGCGAGCCAGGGCACGACCCTTGCCACGTCAATGACGGCCGGAGTTGCGGCGCTCTGGGTTGCGCGGCACGGCGGCCGCGCTGCGCTGAAGCAGAAAGCGGATGCCCGCGGAACAACAGTTCAGGCGATGTGGGTGCGCTGTGCAATCGCGGGCATGACGCCGCCTGCGGAATGGGGCGGGGCGCGGGATCTGGGCGCAGGGCTGCTGAACGCAGGCGCAGCGCTCGATGCGGCGTTACCATCAGCCAGCGAAGCACCGGCAGCCCCCGACGAGGAGGCAGTTTCCACCCTCAATGTTCTGCAGATGCATCTTGCCGGCACCAGCGAAGCAGCGGTGCCCGCGCATGTCACCCCTGAGATGGCTGATTATGCGCCTGAGATGATCTGGCTCAGCTACCGCGCCGGTGCGCGTGCCCGCATGCTGGAAAGCGACGCCGAGACCCCGATGCAACCCGATGATCCGAGTGAGGGTCTCGCAGCACTTCTGGCACAGGATCCGGCTCTCAGATCGGCGCTCGGTCAGTAGCGCGGGGGCCGGACATGACCATGACGACCGAGAAACTGCGCGAAGTGCTCGAGGATCACGGCCCGCTCGTCGATCAGGCGCTCGAACAGTTTTTCCCGGACCCTGAGGCACCCATGAACCTTGCCGCCCTCGGCGAGCTTACCGACGACGGGCAGGATGTTGCGGATGTCCTGGCCGAGGTGCTGATGCAGGGGGAGCTCTCAAAAAGCCTTGAGGCTTTCCTGAACGCCCGCGGCATCGACGTGATGCCGCGGGAGCCCGTCGAGACCTGGCTTGAGAAAAACACGGCCTTTCCCGGGGCTGCTATTGCTGAACCTGACCCGAATGATTTTCCGCTGGAACGTCTGGGCCGCTTTGCTCTGCGGGCATCGGCCTTTCGCTGCCGGGTAGAAGTTGACGGCGAGGAAGCAGGCTCAGGCGCCTTTATCTCCAAAACGCTGGTACTGACGGCCGCCCATGTGGTCGAAAAGGCCGTTGCGGCCCGCGAGGCTGCGGAAGCCGGTGCCGGTGCGGGCCCGGTACCTGCCATTATGATCCGCGCCTCTGACGGGCAACGCTACCCTGCGCGTCCGGTCTGGTCGTCTCCCGTCCATGACGATGAACGCAGCGGCGGTCTGCCGCCCGCACATGCCATTGACACGCATAAAGACGTAGCTCTTTTGCGGGTAAACCTGCCTTTGGGGCTGAGCTACGGTTATTGCGACCTGCCCGGGGAAGCCGTTGACTGGACCGGCGCGCGGCTGATGACGCTTGTGCATTACCCTGAAGGCAACCGACGCGGGCTTACCCGTGGGCGGGTGCATCGCGACACCCCTCACGACATCCGCCTGCGCCATGACGTGGATACCATGGGTGGCTCATCCGGCGGGCTGGCCTTTGATCGCGATCTGCAGTTCATCGGTGTGCATCAGGGGCGGTGGGATGCCTTCCGGCGTCTTGTGCCGCACGGGCAGTTCATCAATCACCCGGACTTTATCGGCACGATCCGCCGTGATCAGCCGCGCCGCTATCTGTGGTCGCTGAACGATGACATCGACAGCCCGCTTATCATCGGACGCCGGACCTTTTTCACCGGGTTATCGCATATGCTTGAGGCACCCGGATCGAACCTGCGCGGTATCTGGGTGCGGCGGGTGAATACGTCACGCATGACCGGGCTGAGTTTCAGTTTCGGAATGCTGGAAGCCTTTCTTCAGAACCGCACGATCCCCGGGGATCCGGTAACGCGTAACCTGGCGCGCCGCATTCCCACCGACCTTGAGGAAACGGACCTTACCGGCACGCTGGTCGCTGCGTTTCCGGGCATGGCCGCGGTTGCCGCCCATGCCGGTGCCGGCCCCGGAGAGACCAGCGACGCGGCCGCGGAACGTGAGCGCGCCGTCCGGGTGGCCGAAGCACTGCAGCAGGCCGCAGCGGCGCAGGACGCGACTTTCTGGATTTTCTTTGAACCGCCCCCCGACAACAAACTGTCAGCCGCCGCGCTGATCCAGTTCGAGCATCTGGCGGAATGGATCGTCACCCATAAGAACCTGCGACTGATCCTTGCGGGCTTTGAGCAATATGCGCTGGCGCCGCTGCAGTTCCAGAACACGGGCGAGGCGGAGAATGCGCGACGTCCCGGACTGCTCGTAGATCAGCTGCACAATTTCGATGACGAGGATGTCAGAGTGACGCTCCGCGCGATGCTCGAAGACCTAAATGGCGATGAAAACATCAGTAATGACCTGCTGGACCGGTTTGTCCGTCAGGTGACGAAGAATCTCGACAAAGAAGAGGACAGTGACAGGTACCGGTTCGGGGCCCTGCCGGAGGCTGTGAAGCGCACGCGCGAGATCATACGCGGTTGGGTGGGCCTGTGATGAAAGCTGAACCCGAAGAGTATCACAAACTGCGCGACGCGCTCTTTCTGCAGGCAGCACTGGTTGAGGAGTTCAACCCGCGTGACATGCTGAGCACGGTAATCCCGGCGGAGCGCAGCAGGGATATCCTGTTGCGCGGCAAGCTGATGTCGGCTCTGCGTGAAGCATCAACAGGCGACGGGAGCCGCTGGCAGATGCGTCCGGTACAGCGCCGCAAGATCCTGGGCCGGCTTGAAAGCGCGCAGGTGGATACCGACAGTGACATCGGTGCAGCCCTCAAAGGGGATGGCGCATTTTCAG
>CBDUCB010000324.1:0-3363 GCA_965365545.1 uncultured Roseobacter sp. | reverse complement strand
TCAGACGGCCGCGAACCAGCGCTCTGAATCTGAGCCTGCCGTCCGAAACGCTGCATGATGGCCGAGACCGGATTTGCGGCCAGCATAGCGCCCAGCACCATCAGCGTGATTGGCAGGGTGGCAAAACAGATGTTGGATGCCAGAGACTGCCCCGCGAGGCCGCCAACAACAAAAAGCATTGGCATCTGGGCCCCCAGGATCGCCTGAGCAAGCACCAGTACCACGACATTGCGCTTTGCACGGCTGTCCTGAGCGGTTTCCATAAACCCCTGACTATGCTGCGCATCGTGGCGTCGCAAGCCCCTTGTCTGTGCTGCGTTTGAGGCTCACAGTGCGGCCCATGAAGCACAGTGGCACGACCCTTGTTCTGGCAGGCGCGCGCGAGGCGCACGGGGTCGTGGCCGGGCTCGCTGAAAGCGGTGCAAGAGTGATCGCAAGCCTGCCGGAGCCTGAACGCGGGGTGCCGCCGTTGCCGGTACCCGTGCGACCGGGCCGGTTTTCGCACGCGGATGAGATGCGGGCCTGGATGGCAGCGCAGGAAGTGCGCCGGGTAATTGATGCCAGCCATTCCTTTGATGATGATATCAGCAGCATGGCCGCAGAGATCTGCAGAACCGGCGGTATCGCGTACCTGCGTGTCCTGCGTGACGGCTGGGTGCACACCGCCGCCGACCTATGGACCCGGTACCCCACGATCTCAGAGGCCGTGCGCACCGTGCCGCAGGACGCGCGGATTTTCAGCAATACAGGGTTTGGCAGTCTGCGCCATTATTCAGCTTTCCCCGGGCAGCGGCTCTTTCTGCGCCAGACCGGACAGGCGGAAGCGACGCCGCCCTGGCCCTTTGTCACCATCGTTCCGGGGCAGCCGCCGTTTTCCGAAGCTCAGGAGCGCGACCTTTTTAAAGAGCTGGCCGTTACCGGACTGATCTGCCGGGATGTGGGCGGGCCGGCCAGCTTTTCCAAACTGGCAGCGGCGCGCGCGCTGGGATTGCCGGTTCTGATGATAAACCGACCGGCCCCGCCGCCGGATGTGGCTCTGGCCAGAACTGTGCAGGAGGCTCTTGCCTGGCAGGCGGCATGCCCGACATGAGACTGATTGAGACAGATGCGGATGTGGCCGAGGGGGCGGCCTGGCTTGCCCGTTGTGATCCCCGTTTTGCCGCGGCGCTGGACGTGACCGGCCCGCTGCCGCTGCGCCGCCGGCCCGACGGTTTTGCGCAACTGCTCAGCGCCATTGTCAGCCAGCAGGTAAGCGTCGCCTCCGCCCGCGCCATTCAGAACCGGCTTGAGCAGGCCGGCATGATCAGCGAGGAGGCTGTGCTTGCGATGACCGAAGAGGGTCTGCGCGGTCTCGGTCTCAGCCGCCAGAAAGCCCGCTACACCCATGCGCTGGCCCGGTCCGGCATAGATTATGACGCGCTGCGTGTGGCCTCTGATGCAGAAATTGTGAAAACGCTGACCGCGGTGCCGGGCATCGGTGTCTGGACGGCGGAGATCTATGCGATGTTCAGCCTGGGGCGCCGGGACGTCTTTGCCGCAGGCGATCTGGCGCTGCAGGAAGCGGCCCGGGTGCTGTTTGATCTGCCTGATCGTCCGGCTGAGCGTGACCTGCGCGCGATGGCCGTGAACTGGTCGCCCTGGCGGTCGGTTGCAGCGCGTCTGCTCTTTGCGTACTACAGGCACGCGAAACAACGGGACGGGATCACATGACACGGGTACTGAATGCAGAGCGCCGCGCGCCGGTCTCGGGCGACACACGCTCGGTTGTGGTTTTCCTGCACGGCTATGGTGCCAACGGGGCTGACCTGCTGGGGCTTGCCGACCCGCTGGGTGAACACCTGCCGGATACTCTTTTTGTGGCACCGGACGCGCCGGAAGCCTGTGCCGGTGCGCCGATGGGATTTCAGTGGTTTCCGATTCCCTGGATCGATAACTCCTCCGAAGAGGAAAGCATGCGCGGCATGTCTCAGGCCGTAGATGATCTCAATGCCTTTCTCGACGCGCTGATGGTGGATGAAGACGTGCTGCCCGAACAGGTGGTGCTTTTCGGTTTTTCACAGGGCACGATGATGGCCCTGCATGTGGCACCGCGCCGCGAAGATGAAATCGCCGGCATCGTTGCTTTTTCGGGCCGTTTGCTGAGCCCCGAGACGCTGGCCGATGACGTGGTTGTACGCCCTCCGGTGCTGCTTGTGCATGGCGACATGGATGATGTGGTGCCGCCACAGTCTCTGCCCGAGGCCGCAGAGGCGCTGCAGGAGGCAGGCTGGCAGGATGTCTTTGCACATATCATGAAAGGCACCGGGCACGGGATCGCGCCTGACGGGCTGTCTGTGGCGCTGGCATTCATGCGTGATAAACTCAGCCTCTGACCGGCTGCACACCTCCCGGAGCGGTTCGCGGTGTTTGACAAACTGCGTGAAACTGGCTGTTGTTGATCTGCGGAGCACGTGCATCAATATCGGTAAGAAGCTATGCCGGGACCCCTCAGAAAAACCGTCGATGAGCTTTATACCGGCTCAACGCGCCGCGCCGAACGCTTTCGCTACGCGCTGATCGCTTTTGATCTGATCACCATTATGGCGTTTCTGGTCACCGCGCCGATGGAGCAGACCCGTGCCATGGAAGTGGCTGGTCTGCTGATCGGGATGCTGATCGCTATTGATTTTGCTGCCCGTTTATGGATTGCCCCGGATCGTCGGGCGATGCTGTTGAAGATTTACACACTGGCCGATCTGGTGGTGATCGTTTCGCTGCTGATTTCGCCGTTTATCCATCAGAACATCGCTTTTCTGCGGATACTGCGCGGTTTGCGGATCATTCATTCCTATCACCTGCTGCGCGATCTGCGGCGCGCCAGCGTATTATTCCGCCGGCATGAGGATACGGTCATTGCTGTCGTAAACCTCTTTGTTTTCGTCTTTTTCACCACATCCGTTGTGCATGCCATTTTCGTCGACAAGGCGGACGGGCTTAACGGGTACATCGATGCGCTCTATTTCACGGTGACCACGCTCACGACAACGGGATATGGCGATATCACGCCGCAGACGACGGGTGGCAAGCTGATGTCTGTGCTGATCATGCTGGTGGGGGTGGCATTGTTTGTGCAACTGGCCCGCGCGATCATCCAGCCGGTCAAGGTAAACATGAAATGTCAGACCTGCGGGCTGCTGAAGCACGACCCGGATGCGGTGCACTGCAAGCATTGCGGCGAGGTTGTTCATATCGAGACATCGGGCCGGAACTGAACGCAGTAGCGGGCATGACCTCAGTTCCCCGAAGCGGGCAGGGCACCCGGCGGGCCGTTGCCACCAGGGTCCCACCCGGCGTCCGGAATGGCGCGCAGCTGGGGCAGAAAAA
>CBDUCB010000323.1:0-3364 GCA_965365545.1 uncultured Roseobacter sp. | reverse complement strand
CCCCTGTCCCTGTCTCCTGATAATCAACCGACGATCTCTGCTGATGCACCGGCCCGGGAACATCCGCGTGTCGTTTCCCGTTTCGCGCCACGTGCCGGGTCAAAAGAACGCGGTGTCAGGCACGATACCCCGCTCGCGATGATGCGCCGGATCTGCGGCACCGGCTTCATTCTGACGGGGGCGGTCACGGACCTGCTCGCTCATGCATTGTCGTCCTTTGGCGCGCTGAGCGTCTCGGGGTTGCGCAGCCAGATATCGCGCTGCGCGAACGGGATCTCGATGCCCTCTTCGGCAAACCGTTTCGCAATGGCATGATTGATATCGGTCCGGATGTTCAGGATCCAGTTCACATCCCTCAGGATCACCCGGATCTCAAAATCCAGACTGTCCGCACCAAAGCCGCTGAAGACAATATTCGGTGCCGGATTGGTCAGCACCATCGGCTGATCCTCGGCAATTTCACGCAGGATTTTTTCAACGCGCTTGGTGTCCGTGCCATAGGCCACGCCAACTTTGACGATCAGCCGGCCAACGGTATTCCCGCGGGTATAATTGGTAACCGTCCCCGAGATCAGATCGGAGTTGGGCACGATCACATCGGTGCGGTCGAAGGTTTCGATCCGCGTGGAGCGCACCGAGATATCTTTAACGTATCCCATCTGGCCGCCGACCTCGATCCAGTCCCCTTCCGAGATCGGGCGCTCGATCAGCAGAATGATACCCGATACGAAATTCGACACGATCGTCTGCAGGCCGAACCCGATCCCAACCGACAGCGCACCCGCAACAATCGCCAGACCTGAAAGGTCAATTCCCGCACCGGTGATGGCCACGAGCCCTGCGAGAAAAATTCCCAGATAACCGACACCGGAGATCACCGCATTCTGACCGCCGATATCCATGCGCGTCTTGGGCAGCACGCTCTGACGCAGCGTGCTCTGGATGAGCCGCGTGATTGTATAACCGATGGCAAAAATGATCGCGAACATCAGGAAGTCGGACGGCGAAATACGTGTCCCGCCGATGTCGAAACCGCGCATGAAGATCGTCCAGAGCTCGGCCAGTTCGGCGACCCGCGCCCCCCAGACAAGCGCCAGCAACGGCAGCGAGGCCAGCAGCAGCACGAAACCTGCAAAAATGGCTACAAGACCGTCACGCGCCTCTGCCCCCTGCCCCGAGATAAGCCCGTAAAGGTCAGCCAAAAACCGCTGCAACGCCATGACGAGACCAAGTACGAGAAAACTCATCACGGTGGGATAAAGCAGTGCATTGCCTGCTTCTGAATAGCCTGCGGCGGCCATCACCGGTGCCGTCACGGATACAACTACAGCAAGCGTTCCCGCCGCACGCACCACGCGCGCCAGACCGCTGCCGCGCACCGGCTCGTCGGTGTCGGTTTCGCCCTCGACTTCAAAGGCCCGCAGCATCAGTCCCATAAGGAAAAGGGTCGCGCCCATCAGCAGTACAATCGGAAAGGCCATGACGGCGACCGACGCCGAAGTAACATGCTCCAGCCCGAAAATCAGATCAACCACACCGCGCGATACGAAAAGCAGCGAGATGATCAGCATGTAAAACCGGGCCCGTGACCGGTTTTCCGCCGACAGCATAATCAGCGCCTCTTCTTCATCCCGCGAAAACAACCGCTCGGCAAGCCAGCGAAATCCCAGCAGGAAACCGCCCCAGAGAGGCAGAAATTCAAAAATCTGATCCATACGGCTGCCCAGCAACCCGGTCTGACGGAACGCATACGTCAGCAGCAACACCCCGGTCAGCGGCAGAAAGATCCGGAAGAGCGAGACCAGAAACCGCCAGACCCCGGTGCCCCGTCCACCCCAGCGGCGCATGCGGGACAGCGCCATGCCCGCCCAGGCCCGCCCGCGGATGATCAGCATCAGCGCCACCGCCGTCATCAGCAGCACAAGTGGCAGCTGTTCGCGCAAACTCTGGCGGCGCACCGGGTCACGCACCGAGGCAATCTCATCGTGCAGATCACGCACCACGCGGCCCATCTCCGAGAGTGCGGCCGGCCAGTGCAGCGGGTTCAGCGGGCTCGGACCCAGCGACAGCAACCGGCGGGTTTCGCGTTCGCGGATAATCATATCGATCTCGCGGATGAGCCCGTCTGAGCGGGTAAAGGCCTCTTCGGCCACGCGCAGCGGCGCCTCCAGCGCCTGCAGCTGGGATTTCAGCTCGTCGCGTCGCGTAGCAATATCTTCGGCTTCCGGCCGGTCTTCCGGCTCCGGTCCGAGTGCTGAGATCTGTTGCTCCAGCGTTGCGATCCGTGCGTCGTTTTCGAGGCGTCGCGATGAAAACTCTTCACGAAACGCCGCAACCCGCCGGCGCAGATCTTCCAGTTCGTCAATACTGCCCTCGCCGGAAGCCAGCCTCTCTTCAGCCTCGGACGCCATGGAATCCCAGAAGGGGTAAACGGTGTCGTCACTGGTCAGCCGGCCCTGTGCTGCCGCCGTCCCGGCAAGCGCAAGGAGCACACATGCCGCAAGAATGCGCAGAAAAGCTGTCATACGTCTTCAAAAACGCCGGGGATGCCAGCCGGTGCCCGGTCCATCCAGTCAGGTACCGGCAGTCCCTTGCCGGAGAGAAACTCAGGGTTGAAGAGCTTTGACTGATAGCGCGTGCCAAAGTCGCACAGAATGGTCACGATGGTGTGGCCGGGCCCGAGGTCGCGGGCCAGCCGCATCGCGCCCGCCACGTTGATGCCGGATGAACCACCAAGGCAAAGCCCCTCGTTCTGTAAAAGATCAAACACGACCGGCAATGCCTCGGCATCCGGAATTTTGTAGCAAAAATCAGGTGTGAAACCTTCCAGATTGGCGGTGATACG
This sequence comes from uncultured Roseobacter sp., assembly GCA_965365545.1. Classification (GTDB taxonomy): domain Bacteria; phylum Pseudomonadota; class Alphaproteobacteria; order Rhodobacterales; family Rhodobacteraceae; genus Roseobacter. The sequence goes on along the minus strand of CBDUCB010000323.1, from coordinate 519 downwards.
CCCCTGCCCGATACCTTCGGTGATGGAATTACCACCGGCTTCCTCACCGGTGTAAAGCTTGTAAAGACCAGATCCTTCGGGATCGGCGAGACCCATCTTTACACCGCGTGACTGCAGCGCTTCACTCACACCTGCCAGCGTGCCACCGGAACCCACCGCGCAAATGAATCCGTCCACTTTGCCGCTGGTCTGCTCCCAGATTTCCGGCCCGGTCGTTTCGACGTGAGCCTGGCGGTTTGCCACATTGTCGAACTGGTTGGCCCAGATCGCACCGTTCGGATCAGACTGCGCCAGCCGTTCGGCCAGACGCCCGGAATATTTGACGTAATTATTGGGATTGGCATAGGGCACGGCGGGCACCTGGATGAGCTCAGCACCCGCGATGCGCAGCATATCCTTTTTCTCCTGGCTCTGCGTTTCGGGAATTACGATTACAGTCCGGAACCCCATCGAAGCCCCGACGAGCGCCAGACCGATACCGGTGTTGCCGGCCGTACCTTCCACGATCGTGCCGCCGGG
>CBDUCB010000322.1:0-3378 GCA_965365545.1 uncultured Roseobacter sp. | reverse complement strand
GTTTCAGAACCCCGTCCGGCAAGGGCGGGGTTTTTGCGTTTATGCGTGGTGCTCCGATACAACCGCTCAGCGGGCGAGGATCTCGTCCACCCACAAAGGCAGCGTCTGCGTTGCGGGCCCGAGCCTTATATCCTCAAACTGGCTGCCCACGGCGGAGGGCTCAAGATTGAACTCCACCGTTTGTGCCCCGTTCCGGCGGGCCTCAGCCACGAATCCCGCCGCCGGATAGACGTTCCCGGAGGTTCCGACGGAGGCAAAGAGGTCGGCCTCCGCGAGGTGATCGAAAATCTCTTCCATGTCATAAGGCATTTCACCAAACCACACGATATCAGGCCGCGCCGCCGGGGCCGCGCATTTCGGACAGGGATCGCCCGGAGCCATCACGAGCGGCGCTTCCCAGCGGTGATCGCAGGCTGCACAAAGGGCAGATTTCAGAGCACCGTGCATGTGAATGACACGGTCCATGCCGGCCCTTTCGTGCAGATCGTCGACGTTCTGGGTGATCAGAACAACGTCTCCCTCAAACGCAGCCTCCAGTTTCACCAGCGCTCTGTGTCCGGCATTCGGCTCTGCGGATGCCGCCTGTTCCCGGCGCGCGTTGTAGAAATTCACAACCAGCTGCGGATCGCGTGCGAACCCTTCAGGGGTGGCCACGTCCTCGACACGGTGCTCTGCCCAGAGACCGTCTTCTGCGCGAAACGTGCCAAGTCCGCTTTCAGCTGAGATCCCGGCGCCGGTAAGAATGACTATTTTTCGCATAATTTCTTGTCCTTAAACCTGACCCGAGTGTGCGTCGTCAGTCGTCATGCCCGCCAAGGATGGTCAGCGCGCCCTCCAGAAACGGCAGCTCTGCCAGTGCCGGGTCGATCATCTGGTTTTTCAGCAGGCGCCGCATCGTGCGGGCAATATCATCGGGCACCGTTCCGGCCCAGTCATCGGTGGTGAAAAGCGATATCTGCCGCGAGAAAGGTTCAAACGGAAGGGGTGCGGGCTGTACCTCGCTGTGAAAGCGATGCGCGCGCATGTATCCCAGTGGCGTTGTGATGGTCCAGCCGATGCCGCGCGCAACCATGGCCATCAGGGCAAGGTGGCTGCCGATCTCGAAACGGTCGGGATAAGTGATCCCGGTGCGCGCCAGCTGCGCCTCGATCTGCGTACTGATCAGCTGTTGCTTTTCATAGCGCAGAAACGGCAGCTGGTCCGGTGCGGGCGGGTTATCTGCTGTAATTGTATGGCCGCGCGGCGCCACGATCATGAACGGGTCGCGGGCAAGCGGATATTCGATGATGCCGTCGGGTATGTCGCCGGTTCTGGCGCTGATCGCAAGCTGCAGCTCTTTGCCCGCGATCAGCGCGGCAAGCTCATGGCTTGAGGCGGTGATCATGCGAAACCGGCAGCCGGTAAGGCTGTCTGCCAGGATCGTCGCCAGCCTCGGCGTGATATTGTCATCAAAATCGTCGATTATACCAATGCTGAGCGAGGTGACATGCGCCAGATCCATCACCGTAAGTTCGCTCTGGGCCGCGCGTATTTCCGAGAGCGCATTTTCAACCCGTGCCCGGAAGAGCTTGCCCGCAGGTGTAAGCTGCATCGGTCGTCTGCTGTGATCGACAAGTTCGACATCCAGCGCAGTCTCAAGATTGCGCAGCTGCTGGCTGACCGACGGCTGGCTGAGCCCCGTGCGCTCGGCGGCCCGGGCCACGGATCCGGAGGCGGCGAGCGCTTCAAAAACCTCAAGCCCGCGAATTGTAATTCCCTTGGTGCTCATCACTGTCCTCCGGCGCCTGCAACCTGTCCTGCAACTCCCGGGCTTCAAGGTCAAGCACGGGCTGTCCGCATGTGGGTGAATCGCCTTGCAGGCGTTGAATTTTTCTCCAACGATGCGGCTGACCCGGATACAGGAATCACAGCATGAAAATCGCCGCCGCCGCCTACCCCCTCGATTTTCTGACATCTGAGGCGCAGTACGAAGATAAAATTTCCGCATGGGTTGCAGAGGCGGTCGGGCAATCCGCGCAGTTGCTGGTTTTCCCTGAATATGGCGCAATGGAGCTTGCCACCCTCGCGGGTAAGGACGTGGCCGGCGATCTTGAAGCCTCGCTCTTTGCCGTCTCGGACCGGCTGGCCGACGCGGATGCTCTGCACGCGAAACTGGCCGCAGAGCACGGAGTGCATATACTCGCAGCTTCCGGCCCGGCCGCGACACCGACCCGGCCCGTAAACCGCGCAAGGTTCTTTGCGCCCGGCGGCGGCATCGGGGTGCAGGACAAACAGATCATGACGCGCTTTGAGCGTGACCCGTGGAATGTAACCGGCGGAGGGCCGTTGCAGGTCTTTGACACGGCACTTGGGAAAATCGGCGTACTGATTTGTTATGACTGCGAATTTCCGCTTCTGGGTCGTGCGCTGGCGGAATGTGATCTGATCCTTGTGCCCTCCTGTACCGAGGCGCTGACCGGGTACTGGCGGGTGCGCATTGGCGCGATGGCGCGGGCGCTGGAAAACCAGTGCGTCACAGTGATGTCGTCGCTGGTGGGCGAGGCGCCCTGGTCGGATGCGGTCGACACCACCACGGGCGCAGGCGGCATTTTCGGGCCGCCCGATACGGGTTTTCCCGCGAACGGGGTGCTTGCTGTGGGAGAGATCGGTCGCCCCGGCTGGACCTATGCCGATGTCGAGCCGGAAAAAATCGCCCATGTCCGGGCAGATGGCGTTGTGCTCAACCGGACCCACTGGATGGAACAGCCGGGCAGGGACGGTACGCCGCAAAAAGTCTCCCTGCGCTGAATGCCCCTTGAAAAACCCTGAAAACAGGCGCATCTAAGCGGCGTCCGCAGCAAGGCGGACGTGCAAATCAGGAGAAACCATGGCCAAGGAAGATACGCTCGAATTTCCCGGTGTCGTCAAGGAACTCCTGCCGAATGCGACATTCAGGGTCGAGCTTGAAAACGGCCATGAAATTATCGCACATACGGCAGGTAAAATGCGCAAGAACCGCATCCGCGTTCTCGCCGGCGACAAGGTGCAGGTCGAGATGACGCCCTACGACCTGACCAAGGGGCGGATCACCTATCGCTTCAAGTAGCGGAGAGGGGCGCGTGACCCCGTCGGAGCGCACCCTGCGGCTGATCCTCGGCGACCAGCAGCCCCATGCTGATGACCTGCAACCCGAGCGTCTCGTGCCCGCTGACGAGAGATTCCGCGAGATTGCCGACAAAGTCGTAGAGGGCAAGAGTGGCGAACTCGTCCGTGCCCGAGCCATCTACGACCACACAATAGATCAGATGCGATACGCGAAGTTCGGACCAGGCTGGGGAAAAGGTGACGCCGTATACGCCTGCGATGCGCGCAGCGGCAATTGTACGGATTTCCATGCCT
>CBDUCB010000321.1:0-3415 GCA_965365545.1 uncultured Roseobacter sp. | reverse complement strand
GCCGGGCGACAAACTGGTCTGACGGCTCCTTACCCGGAACGCAAAACGGCGCCCGGATGAGGCGCCGTTTTTTGTCAGACAGGTCGCGCAGATCAGCCGTCGTCGAGACGCACAGCCCCGCCGGTGCTCCGCTCCTGCGCGGAGAAGCCGATCTCATCGAGGATCAGGTCTGCAGCCACAGCAATCACCGCGAGCGAGACAAAGGCAAGAAGCATCACTTTCATGCTGTACCCGCCTTTTTGATCTTCGACTGTTCGACTTCTTCGACCCAGAGGCTGTGGTGCTCGCGCGCCCATTGCAACTCAACATCGCCGGAGCCCATGGCGTCATAGGCCCCTTCCATGCCAACAGACCCGATGTAGATATGCGCAAGGATGATGCCCATCAGCACAAAGCTGACGATGGCATGCCAGAGCTGTGAAAGCTGCATCTCTTCATGCGGCGCCAGATCCGTGCGCAATTCGGCAAAGCCAAGCATCTGCGGCAGACCCAGCGCATTCACCTTCTCAAAGGTGGCCGCAAACATCGGCAGCTCGAACGGAAAGAGCAGCGCCAGACCAGAGGCGGAAATCGAAGCACCCAGCACGATCACCGACCAGAAGATCAGCTTTTGCCCTGCATTGAACTTTTTGGCCGGCGGGTGGCCGCCGCCAAAAATGCCGCCGCCTTTCAGCAGCCATTTCACGTCCGTCCGGTCGGGCAGGTTGTGAACGACCCAGAGCACAAAGACGAGCACAAGGGCCACCATAAAGGCCCATGAGACGTTGTTGTGAATCCATTTGCACGCCACCGCAACCGTGGCAAAGGCCTCGTGACCGAATGTCGGGATCAGCACCTTGCGCCCGGCAAGTGTGATAATTCCGGTAATCCCCAGCAGGATGAACGACCCCGCCAGAAGCCAGTGTGAAAACCGCTCAAAGGCTTTGAACCGCACAATGGTCGTACCAGTTTTTTCCCCGTCGATGCGGATCCGGCCACGGATCAGATAGAAGATTGCCAGCAGCACCAGGGTCACACCGAGAAATCCGGTGCCGTATTTCAGCAAAGGCCCCTCACGGAACGTAAGCCATCGCATACCACCGTCCTGGATAAGAACCGTGGCTGCCGGGCCGCGTACCTGGGTGGTGATATCAGCCTGGTCAAAGCGCAGCGCCCGCCAGAGATCAGGGTCAGACGCCCCGCCCCGCGTGCCGAGCTGGTCAGTGGACATCTGCGCGGCAGCAGGATCACCGGTGTTGCCGCTTCTGAAGCTGTTATCGACCTTGAGACCCTGCTGACGGGCCATGATGTCTTCAAGGGTCTGCGCGCCACCGGTCTTTGACCGGTCCGGTGCAGGCGCTGCCTCCTGGGCTGCAGCGCTCAGAGCGCAGAAGCAGGACAAAAGAAGCGCGAAGATGATACGAAACATGCGTATATCCTGTTTATGAAATAACGGGGCGGCACATAAGCGCCGCCCCTGATCAGGTCATGACTGTCGGGAAGCTGATAAAATCAGCCGCCTTTCTGATCGTAGGCGGTGCCCCAGCCCCAGGCGCCCGAGCCGAAGCCACGGGCAACCACACGCTCGCGGTAGATATTGGCGACAACGTCACCATCACCGGCCAGCAGCGCTTTGGTGGCGCACATTTCCGCACAGATGGGCAGCTTGCCTTCTGCGATCCGGTTGCGGCCGTACTTGGAGAATTCCGCTGTGGAATTGTTCTCCTCCGGGCCACCGGCACAGAAAGTACACTTGTCCATCTTGCCCCGGCTGCCGAAGTTCCCCGCCTGGGGGAACTGTGGCGCACCGAAGGGGCATGCGTAAAAGCAGTACCCGCAACCGATGCAGAGGTCCTTGGAGTGCAGCACGACACCCTCTTCGTTCTGGTAGAAGCAATCCACCGGGCAGACGGCCATACAGGGCGCGTCTGAACAGTGCATGCAGGCGACCGAGATGGACCGCTCGCCGGGTTTGCCGTCATTGATCGTGACGACTTTCCGGCGGTTGATCCCCCAGGGCACCTCGTGCTCGTTTTTACAGGCTGTGACGCAGGCGTTGCATTCAATGCAACGTTCAGCATCTACGAGAAATTTTGCTCTTGCGGCCATGTTGATAACCTCCCTTATGCTGCCCAGATTTTGCAGAGAGTGGCTTTGGTCTCCTGCATCTGGGTTACACTGTCATAGCCATAGGTCTGCGCGGTGTTTGTGGATTCACCAAGCACGTAAGGATCGGCACCATCGGGGTATTTGTCCCGAAGATCCACGCCCTCCATGTGACCGCCGAAGTGGAATGGCATGAAGGCCACGCCGCTTTCGACCCGTTCGGTGACCATGGCCATCACTTTGACCTTGCCGCCTTCCGGGCCTTCGACCCAGACCTGTTCGCCGTCACGGATACCGAGATTGTTGGCATCGCGCGGGTTCACTTCGACAAACATGTCCTGCTGAAGCTCGGCCAGCCACGGGTTGGACCGCGTCTCGTCGCCGCCGCCTTCGTATTCGACCAGACGCCCGGAGGTCAGGATGATCGGATAATCAGCCGAGAAGTCCTTGTCCTGGATGGACTTGTACATCGTCGGCACCCGCCAGAACTTTTTGTCCTCGTAGGTCGGATAGTCGGCCACAAGGTCGCGCCGGTTGGTGTAGAGCGGCTCGCGGTGAACCGGTACCGGATCGGGGAAGGTCCAGACGACCGCGCGGGCTTTGGCGTTCCCGAAGGGCGCACAGCCATGCTTGATCGCGACGCGCTGGATACCGCCCGAAAGGTCGGTTTTCCAGTTCACGCCACCCACCTTTTCGGAATAATCCGATGGCAGTTCACCCTGCTGAGATGTCTCTCCCACCTCTTCCGCGCCAGGGCGGCTGGAGGCAAAACCTGAGACATATTCGATCATTCTGCGCTCGTAAGGCGTCAGATCGCCGTCCCAGCCCAGATCGATCAGCATCTGCATGGTGAACTCAGGGTACCCGTCCTGGATTTCCGACCCCGGGTTGGAGACCCCTTCGGCCAGCAGGTTGTCGCCGTCCCGCTCAACGCCGAAGCGCGCACGGAACGTCAGACCGCCATCCGCCACCGGCAGCGACATGTCGTAAAGGTTCGCCGTGCCTGGGTGGTTCATCTCGGGCGTGCCCCATGCAGGCCACGGCATACCGTAGTAATCCCCGTCTGCAGGACCACCGTTCGCCCGCAGTGATGTGCGGTCAAAGGTGTGCTGGTTTTCCATGTGCATGCGCAGACGTTCAGGCGACTGTCCGGTATACCCGATGGTCCACATGCCGCGGTTGAACTCGCGGGTGATGTCTTCGATCAGCGGCTCCTCGCCGTTCACTTCGATATTGCGGAAGATCTGATCCGCAAAACCAAACTTAGTTGCGAACTTGTGCATGATCGTGTGGTCGGGCAGCGATTCAAAGAGCGGCTCGACGACCTTTT
>CBDUCB010000320.1:0-3422 GCA_965365545.1 uncultured Roseobacter sp. | reverse complement strand
TCCGACTGGCTGGGCGATACCGATGCGATGGAATACCTCGCCCGAGAAGCGCCCAAGGCGGTCTATGAACTCGAACACTACGGTGTGCCCTTTTCGCGCACCGAAGAGGGCAAAATCTACCAGCGTCCCTTCGGCGGCCACACAACCGAATTCGGCGAAGGCCCCGCGGTGCAGCGGACCTGTGCCGCCGCCGACCGCACCGGTCACGCCATACTGCATACGCTTTACGGCCAGTCGCTGAAGAACAACGCAGAGTTCTATATCGAATACTTCGCCATCGACCTGATCATGTCCGAAGACGGCGTTTGCCAGGGGGTCCTGTGCTGGAAGCTCGATGACGGCACGCTGCACCTTTTCGCCTCGAAGATGGTTGTGCTGGCTACGGGCGGTTATGGCCGGGCGTATTTCTCCGCCACCTCGGCGCATACCTGCACAGGCGATGGCGGCGGCATGACGGCCCGCGCCGGCCTGCCGCTTCAGGATATGGAGTTTGTTCAGTTCCACCCTACCGGCATCTACGGGGCGGGTTGCCTTATCACTGAAGGCGCGCGCGGAGAGGGGGGATACCTCACCAACTCCGAAGGCGAGCGGTTCATGGAACGCTATGCCCCGAATTACAAAGACCTCGCACCGCGCGATTACGTCTCACGCTGCATGACCATGGAAATCCGCGAAGGCCGTGGTGTCGGCAAAAACAGTGACCACATCCACCTCAATCTCAACCACCTGCCCCCTGAGACCCTGAAATTGCGCCTGCCGGGCATATCGGAATCCGCGCGGATCTTTGCGGGCGTGAACCTCAACAAAGAGCCGATCCCGGTACTGCCGACAGTGCACTATAATATGGGCGGTATCCCCACGAATTACTGGGGCGAGGTGCTGGCCCCGACCAAGGACGACCCGGACCGCGTGTCACCTGGCCTCATGGCTGTGGGCGAGGCGGGCTGTGCCTCAGTACACGGTGCCAACCGCCTCGGCTCGAATTCGCTCATTGACCTTGTGGTCTTTGGCCGGGCCGCCGCGATCCGTGCCGGCAAAATCGTTAATCCCGACAGTGCTGTCCCCACGCCCAACGAGGCCTCGGTCAAGGCCGCACTCGACCGTTTCGACAACACACGCTACTCCAAGGGCCACACGCCCACGGCCGAACTGCGTCTGGAAATGCAGCAGACCATGCAGAAAGACGCCGCCGTCTTCCGCGCCAATGAGACACTCGCCGAGGGCAAAAAGGCGATGGATGAGGTCGCCGGCAAATACACCGATGTGGGCGTCACCGACCGCAGTCTGGTGTGGAACTCCGACCTGATGGAAACGCTGGAACTTGCCAACCTCATTCCCAACGCCGTGGCGACAATCACCGCCGCCGAGGCGCGCAAGGAAAGCCGCGGCGCGCATGCCCATGAGGATCACCCGGAGCGCGATGACGAAAACTGGCGTGTGCATTCGCTGATCTGGTTCAAAGGCAACAAAGCCTCGCTCGGCTATCGCGGCGTACACGAACAGCCGCTGACCAGCCACAATGACGGTGGCATCGATCCCAAGAAAATTGCCCCGAAACAAAGGACTTTCTGATGCAGACACTGAAAAAGATGACAGCCGCAGCCCTTTCCGCCGCCATGATTATGGCAACGGCACCCGCAGCACTGGCTGACGGCCCGAGCGGTGCTTATACCGGCAAGGGCGGATCCGCCCACGCAGGCACGGCCTGGAACAACTGCCCCTGGGACCAGCGCGGCATGTACCGTGGCAGCCTGTACTGCCGGGTACCGGTCTATGGCACCGTCAGCCGCAGCCACCCGCATTGTCCGCCGCAGTATTACACCACGATGTATCGCGGCAGCCTTTATTGCTTCCCGAACCGCTGATGTGACGCGCGAAGGTCCTGATACGCTCAGACAGATGCGCCGGACCCTCCGTTCGGAGGGGATGGTGGTTCAGCCTGTCAAAACCCGCGCGCCTTACGTCAAAGGCTACGGGTTCACGCCCGAGGTCGTCTTTGATGTCGGTGTCGGCAGTGGCACGCCCTGGCTTTACCGGTCCTTCCCGGACGCGCGTTTTGTGCTCATTGATCCTCAGGAAAGCTGTGCTTCGATAGTGCGGGAAAAGGGGGTCCGGACGGAATTTCACTTTCATGCGGTGGCGGCCGGTGCGCAGGAAGGTCAGGCAGATCTGATCGTGCCGTGGTCCGACAAAGGATGCGAGATCGAAATGGCCAGCCTTCTGAAACGCACTGACAAGCTTTCAAAAAGCTTTGTGCGCACTGACAAACACCCGGTTCAGGTACGCCCTCTCGATCAGATCGCGCGCGGGTACCCCGGCCCTGCGGGCCTCAAAGTCGACACCGAGGGTTACGATATCGAGGTGCTGCGCGGTGCGCCGGAAACGCTTGCGCGGTGCGAATTTGTGATCATGGAGCTGTCGCTCAGCCACCGCTTTGACGGGATCAGCGCGCCGTCCGACGCCGTTGCCCTGCTGAAAGACGCCGGTCTTGAGCTGCGCGATGTGCTCAGCATCGCGTCCGGCCCGGGCAAACGCGCGCGGCCAAGATATATGAACGTACTTTTCACAAGGTGGGCCCAATGACCCGACTGCTTCTGCTTATTCCTCTCGTCCTCGCTGCCTGCACGCCCGTGCAGCAAGCCACAGATCAGGCCGGGCGGAGCACGGCGAAAACCATTCTGCCCGAGACGCTTGCGATCTACTTCCCGCAGGTGCCCAAGGAATTCTTTCAGCCCTTCACTGACTGCATCGTGGACAACGCCGATGCCAGTGAGGTCCAGTCTCTGGCTGCGGATGCCGTGACCGGAACGGATCAGGGCACCGCCGCCACCGTGCGCGCCATTCTTGCGCGCGCTTCAACCCAGCAATGCCTTGCCGCTGCCGTCCCCGGTGCGGCGGTACCCCTCTGACTTCAGGACAGGAGACCCGATATGGTTCAACTGACGCTCCCGAAAAATTCCCGCATGACAAAGGGCAAAACCTGGCCCAGGCCCGAAGGGGCAAATAATCTGCGGACATTCTCGATCTATCGCTGGAACCCCGATGACGGGAAAAATCCGCGCGTGGATACTTATTTTGTGGATATGGATACCTGCGGTCCGATGATCCTCGATGCGCTGATCAAGATCAAAAACGAGATCGATCCGACGCTGACCTTCCGCCGCTCGTGCCGCGAGGGCATCTGCGGGTCCTGCGCGATGAACATCGACGGGATCAACACGCTGGCCTGTATCTATGGCATGGATGAGATCAAGGGCGAGGTCAAAATCTATCCGCTGCCGCATATGCCGGTGGTCAAGGACCTGATCCCTGATCTCACGCATTTCTATGCACAGCATGCCTCGATCATGCCCTGGCGCGAGATTAAGACAAACCGTCCCGTCAAGGAATGGCGCCAGTCGATCGAAGACCGCAAAAAGCTC
>CBDUCB010000319.1:0-3431 GCA_965365545.1 uncultured Roseobacter sp. | reverse complement strand
CAATGACCAGGACAGCCACAATCATCCGCTTCGATCCTCAGGGCCCGGACGGTCTGGAGACCTGGGAGGAGATGAATTACGCGAGCCTCGTGTCAGGAGAGCCCGTACAGCGCGGCCACATCTATCACGAGATTGAGGCGCAGGGCTATCTCGCCGGGGTCTGGGACTGCACCGCTTTTACCGATCAGATGATGCCTTATCCGGTTGATGAGTATATGCTTTTCCTCAAGGGTGATCTGTCGATGATGCTGCCCGACGGACAGGAGATCGAGATCCGCGCAGGCGATGCTTTCGTGATCCCCAAAGGCTTCATGTGCCAGTGGAAACAGCCAGGCACCGTGCACAAGATTTTCATGATCCTGGACGGTCCCGTACCCGATGCAGAGAACGCCTCACTCAAACGCATTACCGTGCCTGACCTGTCCGCACCGGGGGATGCGGATGTGACGGCTTCGCGCACCGATTTTCTGAACGCCGCAGGCACCATGCGCGTCGACGTGCAGAGCTTTGGCGCAACGCGGCAGCCTGGTAAAAAGGCAGGCGAAAACATGCTGATCTCTGTACTGGAGGGCCGACTGAGCCTGCACGACGGACAGGAAGCGCATGAATTTCTGCCCGGCGAGACGGCCTATATCCACCAGAATGACAGCGTGAGCTGGGAAACGGATGCCGGCACCCGGATCATAATCGCCAGCTATATCGACATGGCCGAAGCTCAGGTCTCGGCGAATTCCTCTTCGACCTCAGATATGGCATCGGTCAGAATGTCGAACATCTGATCGACCTGCCCGGGCGAGATCGTCAGCGGCGGTGAGAAGACGCACATATTGATAAGCGGCCGCACGATCAGCCCGCGCGCCTCGCAGGCCTCGTCCAGTCGTGCGCCAAGCGTGCGCTGCACATCAAGCGGCGTCTTGCGGCCATCGATGAGCCCCTCAAGGCAGCCCAGAAGCCCCATGCCGCGCGCGTCCCCGATGATCGGAGAGGCCTCCAGCGCTGTCAGCCGCTCCTGAAACTGCGGAGCGATCGCCCGGACGTGTTCCAGCAAGCCGTCGCGTTCGATGATCTCTATGTTTTTCAGTGCTGCGGCACAGCACACAGGATGCGCCGAGTAGGTGTACCCGTTGGGAAAAAGCACATCGTGATCGGCCCCCGTCATGCGCTCCATCACACGGTCAGAGATAATACAGGCCCCCAGCGGCAGATAGCCCGAAGTGATGCCCTTCGCACAGGTGATGATATCAGGTTCGATCCCGAAGACCTCTTCAGACGCAAACCAGTGTCCGAGCCGTCCGAAGGCCGTGACGACCTCGTCAGAAATATAAAGAATATCGTGCTTGCGGCAGAGCTCCAGCGTGCGGCGGTGATAGCCTTCTGGCGGGATGATTACGCCACCGGAACAGAGCACCGGCTCGGCTATAAAGGCACCGATATACTCCGGGCCCACGTCGGCAATTACGCGCTCCAGGTCAGCAACTTTCGCGTCGCACCAGGCTGCCTCGCTCATGCCCTCCGGCCGGATATAAGGGTTCACGTCCGGCAGGAACCGCACGAGCCGGTCTTCAAAATCGAAACAGCTTTTGTCACGCTCTTTGCCGGTTACGCTGGCCGCAAGATAGGTAGATCCGTGATAGCCCTTTTCGCGCGCGATAATGATTTTTTTCTCAGGCCGTCCGAGCCGGTTGTTCATGAACTGCATCGTGCGCAGCGCAGTATCCACGGCCGTTGAGCCGCCTGTGGTAAACATCACCGTGTTGAGGCTGGCGGGCGCCAGTGCCGCGACCTTTTCAGAAAGCGCCGCAGCCGGTGCTGTGGTCGAAGACCAGGGGGAGGCATAGGGCAGTTCCATCACCTGGGCTGCAATGGCATCAGCCATTTCTGTGCGGCCATAGCCGATCTGCACCGCCCACATGCCCGCTGGTCCGTCGATCAGGCGGCGCCCGGCGCCATCGTAGACGTAAATCCCCTCGCCTCTGGTAAAAGCAAAGCGCTCGCCTTCCTTCCAGGACCCCATATGCTCCCAGGGATGCAGATGGTGCTTCTGATCAACATCCAACATGTGTTCGATCGCGCGGTTGTGGCCTGCTTTGGGTGTCACGTGGTCATCTCCTCGTGCCGCATCAGAGCAGGCACCTGGTGGTGTTTTCATGCCGTGCCGTCACTATGGCACGGTTGAACGGATATTCAATTGCCCGGGCAGCACGCCGGACCTTGCGGCCGCGCGCGCGGACGACGCAGCGCAAACATTCAGCACGATACGGTTTCCCGGCAAAATGGTGTCGCAGTCAGCACGGGCAACGGCTCCGATATCGCGTTCCTTCGCAAGAGCCGTTGCCCGGCGCGGCTCACGCCGGTTTACGTCCGCGAATGTGGTGCGGGCAATGCTCTCCGCTCTCGAGGACGCCTACAAGCTTGCTCCAGATTGCGATCTGATGATCGATGAAGTCCCGCCCGTGCCGGTCGCTCAGGCGGTCGCGTTCCGCGCCGGTGAGCCATGCCAGTTCGTCGCGGGCGACGCCGCTGTACCAGGGGTTGCGATTGACCAGTTCAATATCGGTGAACCCTGCCGCCTGCATGGCCGCAGCATAAGCCGGGGGCGATGCCATCGCAAAATCGAGCCCCTCCTCCCTGATGTAATCCGCCATCTCCGGCGAAGGGGCATCATCATGGCTGATCAGCCAGTCGGACATTGCAAGCCGGCCTCCGGGCCTGAGCACGCGAAAGGCGTCAGCGGTCAGCGCCGTTTTATCAGGGATGTGGATGATCGAGTCTTTCGAAAAGACGAGGTCAAATGTTTCGTCCGCAAACGGAAACGGGCCGGGGCTGACTTTTACAATATCTACTTTTTCCGACAGACCCTCGCGGGCGATACGCGCCCTGGCGGCGTCACAGACCGGGTCCTCAACGTCTATGCCGGTTACTTTGACGGCGCCATAGTCGCGCGCCAGAAGAACCGCGCAGGCTCCTGAGCCGGACCCGATATCAAGAACGTGTTTGCCGGCCACATCAACGCCGGTCAGAACCCGCCCGACTTCATCCGCACCGCCAGGAGACAGAAAGCCATCGCCCCAGATGTCTTCCAGAAAATCTATGTGCTGTTTGTCGTATAAAATTTCGTCGCTCATCAAAATCCTCCATGCCCCTGTCAGTGAACAGGTAATGCTGCTGATCTGGCAAGCATGTTCGGCAGGAACCCCGCGAATTTGCACCGTCCGGCGCGCGAATGGCGGCAATGCGTGCGGCACTAACCGGCGGTCTGTTCTGTTGCCGCTGAACAGCACCAGCCCGGAGCGGACCATATCCCGCAGAGAGCGGCCCGGGGGCGGGGGCGCCGCGACCGGATCTTCATTGCGCCAGCCGGCGGTTTTCTGACAAGGCCGTTACTGTCCTGCATCCGGCGTCCTCAAGCAGTGCCGGCTTTGAGCGCCACC
>CBDUCB010000318.1:0-3458 GCA_965365545.1 uncultured Roseobacter sp. | reverse complement strand
GAGATCAAGGAAAGCTTTGAAGAGGCGGGCGGTGAGCATTTCACCTATATTCCCTGCCTGAATGACAATGACGCGCATATCGAGGCACTGTCGAATGTGATCAGCGATAACCTGAAAGGCTGGATCGGTTGATTCGATCCGGGCAGGTCAGCTTCTGATCATCGGACGTAAAAAAGGCGGCGCATCAGCGCCGCCTTTTTAATGTGCGTCGCTGTAAAGATTACAGCGCAGCAGCAACGATCGCGAGAAGAATGATCGGCAGCAGGATACCTACAGACGAACCGTTTGCTTCTTCTACGACGACAGGTGCTTCAACGACGGGCTCTTCAAGCGAACCTGCAAAAGCTGTCGATGCTGCGGCTGTCAGTGCAGCTGCGAGAACGAGTTTTTTCATATCATAACCTCCAGAAATGGCGTGCTTCGCACTGCGATAGCACGCGCCCAAGACTTACCTCGTGGTTCTTTTCTAAACAGCATAGCAGCACGTTTGCAAACCGGATTCAGATTTTATCACGCAAAAACGGCACCATGTCGTCAAATTAGCAACACCTGTGTACCGACCCGTGTATAGCTGAAAAGTTCGGCGATATGTTCGTTGTAAAGACCGATGCAGCCATTTGACGACTGACGCCCGATTTTGCGTGTGTCGTGGGTGCCGTGTATCCGGTAGTAGGTCCAGCTGAGGTAAAGCGCGTGCGTGCCCAGCGGGTTGTCCGGGCCAGGGCCGATATATTCCGGCCATTCGGGGTTGCGCTCCAGCATGGAGGGCGTCGGACGCCAGCTTGGCCCTTCGACTTTGCGGGTCACTTTGGTCCGGCCGCGCCGGGTCAGCTCCTCGGAAAGCGGCACACTGGACGGATAAAGCTTATAAAACCCGCCCTCTTCCCAGTAATGCAGAGCCCGGCTGTCGATATCGACAAGAATCGCCCCGTTGTTCAGGTTGGAAAAATACGGCTGCCAGTCGAGCGTCCGGAAGCTCGACACATTGCGGCGCACGGTTTCTGTCAGATCACGCTCGCCAACTGTTGTGGTCGTGGAGTTTACAGACCCTGTATCCTGGGCAATTGCAGGGGTTGCAAGCATCGCCGCAGACCCGGCCAGAAAAGACCGGCGGCTTTGATGAAACGTCTTTTTATCAGACATGAGATGCCTCCAGGCAAAATAAGATTCAGCGGCGACAATATTGCGTCAGAGCATCAGTCGCAAATCAAAGAGATGTCATCAGGCGGCAATACGCTAAAGTGAGTTTGAATTACCACGCACGCCAGGCTATGTGCTGCAACGGCTTAGCAGGAGTGTGCCATGATCCGCCTTACATCGATTTTACTGGTACTCAGTACCCTGCTTGTCGCCTGTGGCGCGCCAACCCCGAACCGTCTGGGATCAGACGGCAAACCATTGCCGCAGCTTTACCGGATCAAAAACTCCGACACGTCCAAGATTCAGTTCCGGATACTGGATGCTGTAAATGCGCTGCGGGCCGCGTCATCGCGCCCGGCGGTAGAGCTTGATGCGCAGCTGAATGCCGCAGCAGCGACCCATTCACGCGACATGGCCAATCAGAACCGGCCCTGGCATTTCGGATCTGACGGATCCTCCCCGATCGACCGGATCCGGCGCGTGGGCTTTCCCGGTGACCTCGTCGGAGAGACCATATCAGAGACCTATGAGACAGAACTCGAGACCCTTGCCGCCTGGATGGATCAGGAAGACACACGCAGGGTGATTCTGTCGCCGCGCGCCAATAAAATGGGATTTGCCTGGTTTCAGGAATCCAACGGTAAAATCTGGTGGACCCTGATCATGGGTGCCGATGTCTTCGCCCCGCAGGTCTCGCGCAACGCGTTCTGATCTCAGGCGCTCAGAACAATCAGCGTTTCATCTGCAACCATGGCATAGATCTCTTCGATCTCGTCATTGGTCACGGCGATGCAGCCCCAGGTCCAGTCTTTGCCGTCAGGTTTGCGGGGATGCCGCTGTCCGTGGATGAAGATATCACCACCGGGTGATTTGTTCATTGCCCGGGCAACTTCCACGTCTTTGACGTTAGGATATGAGATCCCCAGCGACAGGTGGAAATCGCTGTTCGGGTTGCGCCGGTCGATCCGGTAAGTGCCCTCCGGCGTTTTACCGTCGCCCTCGAACTGCTTGTGGCCCTCAGGGGCAAAACCAAGGTTGATATCGTAACTGCTGAGCGCGGTGTCGTGATGCAGAAGATGCATCCGTCGCGCGCTCTTGTTCACGTAAACCATGGTGACTTCCGGTCCTGTGTACCGGCGAAATTTCGAATCGGCACAGGCCCCGAGCGAAAATGTCGCTACGGTGCCGAGTAACATATCTCTGCGACGCATTTTTCTGCTGTCCCGTTTTTTTGCCTTTGCGGCGTACTGCTCTCGATTATTTATGCTTAACCAATACCATGAGAAAACGGTTAATCAAACTTCACTTTTTCGTCAGCCCTCGAGTTTTTTTCCAGTTTTTCCTCGATCGCGATCAGCCGGTGCAGCACCTCATCGCGGTAGGCATCGGTGACCGCCCCCGCTTCTTCGTGGTGCGCATCCTGCATGGAATTGACGATCAGACCGACCAGCAGGTTCACCACCGCAAAGGTCGTGACCATGATAAAAGGCACGAAAAACGCCCAGGCATAGGGATAAACCTCCATCACCGGGCGCACGATCCCCATCGACCAGCTCTCAAGCGTCATGATCTGGAAAAGCGTGTATCCGCTCTGTGGCAGCGAGCCGAACCAGTCGGGAAAACTTGATCCGAAGAGCTTGGTGGCCATCACCGCGCCGATGTAGAAAATAATCGCCATGAGCAGAAAGACGCTGCCCATACCGGGCAGGGCCGTAATAAAACCCTCGACCACCCGGCGCAGCCGCGGGGCCACTGAAATCACGCGCAGAACCCGCAGGATCCGCAGCGCACGCAGCACCGACAGCCCCTGAGACGCAGGTGCCAGAGCCGCGCCCACGATCAGCAGATCGAAAACATTCCAGCCGCTTTTGAAAAACCGCCACCCACGGGCAATGATTTTCAGAGCGATTTCAATGACAAAGAATGCAAGGCACGCCTGGTCCAGCGCCAGGATCAGCGGCCCGGCCTCGGCCATCAGCGCCTTTGACGTCTCCATCCCCAGCACCACGGCGTTGATCAGAATGACCGCAACGACGAGATTGGTGACCCAGGTCTGGCTCAGCCAGTCGTCCAGTCGTTGCCGGAAATTCATCATAGTCTCCCTACCTGAGATCAGCCCTGCATATGGGGGGCCGTGAAGCTGCCCACAAGCTCAACATGGCTCGACCAGCGGAACTGATCGACAACCTGCACCCAGTCGGCTGACCAGCCCGCCGCGACCAGCGCCGACGCATCACGCGCATACGTCACCGGGTTGCAGGAAACATAAGCGATTTTTGTGACATCTGACTTAATCAGCTCAGCAATCTGTGCTTCTG
>CBDUCB010000317.1:0-3466 GCA_965365545.1 uncultured Roseobacter sp. | reverse complement strand
GCCGCGGTCTGACTGATCGGATCAGCCGCACCGGCACAACAAAAAAGGGCCACCCGAAGGTGACCCTTTGACAGGTAGCATGTACCGGGATTAACCGTTCACGCTGTCTTTCAGCGCTTTTGCAATGGTCATCTTGACCACTTTGTCAGCGTCTTTCTTGAACTGTTCGCCGGTCGCAGGGTTGCGGACCATGCGCTCGGGCCGCTCGCGGCAGTAGATTTTGCCAACGCCGGGGAGTGTCACGGCACCGCCACCGGATACTTCACGGGTGATCAGCGAGCACACCGCATCGAGTGCAGCGCTTGCGGATTTCTTGTCTGTGTCCATCTCTTCGGCCAGTGCGGCGACGAGCTGGGTTTTTGTCATTGGTTTGGTTGCCATCTTATTATCTCCTTCGCTGCCCGATCAGTAGGGCCTCATGCAGCGAATCTATCCGGATGTTGTGTAAGAACACAACGATTAGTAGTGCATATTAAGGAAAAACATGCGATTTTTAACGGATTTTCGCCTGTTTTCCCGGGTCAGAGGAAGGCAGTCTCCTCAAACGAGCGCAATTTCCTGCTGTGGATGCGTTCCAGCGGCATGTTCCGCAGGTGCTCCATGGCGCAGATTCCGATCATCAGATGCCGCGCGACCTGTGTTTTATAGAAGTCAGAGGCCATTCCAGGCAGCTTCAGTTCGCCGTGCAGTGGCTTGTCGGAGACACACAGAAGCGTGCCGTAGGGCACCCGGAACCGGAACCCGTTGGCGGCGATCGTGGCACTTTCCATATCGAGCGCCACAGCGCGTGACTGGCTCAGCCTCTGCACCGGTCCGCGCTGGTCGCGCAACTCCCAGTTCCGGTTATCAAGGCTCGCCACCGTGCCGGTGCGCATGATCCGTTTCAGATCGTACCCTTCAAGTTCGGTGATCTTTGCCACTGACTGCTCCAGTGCGATCTGAATCTCGGCCAGCGCCGGGATCGGCACCCAGAGCGGCAGATCATCATCGAGCACCTTATCCTCGCGCAGATAGGCGTGCGCGAGCACGAAATCACCCAGCTGCTGGCTGTTGCGCAGCCCCGCACAGTGGCCGACCATCAGCCAGGCATGCGGACGCAGCACGGCGATGTGGTCCGTTGCGGTTTTGGCGTTGGACGGCCCCACGCCTATGTTCACCAGCGTAATCCCCGAGCCATCCGAGCGCTTGAGGTGATAGGTGGGCATCTGAGGTGTCCTGGCGGTCTCCGCCAGCGGCGCATCCGCATCGGTGATCTCGGCGTTGCCGGTCGAAACAAAGGACGTGTAACCTGACTGGGGGTCACGCAGCTGCGTCCGGGCATAGGCCTCGAACTCGGAGACATAAAAGTGGTAGTTGGTGAAGAGCACGTGGTTCTGGAAATGCTCCGGGTCTGTGGCCGTGTAATGCGACAGGCGCGCCAGAGAATAGTCCACCCGCTGCGCCGTGAAAGGGGCCAGCGGGCCGATACCGTCCTCGCTGTTGAGTGTGCCGTTCACGATGTCATCGTTGGTGGTGCTCAGATCCGGCACATCAAAGAAATCGCGCAGGGTAAAATCTGCGGCACCCTCCTGTGGAACTGTCGTGCCGGCATCGCTGGCTACGGCAAAATGAACGGGCATCGGGGTGTCGGAGACGCCGACGATCACCGGCTGGCCGTGGTTCTGGATCAGCAGACCGATCTGTTGTGTGAGATAGGCGCGAAAGAGATCCGGACGCGAGATGGTCGCAGCATAAGTGCCCGGCGCGGAGACATGGCCAAAACTGAGCCGGGTGTCGACCTGCGCATAGCTTGAGGTTGTCAGCGATACCTGCGGATAAAAAGCGCGGACCCTGCCCGAAGGCGCACCGTTTGCCATCGCCTCCATGAAATGCTCACAGAGAAATTCAGTGGCTTGCGCATAAAGCTCTTCAAGCCGTGCAACGGCGGCCTTTGCATCGTCAAAGGCTTCGGGGGCCGCACTCTGCGGTGTCAGGATATCGCTCATGAGACGGGTTCCAGTACGGGAATGAATTCAAAAGTGCGCACATCCACCAGCCCCAGATCGGAAATCCGCAACTCCGGGATGACCACGAGAGCCAGCAGCGAATGCTGCATATAGGCATTGTTGAGCGTGCAGCCGCAATCGCGCATGGCCTGCATCATCCCCCCGGTCTGTGCCGCAACTTCCGATGCGGGGCTGTCGGACATCAGGCCAGCCACCGGCAGTTCCACCAGCGCGCGTTCTTCGCCATCCCTGAAGATCACGATACCGCCACCGACCTCGCCCAGCCGGTTCGCTGCCATTGCCATATGGGCGGCATCGGTTCCCACAACGATCATATGGTGACTGTCGTGCGCCACGGTTGAGGCCATGGCCATAGGCCCCTCATAACCGAACCCCGACACAAAAGCGTTCGTCACCTGACCCGTGGCGCGGTGACGTTCAACAAGAGCGATCTGACAGACCTCGCCTGTGGCCTGCACACGGCCCTCGGTCACGGGAAGTTCGAATTTCAGCGCCCTCGTCGGCGCCTGGTTTTCGACGACACCGATGACATTGGCAGTCACCGCGTTGGCCCCTGCGGGCGCTTCGATCCCGAAATCATCCGCTCCCAGTTTTTTGCCCATACGGACCGTCCGGCGCGCCGCATCCGGCCAGTCGTAATGCGGGCAGTCCACGAGGCATTCGCCGTCGCGCGCCACGATCTGACCCCGCGCCATCACCAGCTCAACGGGCAGGGTTTTCAGATCTGACGTCAGGATCACATCCGCCCGCCGGCCCGGGGTCAGCGAGCCGATCTCGCGCTCCAGACCGAAGTGCGTGGCCGTGTTGATCGTCGCCATCTGCAGCGCCACCACCGGGTCACAGCCGCACTCAATTGCATGGCGCACGACCCGGTTCATGTGCCCGTCATTCACCAGCGTTCCGGAATGGCAGTCATCCGTGCAGAGGATCATATTGCGCGGATCGAGCCCCTTTTCGGTGATTGCGGTGATCTGGCTTTCCACGTCGTACCAGGCAGAGCCGAGACGGATCATCGACCGCATCCCCTGGCGCATCCGGGCCACGGCATCCGCCTCGCAGGTGCCTTCGTGATCATCCGCCGGCCCGCCCGCGACATATCCCGCAAAGGCGGGTCCGAGATCGGGTGAGGCATAGTGCCCGCCCACGGTTTTACCCGCGTTCTGCGTGGCGGCAATCTCGGCCAGCATCTTCGGGTCGGCGTTTGAGACGCCGGGAAAATTCATCATCTCACCCAGACCGATGATCCCGGGCCAGGACATCGCCTCGGCCACATCCTCAGGCGTGATTTCATATCCTGTGGTCTCCATGCCCGGCGCGGAGGGTGCACAGGAGGGCATCTGCGTAAAGATATTCACCGGCTGCATCAGCGCCTCGTCATGCATCATGCGCACACCCTCAAGACCCAGCACATTGGCGATCTCATGCGGGTCGGTGAACATCGACGTGGTGCCATGCGGGAT
>CBDUCB010000316.1:0-3467 GCA_965365545.1 uncultured Roseobacter sp. | reverse complement strand
CCCGCCGCATCAAGCCGTGCGCGCACCTCTTCGAGTATTTCCTCGACCCGCGGACGCATGATCCCGATCACCTCAGCGCGGCTTACGGTCCTGCGGTCGTGTTCGAAATCACCCGTGTCGCCGCCGATTTCAATCATTTCGCGGTCATCCACACCCGTGGCATGTACGCCGCCGTAAAACGTCTTGATCCGTTCGGCATTGGCCATCGGGATCTGCAGACCCATTGAAATATCGGAGGTCACGTGATCGCCGCCCATCCGCACGGTATCGGCGTAAATCATGTGTTTCTTGATGAAAATCGACACACCGGTTGTGCCGCCACCCAGATCGATACAGGCCGCGCCAAGTTCCTGCTCATCCTCCACCAGCGAGGAATACCCGCTGACATAGGCCGACGAGGCGATCCCTGCCAGTTCCAGATCACACCGCTTGATGCAATGCGCCAGATGCTGCACGGCCTGCCCGTCTACGGTGAGCATATGCATATCCACCGACAGCATGGTGCCGAGCTGACCGCGCGGGTCGACGAGACCTGAGCGGTGATCAATTGCAAAATTGACCGGCTGTGCGTGCAGCACCTCGCGGCCCGGTCCGTAATCCGGTACATCACAGGCGGCCAGAACACGTGCCACGTCCTGCTCTCCGACAGCTTCGCCCTCGAGCGGCAGAGCGGCATCAAGCCCGTAAGAGCGCGGCTCGGCACCGGCGAAACAGGCGATCACATGATCGACACGGATCCCGGCCATCTTCTGGGCACCCTGCAGCGCCGTGCGGATCGCGCGTTCGGTCTCCTGCATCGCGCAGACCTCGCCGAATTTCACACCACGTGACCGGGTTGTGGCCGCACCGATCACCCGGAACCCCGATTGTCCGGCAAGCGAGCCGATTTCACCCTCATCACCCAGCGGGCCGGTGCCGTCAAAGCGCAGCACCAGACAGGAGATCTTTGAGCTGCCGACATCCAGGATCGCCACCACACCGCGCTGCATCGCGGCCTTGCGCATCTGTCTCATCTGCCGCTGATTGTCGTATAAGTCGCTCATTCTATTGCCCTGACACTTCCCGCATCTCCCACCATGTCCCGGTGGCTGCCTTGCTCATCTGCACTGTCGGCCGCTGTCCCAGCCGCAGATCGATCCGCCGGATATCGCGGGCCAGCACGTCCTGCACGCCGTCCATCGCAATCACCCTGTCAAGCGCACCAACGGCGTCGGTCTCGGGCAGCAGAATGCGTTGCCCCCGGTCGAGCACAACGTCCCACCGCCGCTCGCCCATCCGCACGATCCCGCGCAAACGCCCGCCGAGGGGAGCCGCGGCCCGGTAAATCTCCAGCGCTTCTTTGACGTGCTTCTGCGCCCCGGCTCCCGCTATCAGGGGCAGATCCGGCCGGTCCATGCGGGCGGCCAGCGTATCAACCAGCACCCCGTCCACATCGACCATATTCAGGCCCCCGGGACGGCGCCAGACCACCACAGGCCTGCGCGGCACGACATCCACCTGCAGGATACCGCCCGGCCGGATACGCACGGTCGCGCTTTTTACCGGGGGCAGATCAGTGATCGTCGCTCGGATAGAACTGAGGTCGAGGTCAAATGAGCTGAGCGGAAAGCCAAGCGGCACCACCTCGCGGATATCCGCCGCAAGCGCGTCACCTGCCCCGTCAATCGCCATCAGGCGCACCATGAACTCCGGGCGGGTCTCAAAGGCGGCTTTTGCCTCGGAAACCGTTTCGCGGATCGTCTCGCGGCTCTTTTCATCCGAAAGCCAGACAGTGCCTGCCGAAAATGTCAGTGCCATCGGCAGGCCCGCGCGCAGCATCAGCCGGAAGGCCGGCGTCAGCATCAGACGCTGCATCCGCCAGGACCAGCGCGAGGGCGCAGGATCACAGGCCGTGTTGTTTTTTCCCCGGAACCTCAGCGCGCGCATGAAGCGTCCTCCACCATCCAGGCACAGAGCGCACCGAAGCTCATCCCGCAGGCCTGCGCCTGTTCCGGCGACAGCGAAGTCGCGGTCATGCCGGGTTGCGTATTGGTCTCAAGGAGGATCAGCCCGTCCGCGCCACGGCTTTCGTCCCAGCGAAAATCCGTGCGGCTGACACCGCGGCAGCCCAGCACTTTGTGAGCGCGCAGCGCATAGTCGAGACAAAGGGCTGTGATCTCGTCGGGGATCTCTGCCGGCACGATATGCCGCGAGCCGCCGGGTTTATATTTTGCATCGTAATCATACCAGCCGTCGGTCAGAATATCCGTGACCACCAGCGCCCGGTCACCAATTACTGTGGTCGTCAGCTCACGTCCCGGTGCGAAGGCTTCCACCATGACTTCATCGGGCATATCGGCGGCCAGAGCCGGCGGCCCGTTGCTCGTCTCATGCACCAGATAGATGCCGACGGATGAGCCTTCGTTATTGGGTTTGACCACATAGGGCGGGTCCATCACGTGGCCCGCGCACACCGCGTCGCGGGATGTGATGAAGCTCTTTACCACCGGCAGCCCGGCAGCGACAAAAGCATCCTTGCTGCGCTGCTTATCCATGGCGAGGGCGGAGGCCAGTACGCCAGAATGCGAATAGGGAATGCCCATCCATTCCAGCAGGCCCTGAACGCAGCCGTCCTCGCCCCAGCGACCATGCAGGCAGTTCAGCACCGCATCAGGCGAGATGTCCTGCAGAACGGAACACAGGTCGCGGCCCGCATCGACTGCGACCACCTCGTATCCTTCTTCCCGCAAAGCGTCAGCGCAGGCCTGCCCGCTGGACAACGACACTTCGCGCTCAGCCGAAGGTCCGCCCATCAATACTGCCACTTTCGGGGGTGTCCTGCTCGACTTACCCACCTTGGTGCCTCTGGTGGACCGTTTCGGTCCGTTTTATTTTGTAAGCTCCGGCTTTGCGCCGGTTCACCGTCTTTATCTGTGCATCCGAGCGTGGCGATTTATGGTTAAATTGCCGTTAATTCTCGCCGACCCGCATGATTTCCCACTCTAGCGTGATACCGCTTTGGGCGTAAACCTTTTTTCGCACGTCCTCGCCCAATCCCTCGAGATCCGCCGCCGTGGCATCCCCGGTATTGATCAGGAAATTGGAGTGCTTTTCGCTCATCTGCGCACCGCCGCGCCGGGCGCCGCGCATACCGGCGTCGTCGATCACCTTCCAGGCCTTGAGATCATGCACGTCATCTGACCGCCCGGTCGATGAAAACCCTGCCGGATTACGAAATGTCGATCCTGCACTGCGGTCTTTCACCGGCTGGGACGCGTTGCGCTTTGCCAGCTGATCTTCCATGCGTGCATGCAGCCTGGCGGGATCCTCCCGGGGTGCGTCAAAGACCGCAGCCGTGAGCACTGCTCCGTCCGGCAGCACGCTCTGGCGGTAGGCAAGCTGCAGATCAGATGCGGGTATGGTGATCGCTTCGCCGGAACGCGTGACTGCCCGTACCTGCGAAAGAACATCAGCCGTATAGCTTCCGT
>CBDUCB010000315.1:0-3470 GCA_965365545.1 uncultured Roseobacter sp. | reverse complement strand
GGCTACAAGGGCGTTCAGGTCCCCAGCTGGGACGGGCGTCTCTTTGATCTCGACAAGGCGGCGACCAGCAAAGATTACTGCGACACCTTTAAAGGCGAGGCTGCGGAAAACGGCATTGAAGTCACCGAACTCTCTACCCACCTCCAGGGGCAGCTCGTTGCGGTGCACCCGGCCTATGACGCGGGCTTTGACGGCTTTGCCGACCCGTCGGTGCACGGCAATCCGAAAGCACGCCAGGAATGGGCCGTGAGCCAGGTGAAAAAAGCGATCAGCGCGTCGGCCAATCTCGGAATAAAAGATCACGTGTCCTTCTCCGGTGCGCTCGCCTGGCCCTATCTCTATCCCTGGCCACAACGGCCCGCAGGTCTGGTTGAGACAGCTTTTGATGAGCTCGCGAAACGCTGGCGGCCGCTCCTTGATCATGCCGAAGAGAACGACGTGAACATCTGCTACGAGATCCACCCGGGCGAAGATCTGCACGACGGTGTGACCTTTGAGATGTTCCTTGAGCGCGTGGATAATCACAGCCGCTGCAACATGCTTTATGACCCGTCGCATTACGTACTGCAGTGCATGGATTACCTTGATAACATCGACATCTACAAAGACCGGATCAAAATGTTCCACGTCAAGGATGCCGAGTTCAATCCGACCGGACGGCAGGGCGTTTACGGGGGCTACCAGCCCTGGGTTGATCGCGCGGGACGGTTCCGCAGCCTTGGCGACGGGCAGGTGGATTTTGCCGCCGTCTTTTCCAAAATGGCCGCCAATGATTTTGACGGCTGGGCTGTTGTGGAATGGGAGTGCTGCCTCAAACACCCGGAAGATGGCGCGCGCGAGGGCGCGCAGTTTGTCAGCGATCACATCATCCGCGTCACGGAGCGCGCCTTTGACGATTTCGCGGATGGTGGCACGGACGAGGCCGCAAACCGCAAGATGCTGGGGATATGACACATGAGTAATCGCATACGCTTGGGTATGGTTGGCGGCGGCAACGATGCTTTCATCGGGGCCGTGCATCGCATCGCGTCGCGCATTGATGACCATTATGAACTGGTCGCCGGGGCTCTGTCCTCCACGCCGGAAAAATCACAGGCCTCAGGTCAGGCGCTCGGTCTGCCCGCAGACCGCATCTACGATGATTTCAAACAGATGGCGATCCGCGAGGCGCGGCTCAAAAACGGGATTGAAGCCGTGGCAATTGTCACGCCTAACCACGTGCATTACGCCGCCGCGCGGGAGTTTCTCAAGCGTGGCATTCACGTCATCTGCGACAAGCCGCTGACCTCTACGCTCGCGGATGCACGCAAGCTGGTCAAAGCGGCAGAGAAATCCGATGCGCTTTTTGTGCTGACGCATAATTACACCGGATACCCGATGGTACGCCAGGCCCGCGCGATGATTGCAGCAGGCGAGATCGGGAAAATCCGGGTTGTGCAGGTCGAGTATCCGCAGGACTGGCTGAGCGAGGAACAGGATTTCAAACAGGCGGCCTGGCGTACCGATCCGGAGCGTTCCGGCGCCGGTGGCTCGACCGGAGACATCGGCACACATGCCCACAACCTCGCCTGCTTTGTCACCGGGCTGACCGTAGAAAGCCTTGCGGCGGATCTGCAGGCATTCGTGCCCGGTCGCAGGCTGGATGACAACGCGCATGTTATGCTGCGGTTTAACGGTGGCGCGCGCGGCATGCTCTGGTCCAGCCAGGTGGCGCCGGGCAATGAAAACGCGCTGCGTCTGCGGGTCTACGGCCAAAGCGGGGGGTTGGAATGGGCGCAGGAGGATCCCAACAGGCTCTGGTTCACTCCGCTGGGAGAACCCACACGGCTGATCACGCGGAATGGCCCGGGTGCCGGCGACGCCGCGGCTCGCATGAGTCGTATCCCTCCCGGCCATCCGGAGGGATATCTTGAAGGATTCGCCAATATCTACTCCGAAGCAGCACAGGCGATCATCGCGCGGCGCGATGGAAAAACACCGGATCCGGATGTGATATATCCGACGATAGAAGATGGTCTGCGCGGTATGGAGTTTGTGGACGCCTGTGTTCGCTCTTCGGCAAAGAACGCGGCATGGGTCAACCTCTGAGGGTAAAAATAGGCCGGTGCGGCCATCAACAGACTGTTTACGTCGTCAAAGCGGCACCAGCAAAGCATAAGGTAACCCTATGACACAAAAGGTATATTCCCGAAGGCAGGGACAAATCGCGTGGCGTTTTACTAAAATTGCAATGGTTCCGGTAAGGAACTGACAGCTATATTCCGACACCATGGGCTTCTCAGATACAGAGAGGGCCGATGTTCCAGAAGAGTTCCCCCGACGATCTGCTGGCTTTGTTTAACCAGTTTCGTTTTCCGGTTTTTGCCGCCGAAAGACCGGCACGCGGTGCGCCGTTCCGGATCTTGTGTGTGAACAATACCTTTGAAACGGCGGTCGGCCCGGATGCGGCCACAGAGGACGGGATATGCTGGGCGGATGTCTCTGCGGGTGGCGCGGCTTCGGTCAGATCGCGGTGCATGGCCTGCGCAGATGCCCGTGCAGACATCCGGTTTAAGCAGATCCTGCCCACACCGGACGGCTCGCGGTTGTGGGATGTGTCATTGCAGCATGTTCCGATGCCTGGCAGCGGCGACCGCGTGATCGGAGTGGCTTTCCGGATCCGGAGTAACGTGCAGGCCGAAAAACACCGGAAAATGCGCGATGACATCCGCTTTTTTTCCAGTCTCGCTGATCTGCAGGTACAGAACCTCGTCTCGATGTTCGAAACCGCGCAACAGAGCGATCTTTTCTGCACTGATAACGCCGGGCGGGTGGATCGTCTGATCGGGATATGCCGCGGTGTGCAGCAGGCGGTTGGCGACATCCGCAAGGCCCTCGCCAGATGCGAAAATGCACCCCGCAGCGGAGAACATGATACCTGGCCGCAGAACCCCGCCACCGCGAAAGCGCCGGGCACACTGCGCGCGATGTCCGGGACGGCGCATCAGAAAGACGATAGCAGCAGACCAGTCTGATACGTTACGAAATTTCATCCGCAATCTAAAAATGGTAACGTTTCGATTGAACCGAATCGCGCGGCGGCCTAATATTGCGCTTAACCGGAGGACCCGATGCAGGCATATATCTGTGACGCGCAGCGCACACCCGTCGGACGCTATGGCGGTGCTTTGTCCGCTGTGCGCGCCGATGACCTGGCCGCAGCACCTGTCCGGGCGCTGATTGCGCGCACCCCCGACCTTGACTGGGCGCGTCTCGATGATGTCGTACTCGGGTGCGCCAACCAGGCCGGCGAAGACAACCGGAACGTGGCCCGCATGGCAGCACTGCTGGCGGGACTGCCCGTGGATGTACCCGGGATCACGCTGAACCGGCGCTGCGCGTCGGGGCTGGATGCAGTCGGCACAGTGTCGCGCGCTATCCGGGCGGGCGACATGGACATGGCAATCGCCGGCGGTGTCGAAAGCATGAGC
>CBDUCB010000314.1:0-3472 GCA_965365545.1 uncultured Roseobacter sp. | reverse complement strand
GCCCATCACGAATGTAGGCGTGCCACCGATCTGGAGACGCTGCGCCAGCGCCCGGTTGGCGCGGATATTTTCCGATCTCTCTTCAGCGCCCATGCGCGCCTCAATGGCGTCCAGATCAAGATCAAAAGGATCGGCGACGCGGCGCAGGCTGGCCATATCCACCGGCCCGCCATAGGCCATCAGCGCGTCATGGATCGCCTTATAGGCCTCATCACCCGCAACATCCTTGGTGGCCATAGCGAAACGTGACGCCAGCACGGATTCCTCGCCCAGGATCGGGAATTCCTTGACGATGAAACGGATATTACCGTCGTTTCTGAGCAGTGTTTCCACTTCACTGACCGCGCGTTTGCAAAAGCCGCAGCGGTAATCCATGAACTCGACCACGGTGATGTCGCCGTCCGGATTACCGCCGACCCAGGAAAACCCGTCGTTAAAAAGCGCATCCGCGTTATCGGAAACAAGCGACAGATCAGCCTCTGCCTGGGCCGCGGCGCGCTGCTCTTCGAGGGCGTTGACCGCTTCCATAATCACCTGCGGGTTCTCCAGCAGGTACGCGCGCACCTGAGCACCGAATTCCGCCCGTTCCTCATCGGACATCGCGCCGATGTCAAAGGCAGCGACCGGTGCAGACAGGGTCACGGCCAGCAGGCCCGGCAGTATCATTTTCTTCAGCATCACGTTCATCTCCGTTTGGCGGCGCGTTCTGCCGCAATCACAATATCCTGGGCCCGTTGCCAGGGACCTGATCCGTTATCCAGCAACCCCGACGCCCGCCGGGCATGAATGCCGGCATCTTCCATACGACCGCGCAGCGCATACCGCTCAGCCGTCACCAGCGATGCCATGCCGTTCTGACCTGATCGCGCATAGGCCACCGACAGGTCTCGCAGCATTGAGCCATCGCGAAAATCAATTGTGCGCGCCCTCTCAAGCGTGCGTTTTGCCCCGGCGATGTCGTCCTGTACAAGCAGAGCGCGGCCATATCCAGACAAAATCAGGGCATCATTCGGTGCCAGATCCACGGCGCGACGCCAGGCCGCAGCGGCTGCCGGAAAACTGCGCGTCTCAAATAGGATCTGCGCACGCTGATCATGCAGGAAAGGGTCGGTGGGCCGCAGCGCGATCGCCGCATCGATTGCGCGCAACGCCTGTTTCGTGCGCGACTGCCGGTGCTCGGCTACGGCTTCGCGCAGCAGCCGCACGTCCTGATACGGGGTTTCGCCCAGCCGGCGCAGTGTCCACTTAGGCGCCCGCGTGTAAGCGCTGAGTTTTCCGCGCACGCGCGAGAACCAGTAGGCCGCGGTATGATCAGGCGCGCCGGTGTCGCCGTAGGCTGCGACATAACCCTCAACGGCGCGCAACCTGTCGCGCGACAACGGGTGGCTGCGCAAGTACGGATCCTGGCGCGTTTCCGCGAGAACTTCCTGGCCGCGGAAGATTTCCAGCACGTCCATCATCCCGGTCGGCGACACCCCCGCGGTCTTCATAAACCGGATGCCGGACTGATCCGCCGAGGCTTCCTCAGCGCGGGTATGACGGAAAAAACGTCCCATCGCGGCACTTTGCGTGCCAAGTGCAAGGCCGCTTGCAGCAGCACCGTTGCCGGTGGCCGCCGCGACTGCCGCCAGCGCCAGACCAATGCCCGAGGCCGTGCGCGCGCTGGAGAGATTGCCCATCCGGCGTGTCAGATGTCCATTGGCGATATGGGCGGCCTCATGGGCGATCACCCCTTGCAGCATGGCCGCCGTTTCCATCCGGTTGATCAGCCCGTAGTGCAGGAAAATCGCATCGTTGCTGATCACGAATGCATTGAGCGAGCTGTCATTCACCACGAGTATTTTCACCCGGGACGGGCTCAGCCCCGCCGCCGACAGGATCGGTGCTGCCAGTTGTTTCAGTCCGTATTCCAGATCCGAATCGCGCAAAAGCCCCTGCGCCAGCGCAGGAGCCGCCATAAGCCACAGCGCGAGCAGCGGTATTGACGCGCGCCGGAATACACGTTGAAAGGTCATGGGCGCAGTAAGGAGTGAAAAACATGCGGGTTTCAAGGCGTTCATCGGTCGATCCCTTCATTGTGATGGATGTGATGGAGGCCGCGCGCCGTGCCGAGGCCGCCGGGCGTCACATTATCCACATGGAGGTGGGCCAGCCCGGCACCGGGGCGCCGCGTGCTGCGACCAAAGCTCTGACCCGGGCGATGGCCGACGGGCCGCTTGGCTATACTGTGGCTTTGGGCTTGCCGGCACTGCGCGCGCGTATCGCCCGGCTTTACGGAGACTGGTACAACGTCGAGCTGAACCCCGACCGTGTGGTGATCACGCCCGGATCCTCTGGCGGGTTTCTGCTCGCGTTTACCGCGCTTTTCGACACCGGGGACCGCGTCGGCATCGGCGCGCCCGGCTATCCCAGCTATCGTCAGATCCTCAGCGCGCTTGATCTTACGCCGGTTGACCTGCAGACGGCGCCGGAAAACCGCCTGCAACCTGTGGCAGCGGATATCGCCGGGCTGGAACTTGCCGGGCTGATGGTCGCCTCGCCGGCAAACCCTACCGGCACCATGCTGGACCGCGCCGCAATGCAGGCACTGACTGAGGCCGCTGCGGCACAGGATGCCGCGTTCATATCGGACGAAATTTATCACGGCATCGAATATGAGGCCAAGGCCGTCTCGGTGCTGGAAATCACCGATGAGACCTATGTCATCAATTCGTTCTCCAAATACTTCAGCATGACCGGCTGGCGGGTCGGCTGGATGGTGGTGCCGGAAGACCACGTACGCGTGATTGAGCGCATTGCCCAGAACATGTTCATCTGTGCACCGCACGCCAGCCAGATCGCAGCCCTGGCCGCAATGGATGAGACCGCAGAGCTTGACGCCAATTTGCGCGTCTACCGCGAGAACCGCACGCTGATGCTCGCCGGGCTGCCGGCGGCCGGCTTTACCCGGATAGCACCGCCAGACGGTGCCTTTTATGTCTATGCCGACGTCACGGATCTGACCGGTGACAGCCGCGCCTTTGCGGCAGAAATTCTTGAACAAGCAGGCGTGGCTGTAACGCCTGGTCTCGATTTCGACCCCGTACGCGGGCACGGCACGCTGCGGTTTTCCTATGCACGCGCCACCGAAGATATCGTCGAAGGTCTTGAGCGGCTGAAAATCTTTATGCAAAGCCGCTGATTGGGGGATTCCCCGGCAGCGCGGCTTGCGGTAAGCTGACGCAAAAAGCAGGCAGATGAGCAGATGATCCGACAGGTTGTGGCAGCCGCCCTCGTGGCATGCGTGACGGTGTTTCCCGCTGGCGCGGAGCAGGCCACCGGGTATGCAGGCATTGATGCAGAGCAAAGCGGCAGCACGCCGGGCTGGTTTGGTCGCACAGGTTTCCAGCTGTCACTGAGCCGTGGTGTGCCGTACCGCGTTTTTACACTGGATAACCCCGCGCGTCTGGTGATCGATTTACGCGAAACCGAC
>CBDUCB010000313.1:0-3476 GCA_965365545.1 uncultured Roseobacter sp. | reverse complement strand
CGCGCCGGAAAACATCACCGCCGGCATTTTTGATCAGACGCAGAGCATCACGGAATACCGCACGCTCGACGCAGATGATGTTGATCTGGCTGCGGTCGGAACGACATCACAGGGCGATATGACGGTCGAGGTCGTGGACCCTGTCACGGATTACGAAGCGCTGATGCATACGCTTTTTGATTTCGACAAAATCCGCGCCCTGTTTGCCTCCGGCTTCACCATGCGCTTTGACGCGATGCACGCAGTCACGGGCCCCTATGCCACTGCAATCCTTGAAGACAGCCTCGGTGCGCCTGCCGGTACCGTGATCAATGCTGTGCCCTCGGAGGATTTTGGCAAAGGCCACCCCGACCCCAACCCGGTCTGGGCAAAAACACTGATGGACGAGATGATGTCGGAAACAGCCCCCGATTTCGGCGCCGCCTCGGACGGGGACGGGGACCGCAACATGATCGTCGGGCGCGGGATTTATGTTACCCCTTCCGACAGCCTTGCGGTGCTGGCAGCAAACGCGACACTGGCGCCAGGCTATAAAGACGGGCTGGCCGGTGTGGCGCGGTCCATGCCCACCAGTGCTGCCAGCGACAAAGTTGCGGAAAAGCTGGGTATCGCATGTTATGAAACCCCCACCGGATGGAAGTTTTTCGGCAATCTGCTGGACGCGGGCAAAGTCACGCTCTGCGGTGAGGAAAGTGCCGGCACCGGCTCTGATCACGTGCGCGAAAAGGATGGCCTCTGGGCCGTGCTGCTCTGGCTCAATATTCTCGCTGAGACCGGCAAACCGGTGATGGCCATGCTCAATGACCACTGGGCCACCTTCGGGCGCAACTACTATTCGCGCCATGATTATGAAGCCGTACCCACAGAGGCTGCGAACGCGGTTATGGCGCGTGTTGAAAACCGGCTCTCAGATCTCACGGGTCAGTCCTTTGCAGGTCTGAAAGTGACCTCGGCTGACAGCTTTTCCTATCACGATCCGGTCGATGGATCGGTCAGCCACAATCAGGGTCTGCGCATCGGATTTGAAGGGGGCGGCCGGGCGGTTCTGCGCCTGTCGGGCACCGGGACCGACGGGGCCACGATCCGGGCCTATCTTGAACAATATACCGGACCTGAGGGAGATCATTCGCTTGATGCCGAAACGGCGCTGGCGGATGTGCGTGCCGCAATGCTTGAGATCACCGGTATGGAAGCTCTGACAGGCCGCACCGGGCCTGATGTGCGGACCTGAAAGGTGACGCGGTCGTCCGGGATCAGGTGCACCGCTGTGTTGCGGAAGAGTTGTCGACTGGCGCGCGCGCCTTCGCTCCTTGCCGTGCTCGCACTCGCCGGTGCTGTAATGGCGTCGCCCCCTGAACCGGTGCGCGATGCGGATTATGTGGCCACCGATATGGCGCAGGTACGCCTCGGGCAGATGCTGTTTTACGACCCGATCCTGTCGGGCAACCGCAATATTTCCTGTGCCACCTGCCACCATCCGACGCTCGGCACGGCGGATGGTGTGTCTTTGTCGATCGGCGAGGGGGGCACCGGGCTGGGACCTGAACGGCGCGTGGACCCCAAAAACATGCCTGAACAGCGTATTCCACGCAACGCGCCGGCGCTTTTCAATCTTGGTGCGCGGGAATTTACAGTTCTCTTTCATGACGGCCGGATCGAGGTCGATCCTGATAAACCGGGTGGGCTGCGCACCCCCATGGGTGCGGAGATGAGCGCCGGATTTGCCAGTCTGCTTTCCGCGCAGACGATGTTTCCGGTGTTGAGTGCCGATGAGATGGCCGGCCATTACAGCGAAAACGATGTCTCCGCGGCTGTCCGGCAGGGCCGGATTACCGGCGACGGTGGTGCCTGGTCCCTGCTGAGCGCGCGGGTGGCCGGGACACCGGGGTATCAGCCGCTGATACGGGCGGCATTCCCCGGACAGGAGGGAATTGACTTTACCGATATCTCCGATGCCATTGCCGCCTTCATCGCCTTTGAGTGGCGCTCAGACACCAGCCCCTTTGATGCTCATCTGCGCGGCGAGGCAACCCTGCAGTTGGAGGCCCTTCGGGGAATGGATCTCTTTTACGGCCCCGCCGGATGTGGCGATTGTCACAGCGGGCCGTTTCAGACCGACCACAGCTTTCATGCAGCCGGCGTGCCGCAGTTCGGCCCGGGCAAGGCGGCGCGGTTTGAAAACCACGTGCGCGATACCGGGCGGATGCGGGTAACCGGGCGCGCGGAGGATGCCTATGCGTTCCGCACGCCATCGCTGCGCAATGTCACCGCAACCGCGCCCTACGGGCATACCGGCAGCCATGCTCAGCTTGCGGCTTTCATTGCTGATCACGCCGACCCTGTCGCAGGTCTTGCGCGATTTGACCCCGCGACGGTTGCTCTGCCTGACCTGCCGGGCGCACAGGACTGGCAACACGTGGAAAGTGCTGACGAACAGGACGCTCTGCGCACGGCCATCGCGATGCCCGCCGTGAGCCTGAGCACAGACGATGTGGCCGCTCTTGTGGCTTTTCTGGACGCGCTGACAGACCCGGTGGCGCTTACGGGCCGGCTTGGCATACCTGAGGCCGTGCCCAGCGGGCTGCCCCTCGACCGCTGAGCCTCAGGGCGAGAGCGTTATCCTGGTGCCGGCGATTGCGGTTAGCGGTCCTGACACGCGGCCGTCGGGCCATTCCACTGTCACATCTGCCGTCTCTGCGGATCCTATGCCGAAATGCAGCGGCCCGGACTGTCCGCCGCCATGGCCGCCGCCTGTTGTGACCTCCTGAACCTGCGCACCGTACCGGGTAGTCACTGTCACCAGCGCGCCAACGGCCCGGGTGTTGGGGGCAGGGGCTCTGAGGCTGACCGCGACCCGATGACCCGCATCCGGTGTCACATTGCGGTAAAGTTCCATCGGGGCACGGCGATTCACGACCACCAGGTCGGGCAGGCCATCAAGATCAAGATCCGCGAGTGCCGCACCCCGTGACCGCGCCATGCTGGCAACGCCGGCGCCCACAGAGGCCTCTGAAAAGATGCCGTTCTCCCCCTGAATGAGCAGCGAGTTGGGGTCTTCCATTGCAAGGCCGGGCATCTGATCGACATTGCCCTTGGCGATAAAAAGATCGCTGCGCCCGTCGTTATTCACATCGGAAAATTCTGCGTGCCAGCCGGTCGATGGCCGCCCGTCATCGCCCAGATGCGGCCGCTGCGCATAGGTGCCGAGCGAAAAAGGCGCGGCGCTGTACCGCCCGTCGTCCCCTGCGATCTGAAGGAGCTGATCCCCCATTGAGGTCAGCATCACTTCCGCACGTCCGTCACCGGTGATATCGCGGCTGGCGATCCCCATGCCCCAGAGACGCACTGTTTCCCAGCCATCCTCTGGACCCAGAAACCGGCCTTCGACCGGGTCATACATCTGCTCTGAGCCGTCGCGCACATAGTAATGCCGGTCATTGGAGATGCGCAGCCGCGGGGTGCCTGTCGCATCCCGT
>CBDUCB010000312.1:0-3496 GCA_965365545.1 uncultured Roseobacter sp. | reverse complement strand
GTGCGGGTTCCACGACGGGTTCGTCGACTACATCGAGCGCGTCATCACCCGCGCCATTTCCGCCGACGGGGCCGACGGTATCATGCTGGACACCTTCGTCGTGCCCCCGTGCATCTGCGCGCACTGCCGCCAGCTGTTCCGCCGGTTGCTTCACCGCCGTCCCCGCCGTCGCCGCCATAGCCTTTGCCGCCATCGCCATCACCGCCGTCGCCACCGTCGCCGCCGTCGCCGTCGCCGCCTTCACCGCCGTCGCCGTCGCCGCCTTCGGCCTTGCCGCGCGCATTTGCAGAGATACTGCCGTCATTGGCATCGCTCTCGGCATCCGACTGTCCGCTGTCACCGCCAGTACCCTCTGAGGTATTGGAGCTGGTGGCATTACCGGTCGTATCGCCGCTGGCGCTGTCGGCGTCGCCGGAGCTGCCGCCGTCGGTATCGCTCTGGTTGCCGGTCAGGCCAAGGCCAAGACCCAGACCCAGGGCACCCGCATCGCCGCTGTCGCCGCTGTCGCCGCCGTGGGCATCACCATCTCCGGCATCGCCGCTCTCGCCGCCCTTGGCCATGGAGTGACCGCCGTCTGACGACCCGCCCGACGCACTGCCACCGTTGGCTGAGGCATTGCTGCCGCCGTCACCGCTGTAGGTTTCGGCGTCAATACCTTCTTCCGCCCGTGCCGTGCCGCCGGAGGCATTGCCGGTATTGTTAAACCGTCCGGAGTTATCGACAATCGCCTCACCGACCTCATCGTTGTCCATGAGCTCGATGCCCTGGATGTTAACAATGCCGGTGTCGTTTCCTTCACCACCGAGCGCATCACCGAGAATATCGCCAAAGGTGGTGTCATCGCCCGGATCATAATCAATTGCGATATCACCGCCCGCATTCAGAACCGGACCAACCGACCCCTCATCGACATCAATATCGATGTCATCATCATCGCGGGGGATCCACTCTCCCTCTCCAAAGTCGATATTGACCTGGTTGGAGTTGTCGTTGCTGTCATCGCCACCATTGGTCTGTTCGGCGTTCGAGCTGGTCTGTTGCTGCTGGCCCTGTTCCTGACCCTGATCCTGGTCCTGACCCTGATCCTGGTCCTGACCCTGGTCGACATCGGTGTCAGTCGTCTGGTCCTGCTGTTGTTGCTGTTGCTGTTTGTCCAGATCGATATCGGCTTCTTCAATATCGATATCTGCATCCAGATCTACGTTCGCGGTGTCCACATTAATGTCGTCGAACACCATCTGCGTTGTCTGATGACTTCTTTCCTTTGACATGATTCCAGTTCCTTTACTGATGCCCGATGACGCCACCAGTCATTTCCAAAGTGGCCGGCCACAGGCGTGTTAAGTTGGTTTGTCATGATGTGTGAGCAGCGGGAGGCCCCCAAAAGAAACCCTGCGCATGCCCGTATGAACTTGCGTTTTCCTCTGGCGGCACCCCCATTCTGTGAACGGCCTTCGCTGGCGGCAAAACCCGGACAATGGGCTGCCTTTCCCGGAAATCGGGGAGCGGTTCCGTTCGTTTAAAAAAATTGGTTTTTCAGACGCACTTCAAAGCGCGCCTGATCAGATTGATCCAGGGCCCACGGCAAAACAATCAGGCGAAGTATTTAGAACGGTCCAACCTGTTGAATGCACTGAATTTATGCGCTCATATTGTTTCGCATATCAATAATTTATGCAGCGGAAGACCGGCTTAAACGCGAATCCGTACAACGTTACTAGACCATAGGGTTAAAAGCTTACGCAAGGACATCTGCAGGCCTGAAAGCAATCCCTTTGATTAGTCCTAAAGATGTAAAAACCAGTTAAAAACGGGGAAAACTTGCCCGAGCCGAAGGTGATATGTTAATATTTGGTTAACTGCTCGCCTGATGGATGAAATATTATTTCGCAAGGGCCATGGGGCCGCTTCAGGGATAAGTCGGGTGAAAAAGTTTTTGGTTTGATTAAAGAGCGGGGGCTTTTTTTGTGGAAGAAATTTATTCCAGAGGTACTGTCAATTACGGCGGCCGGCTTCCCTCAGTTCAGGCGCCGAAACAATCTCAGCAGGTGATCGTGTTCGTAGGAGACCAGCTCGCTTTTTCCGGCCGGCTGCTTAATCTTGTGGCGGCAGATTTTACGGAAGCAGAGATAATGCATGTTGATGACCTTCCGGGCATCCAGCGATTTGATCCGCTCATGCGCTCTTCGGTATCTCTGATTGTGGTTGATGAAGATTCCTGCACTGGATTTCAGGACATGTCGGCCAGGCTTTCGCTCTTCCGCAATGATCTTACGGTCGTGTTTGCCTATCACAGACCCGAAAGCGCACGCGCGTTTTTTGCCCAGAGTCAGCGCTCTGACAACAGCCGGCCTGTCAGATTTCTGCCTATGAATGTGGCAATCGATGCATGGCTGGCCACGCTGAAACTCATCGTTCTGGGAGAGGATTTCCTGCCGTCTGAGATACTGGATACGCAGAGCCGGCTCAGCAAAGCCACGCCCTGCGCGCGGGACCAAGTACCTGTCGAGCAGTCTCCCGGGAGCACTCCGGAGCCGCTTTATCCGGAGCTGGAAAACCTGACGGCGCGCGAGACGCAGATTATGGCGCTCATTGCCAAGGGACGAAAAAACCGCTCAATTGCTGAAGAACTCGGCCTGTCCGTCCATACCGTCAAACTTCACGTACACAACATCTTTGGCAAACTGGGCGTCGCGAACAGGACCAGCGCCAGCAGGAAGTTCTACGCCCATCATTCGTCCCGGTGAGGCAGCGGAGGAAGACGCCATCATGCAGACAGATGCAGCACCGCGCGGAAAGATCTCTGACACAGAAGCCGAACAGGCGTTTGACAGATTTTTGCTGTTGCTGGGACGGCTGAACTATTCCTGGACGAATACGGAAAGCTTATTGATCCACCTGATTGCCGGTCTGTCCGGCACGGACAAGGAGACAGCTGTTGTTACGTTCCTGACACTCAACACGACGCGCGCGCGCATCGATCTGGTTCAGAGACTTGCGAAACTGGATCGCGTTGCGCAACACGAACGCGACGCCGTTCTGAAAATAACCGGCGACGTGCAAAAGCTGGCCGGATTGCGAAACAAATATAACCATTGTATTTATTCTTTTGATAATCAGAGTGGTGATTTTTCAGCCATCCAGATGCGCGTTGCTGATCGTAAGAACCAGATCAAGGTCGGCCAGATGACCCAGTTGGACCGGAAGGCCATTGAAGGTATCGAGGCATCGCTTAAAGAACTGGCCGCGGCTAACCAGGCAATCTGGCGCGTAATCCGGGAGTTCTCTTATCCGGTTTGAACAGGCCCGGTAATCGCGGGGGTTTTCGGGAAAAATGGCCCGCGACGGGATCGGCGCAGTGTCGGATCAAACCAGCATGATTTGGGTCAGGTTATCTGATGACCGAACCTGATCCACATTTATGTATTAAAACGAGGCGCGGGTGGTGTCAGACGGATGCGAACCAGTCTCTGCAAGGACAATGAGGCTGTCCCTT
>CBDUCB010000311.1:0-3538 GCA_965365545.1 uncultured Roseobacter sp. | reverse complement strand
ACCGCGCTGATAAGCTCAGCGGACATGGCTCAGCCGCAGTTCAGTGCAGCCATCTCAGCCTGCGCCTGAGACACAGACGGGTTTCCGGGAAAACGCGCTTCGACTTCGCGCAGCGTCAGGCAGGCCTCGCTGGTCTGGCCCAGCGCACCCAGCGACCGGCCAAGCCGGAAGAGTGCCTCAGCCGCAACCGGACCGGTGGGATCCGCGCTGAAGCCGTCGAGATAGGCCCGGGCCGCTTCTTTCACATCACCGGTTTTTTCGAGCGCTTCACCGCGACCGAGCCCGGCACCGGCGGCCAGAGGGCTGCCCGGATAGGTATCTTTGAAACTGGCAAACTGATCTGCCGCCGTGCGGTAGTCTTCGTTGGCCAGAGACTGCTGCGCCCTCTTGAAATCGTCTTCTTCGCCCACGGCAAGCTGCATGCCCGTGCCGGGATCAACGACCGGCGCTGCACCTCCGCCGGTGACGGGTGCTGCGGCTGTACTGCCGCCCTGCGGCGCACCACTGTCTCCGCCAAGCGTTGTGGTTTCACCAAGGCTGCCGATATCACCGCCTTCAAGTTCCACCAGACGGAATTCAAGATCCCCGATCCGGTTGGTGCCATCCTCAACAATCCGGTTGATCCGGAATTCGATCTCTTCGGTTTTAGAGGTCAGGCGCTGCAGTTCGGATTCGATCGCCGCGACCCTTTCGAGCACCGATCCGCCGCCATTTTGCACGGTGGGCGCGCCGGTCGTCGATAGCTCACGGCGCAGTTTCTGCATGTCCACGTAAAGAACGTTCAGTTCCTGACGGATATCCGCCAGGGTCTGCTCGCGGTCCTGCGCCTCTGCGGCCGGAACCAGCAGAGCAACTGACACGAAAAGGGCTGCGATCAGGCGCATGAGATCACCCCGTCAGACCAGCGGCCAGCACCGTAACCGCGCGGCGGTTCTTGGCATAGCAGGCCTCGTTACTGCAGATCTCGATGGGGCGCTCTTTACCATAGCTGACGGTACGCAGACGGTTGCCGGCCACCCCGCGTGAGATCAGATACTCACGCACTGCATTGGCGCGTCGCGCACCCAGAGCCACGTTATATTCACGGGTGCCCTGCTCGTCTGCGTGGCCTTCGATGACGGCGGTGTAATCAGTGTTGGTCAGCAACCATTGCGCCTGTCCGTCGAGGGTGACCTGACCCTCGGAAGTTACGTCAGACTGGTCCACGGCAAAAAGGACGCGGTCACCCACGGTCTGGTTGAAGTATGCCGTAGAGGTCGGGTCATTGACGCTGCCGGGCACCAGCGGGCCACCGATACCGCCTGCTCCGCCGGCGCCGTCTGCACCGAAGCGGTCAGGATTTGTACAGGCTGCCAGCGCAAGGCCGGCCACCAGAAGAACGATTTTTGTTGTCAGTTTCATGCTCTGTATCTCTCAGCTCTGATTGCTCTTATTATTGTCTCAGTTTCTAGCACAGCACTGCGGTCATGGGAACGGGGCGCTGTGCCTCGTTTTATTCCAGCAGCGGCGACCAGGACGGGTCAGATCCGCCCTCCGGGGTGCGTACAGGACGCAGGTTCCGACCGGTGATATCAACAGAATAAAGCGAGGAACGTCCACCCTCGCCCTGGGTTTCACGGGTAAACATGATCACCCGCCCATTGGGCGCCCAGGTGGGTCCCTCATCAAGGAAAGACGCCGTCAGAAGGCGCTCTTCTCCGCCATCCGTGCGCATGACCCCGATGTGAAACCGCCCGCCGTTCTGTTTGGTAAAGGCAATCAGATCCCCGCGCGGCGACCAGACCGGTGTGCCATAGCGCCCGGGCCCGAAGGAAATGCGCGTCGCCTCTCC
Organism: uncultured Roseobacter sp.; assembly: GCA_965365545.1. Lineage (GTDB taxonomy): Bacteria > Pseudomonadota > Alphaproteobacteria > Rhodobacterales > Rhodobacteraceae > Roseobacter. The sequence continues at coordinate 1,707 of CBDUCB010000311.1, read as the reverse complement.
GCCAGTGGACGGCATGATATAAAGCTGCTGGGAGCCGGAGCGGTCGCTTTCAAAAACGATCCGGCTGCCATCGGGTGAGAAGCTGGGCGCGGTCTCGATCGAAGGCGCCGAGGTCAGGCGCACCGGTGCGCCGCCGCTGAGGTTGAGCGCATAGATATCGGTATTACCGCCCTGGCTCAGGGAAAAGACGATGCGCTGCCCGTCCGGGGCAAAGCGCGGCGCGAAACTCATTGTGCCTTCCTGGCTTTCCAGCGCCCGGCGCTGCACCGAGGCCACGTCGAGCAGATAGATGCGCGGATATCCAGTCTCATAGCTGGTATAGAGGATGCTGCGCCCGTCGGGCGAGAACCGGGGCGCAAGCACAATGGAGTCGTCGCCGGTAAGGTATTGCACGTTGGCACCATCGTAATCCATGATGCCGATCCGCTTGCGCCGGGCATCCTTGGGCCCGGTTTCGGCCACATAGGCCACGCGGCTGTCGAAATAAGCGCCCTCGCCGGTGATCCGGCTGTAAACTGCATCGGCCACTTTATGCGCCATGCGCCGCCAGCCCTCCGTCGTGCCGGAGAACTGCAGACCTGAACCCATCTCGGCCCCTGAGAAAACATCATAAAGCCGGAACTTTACAGTCAGTTGTCCGCCATTGACCGCAGTCGCGCCGGTGATCAGCGCCTGAGCGTTGATCGCTTTCCAGTCAGCATACTGCACCGGTGCTGCGAAACTGCTCACATTGCTGATAAAGGCCGAGGCCGGGATTTCGCGAAAGAGCCCGGTGCCAATGAGATCAGCCGAGACCACCTGGCTGATCTGTGCGGCAAGATCTCCCGCTCCGGCGGTTTCAGCTTCAAAGACCGGCAGGGCAAAGGGCAGCGGCTCGATTACCCCTTCGGTGATCTCAATACGCAGCGGGCCGTCCTGTGCGGGCACCGGCGAGGCCGCAAGCAGCGTCAACGCCATCGCAAGCCCGGTAAAAAATGCCTGAAGTCTCATTTGACACGCATCCTTTCAGGATTGAACGTCATTTCAATTTCCTGCCATTGGCCGTATTTATCAGCCGGCAGATCAAAACCCGACGCCCCGCAGCGGATGATCGCCCGGCGTGCCGCCTCAAAGGCCTGACGCGCGGCAGTATCCGACCCGCCGGAACTCGAGGCCATCGTAATCGAGCCCGTCACCGGTTTCCCATCCTGCGTCATGGATACGGTGACCACAACTGTTGTCCGCAGCGCATCAGTGGAAAGTGATCCGACGTTCCAGCAGTTTGATACAGCCACGCGCAGGGTTTCTTTCTCACCTGCTGTCAGCGGCGGGCCACTGGGCACTGCCGGCGCAGAAGACGGCGTCTCCAGCGCTTCAGCGAGCGCGTCATTCAGCGCATCGGAAGCAGGCGCCGGTGTTTCGGCAGGCGGGGCCGGGGCCGGTGTTGCATCAGGTGCAGGCTGCGCCACCGTCTGCGGTGCCGGCGCCTTTGGCCGGGCCGGCGGACGCGGGCTGGTTGTCAGCGTGCTGGCCGGTTTTTCGGCCTCCGTCACGATCTCGGTTGCAGCGGCCTCAGGGGCTGTGGCCTCTGCCGGCTCCTGCTCCTGCCCGCCTGTCTCATCCTGAGCCACCGCTTCCTGCTCCACCGGGTCGGGGGTCGCTTCGGGGTCGGGCTGTGAAACAGCCTCGGGGGCCACGCGGTCCACGGCTTCGGGCACGGCATTCGAC
>CBDUCB010000310.1:0-3566 GCA_965365545.1 uncultured Roseobacter sp. | reverse complement strand
GCTCATCCGTATTGATCTGAACCACGCCGTCCTCATCCGTGCTGAACGTCGGCCTTGTTCGATGAAGGTCTATGGCCGTTGTGGGTAAATCTGTCTCATCTGTCATTTGCGCGTTCCTTCTGTGAGAGTGGTAAGTATCGGTGACACACCTGAGTACCCGGGGATTTGCCGGAATTGCCGCTGACAGATTCTCTGGTGGACCCGGAAACGGACCATGGGTTTTGTGGTGGACCAATCGGAGCGGGCGACGGGTGCTCAGGCGGACCGGCTTTTGTTTTGGCCGCCAGTTTTTTCAGTCGTCTGTTGGGCTTTTCCTGCCGGTCGCAGTCTGCATCGGCGTGGTCGTCAAGCGCCACTCATGGACACGCCGGTGATACCAGTTGCCGTCTTTCTCCGGGGCGATGAAGCCCTTATCCCCGAGCTTGGCGAAAATATTTTGCGTCGAGAAGCTTCACTGCGGAAAGGCAATCTGTTGGCTGACTGATTGGCCGGGTACGCCACCGAAACCGTTGTACTGCCGCGCCGTTCCAAGTGTCTTTTTTAATCACTTACCTCGCACGGGTTTTAACGGCCGTCAGTTGCCCGGGCTCAGAATGCTCTGCGTTACGCTGTTCAGGCTCGCGAAGATACCGGCGAGAACGCCCGGTTCAACAGGAGAGGGGTGTATGGAGTCGCCCTTCAGCATCCGACCGCCAATGATCCGGACAACTTCGGGAGAGTTTGCAAATTTCGAGTGGTTGGAACTTTCGCGATCACTCACCGTCGTAAGATCGATGACCGTGACACCCAGAGCTTCCAGCTGTTCTGTGTCAGCATCGCCAACGCGGTTGACGCCGCGCGCCAGAAATCTGGACGTCGCAAGTGCTTTGTCATCTTCTGACACAAGAACGTAGAATTTGCGTTCTGACGGATCAAAGGCCGACATCTGTTCCGCGAAGACATCGACATCAATATCAGCAGAGGCGAGAACAATGTTCCGCACCTTCCCCGAACTGTTAAACCGGTTTTGAAGGCGGGCCTGCCTCATAGCTTCCACCGTCAGAAAATTTCCCATCGAATGCGCCATGATATTGATCGAATGCGCATTGGTACTCTTCATAACTTCTGACGCCTCAAGCAACGCGTTGCGGGCGGAAAGGGCGCTGTTTATATCGTACACGTAGTCCGTGAGTTTTCCCGCTGAGGCCCAGGTAAAGAGGACAGGAATGCCCTCAAAACCAGAATCTTCGACGAATTGCCCCAGGCGCAGCACTGCATCGGTAAAGGTTGTGTTATACCCGTGCACGAAGACCAGAATTGAGGCTCTCGTTCCGTCAGATCGAATAGCCCGGTTCATATCAGCTGTGATGTCGTCCTGACTGGCATACTTCACCGGATCGACGACCGTCATTTCCCGTCGGGCATCGGGTGGCAGACGCTTCGGGCGTTCAATCTGCCCCGGTTGGTGACCCGGAGGAATGGTCACCGTGACTTTGGCAAAATCCAGCGTGCGGCTTCGTTTTCCCGAGTACATGCGCGCGGGATCTGCAGATGGTTGCCGCGTTGTCATAACATAGATGTCGTGACGTTTCGTGCCCTGAACGTCCGATGCGGTCAGGTCGGCGTCTTTGGCACCAATAATGGCGTGCTCACGATAGGCACAGGCTGTCAGCGCCGCTGAAACGATCAGTACCAGCAGCGCACGAGAGATCAGCAAAAACATGCCCCGTGACCGGACGCCGCTGCTTTCCACATGGAATTTACCGTTTCGTATGTGCATAGAAGCCTATTTCTGACGGGTAGTGTCCCTGTCATGGTTCATGTCAGAAACACCCGTATCAGCTTTCGAATTGCGCAGGTCCAGAACCTCCGGCGAAATGGAAAACCCTGCATTGCGGAATTCTGTGTGGATGTTGGAAAACAACTCGTCACGCGCGGCAAACATCGCCATATAGTTCTCAAAATGCACCCAGAGCGAATACTGGTACGGGTCACTCGATATGTCTGCAAGGCGTATCACCGGTGCAGGACGATCCAGTACACCTGCCGAACGTCTGGCCGCCTCATCCAGCAGGTTTTTGACCAGTTCCGGATCCTGAGCGCCGGACACGCTGAGCTCATAGCTTTGCGCAAAAGCTTGTTTCTTGCGGGGCAGCTTTACCAGTTTCTGACTGGCAAGAGAGGCATTCGGAATAACCGTAACGGCGCGGTCCCAGCCTTTCAGATGCGTGGCTCTCCAGTCGATATCCACGATTTCTGCTTCCATGCCGTCTTCCAGACGCACCCAGTCGCCAATCCTGAAAACTCCCTCCGACGTCATCGCGACCCCTGCGATCAGATCGCCCATGCTGCGCTGCAGTGCAAAGGCCAGCACAGCCGCGAGCGCGCCGGTGGAAATCGACAGGAAGGTATATCCATGTGAGACGAGGAAGGTGAGTGCGCCGGTTAACAGACCAGCCCCATAGAGAACCGTTCGCGTCAGACGGGACAAGGACAGTCTGTCGTCCGCCGGATCAAACGACAAAAGCCAGACCTCGACAAAACGCGCAGCCCCTGCAAAGCCCGCCATATGAAGCAGGAGCGTAGGCAAGTCCCCGTCCCTGAGAAATTCCCAGTCCAGGCCAAGACCGAGTATCACACCCTCAATCAGCAGCCCGAGACTGTAGGCAGCGGCCACGTAAACGCAAACCTCGATGATTGCCACGAGCCACAGGAGCTTTGAATAAAAGGTCCTGAGGAACGCAATACGCCTGATACCATAAAATGCCACAACCAGTACAAATGGCGCAACGAGGTAGATCCAGTAGCTCTCAAAGAACGCAGCGTGCGAAATACTCTCGTTCAATTAAACATCTCTTTCTGACTGCTGTCTCAGGCGTCCGATGGCGTGCCGGAGCGCTTCATTCATCCCCCGCCACCTCATCGTCGTGTCTCAGGAGAGCTTTGGCGAATTGTGCAAACAGCGCAACAAAAACACCAACTCCCACAAAGATGTAGATGACAGTAAAAACTTTGCCGATCTGAGTTTCAGGGTACAGGTCGCCGTATCCCACTGTCGAAAGCGTCGTGGCGCTGAAGTAAAGTGCGTCGAGCCAGTGCCAGCCTTCGACACTGCTGTAAAAGACCGTTCCCGACGCCAGGATTGCGACGCACAGCAGCAGGCCACCCCGAAAGTGAGGATCGTTCCAGGACCGGACGATGGCCTTCAGCAGGCGGTATGCGTTCAGGAATAATGCAACCATGCTCTCGTTCCGCTTTTTTGTCTCACGTGATGAAAAGAGACTGCTGCCACCCGTCCGCGCTGCGCCATCAGACGCACGCCATCGCATCCCAAGGCTTTATTTCTGCAGTCACTCAATGAGCCCGGTCAGTTTTGAGACCTGTGTCTCTGCCTGCGTATTCACAGGCAGCGCTGCGGCTTGCGGATGTGACATCCATACCGAGGTGAACAGCACGAGACCCACAACCAGCACGCATGAAGCCCCTCCCAGCCGCGCGATCATCTCGAACCGGCGGTTGCTTTGAGAACTGGCGCCGAAACGCCGCGCAACGATGGAACGGCGAACTCTCCGAAATTCCGATGGAGC
>CBDUCB010000309.1:0-3566 GCA_965365545.1 uncultured Roseobacter sp. | reverse complement strand
CCGCATCAAGCTCGGATTGTTTGCAGAGCCCGAGGGCAACCGGATCGATCGGCTGAATGTTTGAGATGTTCCAGTGCGTGCGCTCGCGAATTGCCTGAATGGTGGGTTTGGTCGTTCCCACCAGCTTGCTGATCTGTGCATCGCTCAGTTCGGGGTGGAACTTCACCAGCCACAGGATCGATGCCGGACGGTCCTGGCGTTTGCTGAGCGGAGTATAGCGCGGCCCGCGGCGCTTTTCCTCGCCCTGGGCTGCGGCGTTGAATTTCAGCTGCAGTTTGTGCGTCGGGCTGGCCTGTGCAGCATCGATCTCATCCTGCGTCAGCTGGTTGTTGGCGATCGGATCAAATCCTTTGACGCCCTGGGCCACGTCTCCGTCAGCAATGCCCTGAACTTCCAGCTCGTGCATGCCTACAAAATCAGCGATCTGCTTAAAACTGATAGTAGTGTTATCGACCAGCCAGACAGCGGTGGCTTTTGCCATGATCGGTTGTGCCATTTTTCTTCTCCTGCGACATCTCTTTCGGCCCACATCTTCCCCGTCGCCTGGAAGGGCGGTCCCGGGTCCGGGACGGGTTTCCGTTGTGGGGGAACTCGGGCGCTGTATAGTCGCGAAAACGACATAAGGAAAGACCCAATGCGCGCGCTTGTGATCTGGCTGCTGGCCGCCCTGCCCGTCATGGCAGAAAACGACCGCGCCGGTGCATTTGACTATTATGTCCTGTCGCTGAGCTGGTCACCGAACTGGTGCCTGCGCGAAGGCGACGACCGTAATTCGCCGCAGTGCGGGCCCGGCACCGGCCACGGCTGGATCCTGCACGGGCTGTGGCCGCAGTATGACCGCGGCTATCCTGAGTACTGCCGGACCCGCGAAAGTTCGCCCACGCGGCGCATGACCGCTGACATGGCTGATGTGATGGGCACCCCGGGGCTGGCGTGGCACCAGTGGAAAAAGCACGGGGTCTGCTCGGGTCTGGACGCCACGGATTATTATGCGCTGTCACGCGAGGCTTACGGGCGGGTGGTACGGCCTCAGATTTTCAGACAGCTTACGGATCCTGTACGGTTGCCGGCCTCCGTCGTTGAGGACGCCTTTCTGGAAGCTAATCCGCAGCTGGGCCCCGACATGATTACAATCACCTGCAAAGAAGGTCAGATCCAGGAGGCGCGCATCTGCCTGTCGCGCGATCTTGAGCCGCGCAAATGCGGGCCTGATGTATTGCTCGACTGCCCGTCACCGAGTGCGCTCTTTCAGCCGGTCCGGTGAGCTTGCCGCCGGTGCTTGCGGTGGCCCTCGTCAACATCGCCCTGCCCGTCGCACTGTCTGCAGGCCTTCGGCAGCTGACCGCGCCCCGGTTACAGCTCGTCGCATTCGCGATCTGTGTGATCCTGATCTTTTCGCTCAATCAGGTGTCCGGACTGGCGCGGCGCTGGCTATGGCCGCTGCAGACCGTGAATATTGCGGCCGCACTCTTTTTGGGCAGCCTCACTGCGTTTTCTGCCCTTCCGGCGCTCGGGCTCCTCCTGCGGTCTGTATCGGGACCGTAACCCCGGGGATAAGACGGGCTTCTGCGCTAACCGCCGGCTTTCAGGACGATCTTGCCGACATGTTCTGAGCTTTCCATGCGGGTATGCGCATCCGCGGCGTTTTCCAGCGTATATTCCTGATCCATGACCGGCGCGACACGGCCGGCGCTGATCAGCGGCCAGACGGCTTCGCGCAGCTCTTCGGCGATCCGGGCCTTGGCCAGATCACTTTGCGGACGCAGGGTGCTGCCGGTCATCGTCAGCCGCCGGGTCATGAGCTGCACAAAATTTACTTCGACCTTCGGCCCGCCCAGAAAAGCGATCTGCACCAGCCGCCCGTCATCGGCGAGGGTTTTCAGATTGCGCGGGATGTAGTCGCCGCCGACCATATCAAGGATCAGGTCAGCGCCGCCCTCAGCCCTGAGACGCTCCACGAAATCCTCGTCGCGGTAATTGATCGCGATCTCGGCGCCGAGCCGCAGGCAGGCTTCGCACTTCTCCGCGGACCCGGCCGTCGTAAAGACCCGCGCGCCAAAGGCCCGGGCCAGCTGGATCGCTGTCGTGCCGATGCCTGACGAGCCCCCGTGTACGAGAAACTTTTCACCCGCCTTCAGACCGCCCCGGCCAAACACATTTGACCAGACCGTAAAGAAGGTCTCAGGCAGGCAGGCGGCCTCTTTAAGAGACAACCTGTCGGGTACCGGCAGGCAGTGCGCGGCAGGTGTTGCGACGTATTCAGCATATCCCCCGCCCGGCAGCAGGGCACAGACCGTATCGCCGGGGACCACTCCTGACACCCCCGTGCCCACGGCCACAATTTCTCCCGACGCTTCCAGACCAGGCAGGTCGCTCGCACCGGCCGGCGGGTCATAAAGGCCCGCGCGCTGCAATGCATCGGGGCGGTTCACACCGGCAAAGGCCACTTTGATTACCACCTGACCATGCGCAGGCTGCGGCACCGGTCGCTCAGTGATCTGCAGCACATCCGGCCCGCCTGCTCTGGTAATCTCAACGGCGCGCATCATCTCGGTCATCGGCAGGGTCCTTCAGCTCTGTTATCTTTCTCTAACAGGCCCGACACCCGCAGAAAACCGGATGCTGCACCTAATCCTGGTGGTCCCGGGCGACCTTTTGTGCGGGCTCAGGGCCTGCCTGCATCTCCGCGCGGGGCTGTCCAGCTGCCCGGCATTGTATCGCGTTGTACCCGCGCCGGCGGTTTAATCCGGCCCAGCACCCACTCCGGACCGGCCATCAGGCGGCTCAGTGTCGGGCTCTTGCGGACCTGCGATTTAAGCTTCTCGATCTGCATCACATCTCCGATCCGGCGCTCAAGAAAAGCGCGCGTGGCCATGGCGTCAGGGCTGTCATCGCCCAGCCAGTAGAGCACTGTAGACGAATAAACACCGCTGAGTGTCGCGCGCTTGGTGTACCAGTTGTAATCGTCTGACGTGTCGCCGAGGGCTGTCCAGATATGATCCGCCGTACCCCAGATCAGCCGCGCCCCGTCACCGGCATAAACCGGCAGCGCAAAGAGCGTCGTGCCCCGGCGCACAGCCTCTTTATTGTCATTGGCCCCGATGCGCATCCACACCGCCTCGGTCACTTTCTCGCTGAACTTAAGACCGGACATATCGGTCGCGGCAAGCTTGTCGAGCATCACCTGATCGCCGTTCCTGTGAAAAGCGATGGCCAGATCAACAGCCCCGCGCGGACAGACGGCCCGCGCTACGCCGGGGGCAATTTCCGCATCGCGCATCGCGGCCTGAAAAGTGGCCTCTGACCAGCCGTCAAAGGGCACGTGCAAAAGAGCTGCATCCAGCAGCGCGGTTCTGGCATCGTCATAAGAAACGGTCATGGATCTGCTCCCGGGTAAAATACGCGTTGGACTGGACAAGATAGTGCGTCCTTGCTATATGCCCACTTCCTGCAAATCCTTGCAACTCAACTTAGAAAGGTGGTGAAAACCACATGCAGGTTAGTGTTCGCGACAACAATGTCGATCAGGCGCTTCGTGCCCTGAAGAAAAAGCTGCAGCGTGAAGG
>CBDUCB010000308.1:0-3583 GCA_965365545.1 uncultured Roseobacter sp. | reverse complement strand
ACCGCGAGGGACAGGCCGGCGAAAACAAGGATGCCGCCCTCTTCGTCCTGATGGAAGTTGTTCACAGATTGAATAACCATTTTCTCAGCTCCAATACGCATAAGTGCTTCGATTACTTAGTAAATACTCTCTTCCTGAATTTCAGAAATACCGCGGCGGACCCTGATGGTCGCAGCCTTGGTTTCGTCCACAACAGGAGAGACTTCACGCATCAGATCCGACAGACGAAGGCTCTCGAGCGGTTCGTCAACAGCACCGGTCAGCGTGCGCAGAGACAGGCTCAGAGTGCCGGCTTTCTGGGCAAGCGCCAGGCGCTGTCCCTGATCAGGCGTCACCTCAACGGTTACGGTGCGGGCCACTGCGGTCTCGTCCGACTGCTGATCCGCACTCTGATCGACACCGATCACGCGGATGTTCTGCAGGATGGTGACCGCGCGGATGTCTTTGTCGCGACCCTGGGTCAGAACGACGTCGACAAAATCGCCCGGTGTCACAAATCCGCCAACCGCGGTGTCTGCGCCGACCTTGATCGCCATGGCGCGGGTATTGTCGCCCAGCGTCTGAACGATGGTGACTTTCTCACCAAAGGCCGACAGCTTGGAATTGAGCAGCGGTTCGCCCTGAGCGATGTGTGCTTTCGCGCGACGCGGTTCAGCACCGGCACCGCCGAGGATTTCTTCACGGTCTGAAAAAACGCCGGGAGGCACGCTTTCAGCGGGCCATTCGATCGTCATCAGCATGTGGTTTTCGACGGCATGCCCAAACGGGATTTCCTGCGACGCAGCAAGCACCCGGACGACCGAGGAATTTGCCTCTTGCGCCTGGACAGAGGATTCATTCATCACATGTCTTACTGCGTAGACGGAGCCCCCTGCTATGGAAAGCCCTGCAAGGGCCATTACTACTGATCCTAAGCGCATGGTTTATTCCTTTCGTTTCATGTCAGGGTGCCTTGGCTCACTGCATTGTGGCTTCGGCTTCACCCAGGTTTGTGTTGATTGCCCCGGAAAGCGCTCCGAGAGCGATGACGCCAACGGTTACGGCCAGTGAAATAGCAATCCCGTATTCAACCAGGGTCGCTCCAAATTCATTTTTCACCAGACGGCGGAAAGTTGATTTGAGTGCAAATGTCATGTGTCACCTGAGGGTTGTATGTGGAGGAAGCGTCCTGCGGGCTGGGGCAGCCAGACCGCAGGACGTAGTTCGGGGATTACATCAGCGCTTCGGCTTCGTTCAGTTCCCCGATGATGGCGGTGCCGAGCAGGCCCAGGGCAGTCACACCAACGGCGACGGCCAGGGTAACGGCAATACCGTACTCAACCAGAGTCGCACCTTCATCGCAGTGACGCAGACGGACCCATGTGCTCAGAAACATATCTTTCATTGTAGTTCTCCTAGTTACTCTAACTAAACCAGGACCGCGCCGTGCGGCCCCTTCTGCCGGACTGTCCCGGTATCAACAGGTTTAAGGTCTCATTTCGCGGGTCGCCTCACCACAAACGGACGGGTTTGCAACTCAAAGATGTAAAACTTGCCGGAATGGGGAGAAAATGGGGCGAAATGGGGCTGCGTGCTGCCTCAATTGGTCTGAATCATGGCGATTCTGTGTGTGAGTCGCAGGATGCGGGAGCTGTCGGTGCAGATCATGATGTGTCAGTTAAGATCGCTGTGCGGGCACGGCGCGCTGACAGGCGGCAGATCGTGCCGCCGGTACGTCATTGTATTGCAGCGTGATCCCTTAATGAGCCACCTGTAAAAGAGGGTGCGAATCTCATTCACTATAATGCAGCAGAAAACGCGCCCGTGCCGGTCGGCGGCCTGCGGACAGAGGCCCCGGTTTCTGCATCTGTAACACTCTGATCTGTTTTGTTTATTCTGTTAACAAAAGGTAAACAGTAGGGCGTCTTTCATTTACGATAATGCGCATCCTGATTGATTTAAGGTTTTGCTAAAGTTATAAACATCCCGGTTGGGGGCGTTCGTACGCGGTGGTAATTCAGACCGGTTTTCGGTGACCACTGCGTTTAAGACGCAGGTTGTTTTTGTGACCAGGATTGATACCCCCGATTTCTCGAGCGCGCTGCTCTCGACCATTTTTAAACCTGTTTCGGGATTTGCCGCATGCCTGCGGGGCGTAGACAGCCTCGAGGTCGGGCTGCATCAGCTGGCTGTGGCAGCGGGCGCACGATCCGTTTTGCTCAGCCGCAAGTACAAAGACGACAAAACCGCCCGCGTCGTGGCGAAATCCGTGGTCTCCAAAGGGGGTCTTGGCACTCTGACGCGTCCGTTTTGTGACAATATTCTCGAGGCGAACCCCTGGGGTCTGCGCACCGGGGCCTGCGTCTTCCGCTCGCGCCTTGATGACGTATCTGAATCATCGCGCACCATCACCGATCGCTGGTATCAGGCTTCGGGCTGCCGGGACTCGCTGATCATGGTGCTCGAGGTCAACAAACGTCACGTTGACCGCATCGAAATGCACTTCGCCCATATTGCCGATCGAAAGACCGTGACATTCTGCGAAGAAATCGCCCAGGCGCTGCCGCTTTTTTACACGTCGCGCGCGCCGCAGATCATCGAAGAGGCAATCCAGCGCAATCTCAGACCGGGCAGGAGCAGTGCTGCTCCATCGGGCGCACCGATCCTTTCGGACACGAACCCCTATCAGCTGACCCGTTCGGAATTCCGTATCTGTCATGTGGTCAGCCGCGGCATCTCCTATAAGGCCCTTCCGGGCAAACTCGACATCAGTGCACATACCGTCCGCAGTCATCTGCGCAACATTTACGCCAAGGTGGATGTGAGCGACTTTTACGAATTGTCTCACAGGCTCGTATCGATCGATGAGCGCCTTGCATCGGGAACTGGCGTTCTGCTGGCCTCATGATGTTAACTGCTGAATTTATCCCGCTCGCCGTCGTCGCCCCGGTCATTCTGGCCGCCGCTTTCACCGATCTGCGTATGATGCGTATCCCCAACACCCTTGTGCTGCTGGCGCTGGGTTTGTTTGTGCTCACCCTGCCGTTTCTGTTTCACGACACGCACGAGATGCTCTGGCGGACGCTGGCAGGGCTCGCGACCTTTGTTGTCTGTTTTGCGCTCTTTGCGCTGCGTGTTTTCGGGGGCGGGGACGCAAAACTTTTCCCGGTTATCATGCTGTTTGTGCCGACCGCTCTCTGGAGCGAGTTTCTGATGACTTTCAGCCTTTCGATGGGCGTAACCATGGCACTGTTTCTTCCGGTGCGACGCATGGTGCCGGCGGACGCGACCGGCTGGAAAAGCCTGAGCCCGGACGGGCGCTTCCCGATGGGCATTGCTTTCGCGACGGCTGTGGTCGGGTTCCTGCTGATATTTGCGGTCTTTGCCTAGCGCCGCATCAAAGTGCGGTCCTACTTTTTAATTATGTAAATTAAAAAATTAAGACCGCCTGCGGGTATACAGGATCGCCATTCCGTCGTGCAGCGTCAGGGAGCCGCCCAGATAGTCTTCCCCGATAGAGGGCGAGCGCAAAGCCACCTCACAGCCACCGCTCCCGTCATAGGCGATACCCGCATTTGTCGGATCAATATCAACAATCGGCTGG
>CBDUCB010000307.1:0-3602 GCA_965365545.1 uncultured Roseobacter sp. | reverse complement strand
ATAGCCCATGTGATGCCCACGCGCGCAGAGCTCGGCACCCGCACAATCTTCAATATTCTCGGCCCGCTGACCAACCCTGCGGGCGTCAAACGCCAGCTCACCGGTGCTTTTTCGCGCGATCTGATCCGCCCCATGGCCGAAACACTCGGCGCACTGGGCTCGGAAAAGGCCTGGCTCGTGCATGGCTCTGACGGCACTGATGAACTGACGATTACCGGGGTGAGCTGGATCTGCTCGCTCGGACCGGACGGTACTGTCACGGATATGGAAATCCACCCGGACGACGCGGGCCTGCCGGTGCATCCCTTTGAGGCGATCATCGGCGGCACACCCGAGGAAAACGCACGTGATTTCAAAGCGCTTCTGGACGGAGAGACCTCTGCCTATCGCGATGCTGTTCTGCTGAATGCTGCGGCGGCTCTCGTGGTTGCAGACGCCGCCGGCGATCTGAAGGAGGGCGTCGAAATGGCCCGGACCTCGATCGACAGCGGTGCGGCGGCTGAGAAAATCGCGGCTGTCGCGCGGATCACGCAGGGCGCGTGAATCTGCGTCCGCCACAGGCCTGGGCTGAGCTGCCGTTTTTCCGCGACACTTTACCCGGGATTGAGGCAAAGCTGGCCGATGATGCGCGGCAGATACTGCCCCCGCAGCACCGGATTTTCGCGGCGCTGGACCGCACGCCGCCCGATGATGTGCGCGTTGTGATCCTTGGACAGGATCCCTACCCTACGCCCGGACATGCGCACGGATTTGCGTTTTCCACAGAGCCCGGCGTGTCGCCTCTGCCCCGGTCGCTGAGCAATATTTTCAAAGAGCTTGAAGCTGATACGGGCGCACGTCCGGCGACCGGAGATTTACGGTTCTGGGCCGATCAGGGCGTGTTACTGCTGAATACCTGCCTGACCGTTCCGGCCGGTAATGCCGGTGGTCATGCCGGCCTCGGCTGGCAGGTGCTGACCGCTCAGGTGCTCGACCGTCTGGCCGGCACACCCCGCGCCTGGCTTTTGTGGGGGGCCGCCGCGCATAAGGCTGCCGGCGATGTGAACCCGGGAGTGCATCTCAAGATCGCAACGGCACATCCCTCGCCGCTTTCTGCACGGCGCGGATTTTTTGGCTCCCGGCCCTTCAGCCGGGCCAATGCGTGGTTGCAGGAACGCGGTCATCGGTCCATAAACTGGGCCGATGCGCCGGAGGCCCCATGACTGAAACCATCCTTGATAAAATCAAAGCCTATAAGCTGGACGAAGTAGCCGCCGACAAGGCTGCAAAGCCACTCGAGGCGGTCGAGGCAGAAGCCCGTGCAGCACCCAAGGTCCGGCCCTTTGCGGAAACACTGCATCAGGAATCAATCAAAGCCTACGGTCTGATCGCTGAGGTAAAAAAAGCCAGCCCGTCCAAAGGATTGATCCGCGCAGATTTTGACCCCGCAGCAATCGCCAGGGCCTATGCGGACGGGGGTGCGACCTGCCTGTCGGTGCTGACGGATGAGCCGAGCTTTCAGGGATCCAAAGACTATCTCGTGGCCGCACGTGCCGCCTGTGACCTGCCGGTTCTGCGCAAAGATTTCATGTATGACACCTATCAGGTGGCCGAGGCCCGCGCGCTCGGCGCTGACTGCATTCTGATCATCATGGCGTCCGTATCAGACGCCCAGGCCGAAGAACTGGAAGAGGCAGCAGCCGAATGGGGCATGGACGCGCTCCTTGAGGTACATGATGCCGGGGAACTGGCGCGGGCGAGCCAGTTGAAAAGCCGCATGATCGGCATCAATAATCGTGATCTGAAAACGTTTGAAACCTCTCTCGATACCACGCGCAAGCTTTCGCGCGATGTACCTGCCGACCGCCTGATCGTCGCGGAATCCGGTCTCAGTACGCCTGAGGATCTGGCTGATATGGCCCGTTATGGCGCCCGCGTCTTTCTGATCGGCGAAAGCCTGATGCGCCATGATGATGTGGAAGCTGCAACCCGCAAACTGCTCGCCAATCCGGCGACCGCCGGCGGCATGTAACATGGCGGAAAAGCTCACCCATTTTGACGACAAGGGCGCGGCACATATGGTCGATGTGGGCGAAAAGCCCGTGACCAGCCGCATCGCCGTGGCTGAAAGTTACATCAGGATGCTGCCGGAAACCTTTGATATCATTCAGGAAGGTCGCGCAAAGAAAGGTGACGTTCTGGGCGTGGCACGGCTGGCCGGGATCATGGCGGCCAAGCGCACGCCCGATCTTATCCCGCTTTGCCACCCGCTGCCTGTTACCAAAGTTGCGGTGGAGCTGACCCCTGATCCGGGCCTGCCCGGCTACCGTATTGAGGCCACCGTGAAAACGACCGGCCAGACCGGCGTCGAGATGGAAGCGCTGACCGCGGCCTCGGTCGCAGCTCTGACCGTTTATGACATGGCCAAAGCCGTCGATAAGGGCATGGAGATCGGAGGCACCCGCGTCGTACTCAAGGACGGCGGCAAATCGGGCCGGTATCAGGCGTCATGATTTCGGTCGCCGGGGCGCTTGAGCAGCTCTTCGCCCTCGTGCCGGCGCCTGAGACCGAAGAGGTCGCGCTGCGCGATGCCGCCGGCCGGGTACTGTCGCGCGATGTCACGGCCGCGCGCACACAACCGCCCTTTGCCGCCTCATCAATGGACGGCTATGCGCTGCGCCGGGCTGAGGTCGAACCGGACGCAATGTTCAAAGTCATCGGTGAAGCGGCGGCAGGGCACCGCTTTGAGGGCACCGTCGGCCCCGGTCAGTGCACCCGTATTTTCACCGGCGCGCCGGTCCCTGACGGTACCGATTTCGTCGTGATACAGGAGGACGTGACGCGTCGCGGCAATCTGATCACTCTCGGGCGCGACATCGCGGACAAGGACAATATCCGCCCCGCCGGCGGTGATTTCAGCGCCGGTGATAAGGTGACGGCGCCACGACGGCTGAACCCTGCGGATATCGCCCTGCTGGCCGCAATGAACGTCGCGCGCGTGCCTGTTGCGCGGTCGCCATCGGTTGCAATTCTCGCCACGGGGGATGAGCTCGTTATGCCGGGCGAGACACCGGGGCCGGATCAGATCATCGCCTCCAATACTTTCGGGCTGGCGGCGCAGCTTGCAGCTCTGGGCGCACTGCCGCGCCTGTTGCCCATCGCAGGTGATAATGAGCCCTCACTGCGCGCGGCTCTGACGCTCGCCGGGACGGCCGATCTGATCATCACCATCGGGGGCGCCTCGGTCGGAGATCATGATCTGGTGGCGGGAGTAGCGTCAGATCTGGGCATGGAACAGTCATTTTACAAAGTCGCGATGCGACCTGGCAAACCACTGATGGCAGGGCGACTTGGTGGTGTGCCGATGATCGGCCTGCCCGGCAATCCGGTTTCGGCGCTGGTCTGCGGCACGGTGTTTGTCGCGCCCTTCGTCCGGGCCATGCAGGGCCTGCCGATGGCACCGGCACGACGCGCCACAGCACCGCTGGCCTGCGGCATGCCCGAAAACGGACCCCGCGAGCACTACATGCGCGCGCGCCTTGGCGAGGAGGGCATCACGCCCTTCGACCGGCAGGACAGCTCCCTGCTCACCGTACTGGCAGGTGCTGACGCTTTGCTGGTAC
>CBDUCB010000306.1:0-3611 GCA_965365545.1 uncultured Roseobacter sp. | reverse complement strand
CCGCCGCAATTTCGAGCGGAGCTCGAAAGTACCCGCGCGGCTTGCGGCTGAAATTGCGCGGGTGACCTCGGAGACCCAGGGCATCTGGGCCGATGCCCGCGCCGAAGGCGACTTTGACGCATTCGCGCCGGCGCTGGAAAAGGTCATTGCGCTCAAACGCGAAGAAGGCGCTGCGCTGGCCGGTGACGGCGATCTTTATGATGCCATGCTGCAGGATTATGAACCGGGCACCACCGCCGCCGATCTCGAAGCCATGTTCGGCGCTTTGCGGCCAGAGCTTACAGATCTGCGTGCGGCAGTGCGCGAGGCCAAAGCGCCCGCCCGACTGACCGGCACCTTTGACGAACCGACGCAGATGCGGCTCACCCGCAAACTGGCAAAAGCCTTTGGCTATGACATGACCCACGGGCGTGTGGACAAGGCGGTGCATCCGTTCAGCTCCGGCTCCGGGCTTGATGTGCGCATCACGACGCGCACCAGCGAGACCGATCCGTTCAACTGTTTTTACTCGACGATCCACGAAGTCGGCCATGCCTGCTACGAGCAGAATATCAGCCGTGGCTATCTGCTGACACCGCTGGGGCAGGGCGTCTCGATGGGCGTGCATGAAAGCCAGAGCCGGATTTACGAAAACCAGCTCGGACGCAGCCGCGCCTTTACCGGCTGGCTCTATGGCGAAATGCGCGACGCCTTCGGCGATTTCGGCATCCCCGACGAGGAAAGCTTTTACGCAACGGTGAACCGGGTCTCAGACGGATACATCCGAACCGAAGCCGACGAATTGCAGTACAATCTGCATGTGCTGATGCGATTTGATCTCGAACGCGCGCTGATATCGGGTGATCTGTTGGTCTCAGACCTTGAAGCTGCCTGGAATGACCGGTTTGAAGCCGATTTCGGTTACAAAGTGGACAAGCCTGCCCATGGCGTTCTGCAGGATGTGCACTGGGCCGTCGGGCTGCTGGGGTACTTTCCGACCTATAGCCTCGGCAATGTCTATGCCGGCTGCCTGCATGAGGCGCTGCGGGCAGCCCTGCCGGATCTCGACAGCCAGCTGGCGCGCGGTGATACCTCGGGCGCCACGGCGTGGCTTGCCGAAAACGTCCAGACCCACGGCGGGCTTTACGAGCCGCGCGACGTCATCGCCCGCGCGCGGGGCGCTGAGCCATCTGAGGCGCCGCTGCTGGCCTATCTCAAAGAGAAATTCACCGGGATTTACGGGCTGTGATCCGGTGGCGCGCGCCTGTGCCGGGGACGCGCGACTTACTTTCACAGCCAGCGTTGGTGCGTCGCGCGCCTGGCCTGCGGCGTTAACACGCACTAGGCGCAAGGTGCATCAGGATCGGGGCAGGCCGCGCGGATCGAATGCACACCAGTCCGCCGCCTGCGAAAGCACGTCGGAGAATCCATCTGTGGAAAAAGTCCCGTAAATCCACAATTCATTGCCGTGCGCGGCGCGCTCCAGCCCGATACCAACCTGCTGTGCACCCATGATGTACATCACAGCGTCTGGGATGAAACCGCCGGACAGCTCAAGACTGTATCCTCCCTGGCCGAACCACGTGCCCATCTCTGCCCCAAGGTCGGTCGCGCGTTCATCCACTTCAAAAACGGGCAGGTCACGCGCGTCCCACGGCGTGCCGCTGTCGCCTGGCCAGGGCGTGTATTCATATTTGAAGGATGCGTTGTAACCCCCTTCTTCAAATGCGAAAATCAGCGTGCCCGAGGTGTCCCGCCCCGGGTGCAGGGAATAGACGAGGCAGCGGTTTCCGATCGCGACCGCCGCCCAGTTGCCCGCTTCGACATGGCGCGCAGAGGCGCTGGTGGCATAGCTGCACAAAAGCAAAAGGATGCTGAAAATCCGTTTCATACCGTCCTCTGACTGACACATGGCGCAGGGTGTAGCAGCCGGAAGTTAACGCCGGGTTGCGCCAGAGACATCGTGGCAGCAGATGAACAGACGACCGCAATAGCCGGACATCAGGAAAAATAACGGGCGGCGACCGGAGCGAACTGTTCTGCGCCGTCAGCTTTCGGCATCTCCGCCGGCCGCATCCCCGACTGTTTCTTCGCCCTGATCCGCGATCCAGGCAACACTGACCACTTCCTCGCCCTTGCCGGTGTTAAAGACCTTCACCCCGCCCGCGGAGCGTGAGCGGAAGGAAATCCCGTCAACCGGCACACGGATCGACTGGCCTTTGGAAGTGGCCAGCATGATCTGGTCGTCCATCTCCACCGGGAAGGAGGCAACCAGTGCGCCACCGCGCATCGCTTTGTCCATCGCCTGCACACCCATGCCGCCGCGCCCGCGCACCGGATAATCATGGCTGGAAGAAAGCTTGCCCGCACCCTGCGCGGTCAGCGTCAGGATCAGGTTTTCGGCCGCCGACATTTCCGCATACCGCTCCGGGCTGATCGTGGCATTGGCATCGGTTTCCTCGTCATCGCCCGGCGCGTCCGCATCATCGGCAAGCCCGGCCATTGCCCGGCGCATCTTAAGGTAAGCCGCGCGCTCGTCTGCTGTCGCATCAAAGTGACGGATCACTGACATTGACACCACACGGTCATCACCGCTGAGCTTCACGCCGCGCACTCCCACCGAAGACCGCGAATTAAAGACCCGCACATCCGTCGACGGAAAGCGGATGGCCCGACCGGAGGCAGTGACCAGCATCACATCATCCTCAGGCGAGGCAATGCGTGCATTGATCAGCGTCGTATTGGCGTGCTCGTCCTCGAACTTCATCGCGATCTTGCCGTTGCGCATGACATTTGTGAAGTCTGACAAGGCGTTACGGCGCACAGTTCCGGCAGAGGTTGCGAAGACGATCTGCAGCTCAGACCAGTCTTCCTCGTCGCGATCAATGGGCAGGATCGCGGCCACAGAAACCCCCGGAGGGATCGGCAGGATATTGACAATGGCTTTGCCTTTGGAGGTCCGCCCGCCTTGTGGCAGACGCCAGGTCTTGAGCTTGTAGGCCATCCCGTCGGTGGTGAAAAACAGAAGTTGTGTGTGCGTATTGGCCACAAAGAGTGTCGTGACGACGTCCTCTTCCTTGGTCTGCATACCGGCGAGACCCTTGCCACCGCGACGCTGGCTACGGAAATCAGCCAGAGGCGTGCGCTTGATGTAGCCACCGGAAGTCACGGTCACCACCATGTCTTCGCGGGCGATCAGATCCTCGTCTTCCATGTCCCCGGACCAGTCGACGATCTCGGTGCGGCGGGGCACAGCAAAAAGCTCACGCACTTCGCGCAGCTCGTCCGCGATGATGCCCATGATCCGCTCGCGCGAGCCCAGAATTTCGAGGTATTCCTTGATCTTACCGGCCAGTTCTTCCAGCTCGTCGGTCACCTCTTTTACGCCGATCTGCGTGAGACGCTGCAGGCGCAACTCAAGGATCGCACGGGCCTGGGCCTCGGAAAGGTTATAGGTCCCGTCGTCATTGGCCGTGTGGGTCGGATCATCGATCAGCGCGATGTAAGGCAGAATATCCTGCGCCGGCCAGCGCCGCGTCATCAGCTTTTCGCGCGCCTCAGCGGCATCCGCCGAGGCCCGGATGGTTGCTACAATCTCGTCGATGTTCGTGACCGCCACAGCAAGTCCGCAC
>CBDUCB010000305.1:0-3616 GCA_965365545.1 uncultured Roseobacter sp. | reverse complement strand
AACTGAGTTTTGATCTTACACCAACCAGTCCTGGTAAATTCGTGCCACGGCCGGATCTCTTATCCGCGCTTTCCGACGATCTGAATACTCACCTCGCACTGACGATTTTGAACTCGTCTTTGCACGCTGACCCCCAAGCACTTTTGGATCACGCTCGTTTCCTGGGTTTGATGGGTGATGAAGATCGTGCAGTTCAAAGAGCTGAAATTTTGTCCATGCGTTCTGGCGGCGGAGCCTCCGCCGAACTCGCTGACCTTGCTGTGAAACTGGACGAACTTAGAAAAAAAGCAATGAAGACAAAAGACTTCACAGCTGTCGATAACATGAAAACGGCGCTTTCTGAGGCTGGCGTTGAAGTACGAATGCAAAAGACAGCGGTTGATCTGCTTGCAGGACCAGATTTCGATCCCGCCAAACTGGAAGCTCTCCAATGACCCGGCACCAACATGAGGACAGTCCCCGGCCGCGGGTGGGGGTGAAACCCCCGCCCGGGGGGGCGGTCGGGGGCTGTCCGGGCCGCTGGCCCGGCCTTCAGAAGGATGGCCCGGCTGCTTTGTTCCGGGTCAGCCGGTTTGATGCGCGGACTGATCAGGCGCTCCGGCCCATAGTTTCGGTTGACGGTCTTCACAACAACGGCTTTCTGACCTCATCGCGCGCCGCGCACCAAGGTGATATCAACGCGGGACAAACCCGTACAAAGCGCGGGGCTGTCGCATGACCCGTGAACGGCTTTACCTTTACGACACCACCCTGCGCGACGGGCAGCAGACCCAGGGCGTGCAGTTTTCCACCGAGGAAAAACGCACCATCGCCACAGCGCTCGATGCGCTTGGTGTTGACTATATCGAGGGCGGCTGGCCAGGGGCCAACCCGACCGACAGTGCGTTCTTTGACGCAGCGCCTGAGACGCGCGCCCGCATGACGGCCTTTGGCATGACCAAACGCACCGGCGTCTCCGCCGAGAACGACGATGTGCTGGCCGCAGTGATGAACGCGGGCACAACGGCGGTCTGTCTTGTGGGCAAGACCCATGATTTCCACGTCCGCACGGCGCTGGGTATCGAACTCTCTGAAAACACAGAAAATATCGCGAAATCCATCGCCCATGTCACATCGCGCAAACGCGAGGCGATCTTTGATGCGGAGCATTTTTTTGACGGCTGGAAGGCCAACCCGGAATATGCACTCGAAGCTTTGCGGGCAGCATATGACGCCGGTGCGCGCTGGATTGTACTCTGCGACACAAACGGCGGCACGCTGCCCGGAGAGGTGGGTCGGATCACGGCCGAAGTGATCGCGGCGGGCATCCCCGGCGACCGGCTTGGCATCCACACCCATAACGATACCGAAAATGCGGTGGCCTGCACGCTGGCGGCGGTCGATGCCGGCGCGCGTCAGATCCAGGGCACGCTTAACGGTCTGGGAGAGCGCTGCGGCAATGCCAATCTGACGGCACTGATCCCGGTGCTGCTGCTTAAAGAACCCTACGCCAGTCGCTTTGAAACAGGCGTCAGCGAAGAGGCGCTGAAAACGCTGACGCGTACCTCGCGGATGCTGGATGAGATCCTCAACCGGGTGCCGCGCGCGCAGTCGGCTTTTGTCGGTGCCTCGGCCTTTGCGCATAAGGCGGGGCTGCATGCCTCGGCGATCGTCAAGGATCCCACGACCTATGAGCACATTGATCCGGCGGAGGTCGGCAATGCGCGGATTATTCCGATGTCCAACCAGGCAGGGCAGTCAAACCTGCGCCGCCGCCTCGAAGCGGCCGGCCTCAGGGTGGAAAAAGGCGATCCGGCGCTCGGGCTGATCCTTGACACGATCAAGGCGCGCGAGGCCGAAGGCTATTCCTATGACACAGCGCAGGCGAGCTTTGAGCTCCTCGCGCGCAGCGCGCTTGGCCGGATGCCGGAGTTTTTCGAAGTGAAACGCTACCGGGTCACCGTTGAGCGACGCAAAAACAAATATGACAAAATGATCAGTCTCTCGGAGGCCGTGGTTGTCGTCAAAGTGGATGGGGAAAAGAAGCTCTCGGTGTCGGAATCGATGGATGAAACGGGCAGCGACCGGGGCCCGGTGAACGCGCTCGCCAAAGCGCTCGCCAAGGATCTCGGGCCGTATCAGACGATCATCGACGACATGCGGCTGGTGGATTTCAAAGTGCGGATCACGCAGGGCGGTACAGAAGCGGTTACCCGCGTCATCATCGACAGTGAAGACGGGCAAGGCCACCGCTGGTCGACCGTGGGCGTGTCAGCCAACATAGTCGATGCCTCCTTTGAGGCGCTGCTTGATGCGATCCGCTGGAAAATCCTGCGTGACCGGGGGCCCGCTGCGTGAGCGATGCATACTGGCAGGCGTTTTTTGAGCTGCACCGGGGTCTGCCGCGGGAGGGACCGGGGTGCCCCGAAGATATCGTTTGGGCAGCCGGTGTCCTGCGCCTGAAACCGGATGCGCGCATATGCGATGCCGCCTGCGGCCCGGGTGCTGACATCGCGGCCCTGCTTGCTGTCGCACCGGAAGGTCACGTGACGGCGATGGATAAAACGCCGCACTTTGCCGAAGCTGCCGCCGGTCGCTTTGCGGGCGACCCGCGTGTGGCGGCGGGGCAGGGCGATATGGCAGAGATCACCGGCCCCTTTGACATGATCTGGTGCGCCGGCGCGCTTTATTTCCTGGGTATCACGCCGGGGCTGACCCTCTGGCGCGATGCACTGGCACCCGGCGGGGCAGTGGTTTTTTCCGAGCCCTGCTGGTTTACCGACGACCGGCCACAGGCTGCTCGTGACGCCTGGGCGGAATACCCTCAGATGACCGATGAAGCGGGGATCCGGGCGCAGGCAAAGGCTGCCGGGTATCAGGTTCTGGCCACACGCCGGGTCCCGGATCACGCATGGGAGGCCTATTACGCGCCGCTTGATCAGCGTATCGCAAAGCTGCGCCCGGGCGCGGGCGAGGCGCTGAACCGGGTCCTCGATGAGGCTGGCGCCGAGGCCGCAGCATGGCGCGCGCACCGGGACGTTTTCGGCTATCTGCTCTGCGCTGTCCGCAAGCTGTGACGTTCGACGCCGATCTTACGGCCTGCGCGGCGCTTGTTGAAAAAGCTGATCCGGAGAGATTTGCCGCAACGATGGTCAGCCCGCCGGCTGCCCGCCCCGTGCTGTTCGCGCTTTATGCCTTTAACGTCGAGGTCTCGCGCGCACCCTGGGTGACGGCTGAGCCGATGATCGCAGAGATGCGGCTGCAGTGGTGGCGCGATGCGCTTGAGGAAATCGGCACAGGCGGCCCTGTGCGCCGTCACGAGGTCGTCACCCCGCTGAGCAGAATCCTGGATGCAAAGGGGTCAGAGATCCTCGATCAGCTGGTGGCGGCGCGCCGCTGGGACATCGGGAAAGACGCCTTCGAAGACGCAGCCCATATGGCGGAATACCTTGATCGCACAGCCGCCGGGCTGATGTGGGTTGCAGCCCGCGCGCTCTGCCCGGACATCCGTGGTGATGCCGCAACGGAGGCGCGGGTCCGGCGCGCTGGCCATGCAGCGGGTCTCGACCGTTATCTTCGCGCCGTGCCCGCGCTTGAGGCCGCAGGACGGATCCCGTTGGTGGACGGTCGCCCTGGC
>CBDUCB010000304.1:0-3641 GCA_965365545.1 uncultured Roseobacter sp. | reverse complement strand
GAGTTCTATAACACCGGGAAGTTTGACGAAATTTTGCTGCGTGCGACGCAGAAGTACGATGAGATCATGCAGGTCATGCTGAAATCGCTGCGCGAGGAACGGCGTCAGACCTATTCGATTTTCCTGCCCATTCATCCGGACACCGGTCGCGTGATGTATGTCCCGGTGAAGCATGTGAACGCGGCAGACGGCACAATCACGTTTGACGATGACGACGGAACAGAAATGACCTTGCCGGTCACGGGGGGCAATGTGAAGCTGCAGTGGAAGCCCGATTTCGGCGCGCGCTGGGCAGCCCTGGGTGTCGATTTCGAGATGTATGGCAAGGATCACTCCACCAACACGCCGATTTACGACAAAATCTGCCGCATTCTCGGACATCGCCCGCCGGAGCACTTTACCTATGAGCTGTTTCTCGATGAGAACGGTCAGAAAATCTCGAAGACCTCCGGTAATGGCGTCAGTATTGATGAATGGCTGACCTATGCCAGCACGCAGAGCCTGTCGTATTTCATGTACCTCAAGCCCAAAACCGCCAAGCGGATGTATTTTGATGTCATCCCGAAAGCCGTTGACGAGTACCATCAGCAACTGCGCGCCTTTCCCGGCCAGGATATAGTTCAGCAGTTGAATAATCCGGTCTGGCACATCCACGGCGGCAATGTGCCGACCTCTGATATGGTGGTGCCTTTCTCGATGCTGCTTAATCTTGCCAGCGTTTCGGGGGCCGAGGACAAGTCCCAGCTCTGGGGCTTCATTCAGCGTTATGCGCCTGACACTAATGCTGAAAACAATCCGGATATGGATGCGGCTGTGGGTCATGCCCTGCGTTATTATGCTGATTTCGTGAAGCCGCAGAAGGTGTATCGCGCCCCGACAGACCTCGAGCGTGAAGCTCTGACGGATCTGCGGGATCAGCTCAGCGTCTGGGAAGGACCAGTGGATGATGAGGCGCTTCAGTCAGTTGTTTATGCCTGCGGCCGCGAGCGGTTTGATCCGTTGCGGGCCTGGTTCACGGCGCTTTATGAGGTGCTGCTCGGGGCGAGCCAGGGCCCGCGGTTCGGCGGCTTTATCGCTCTTTATGGTCTGGCCGAAACGGTGGCGCTGATTGATGCTGCGCTGAGTGGCGAACTTGTGGATCACAGCTGAAACTCTTGCCACGCGGCTTTCGTGACTTACCCTTGACCGGCAGGGACGAGGAGAGATGACATGCGCGCGGCACTAATCGGACTGATCACAACGGCACTGATGGCATTTCCTGCCCTCTCGGAGCCTGCGGACATTGAAGCGGTCATAGACCGCCAGCTCTTGGCGCTCAGCGCAGATGATTTTGAGAAAGCATTCACTTTCGCGAGCCCTGGTCTTCAGCAACTTTTCCAGTCGCCGGAAAATTTCCAGCGAATGGTCGTAACGGGCTATCCGATGGTCTGGCGATTCTCTGAGGTGCGGTTTCTTGAACTGCGCGAAGAAGGCGGAGCGTTCTGGCAAAAGGTCATGATAACCGATCAGAAAGGCGTAGTGCATCTTCTGGATTACCGGATGCTGGAGACCGCAGACGGATGGAGGATCAACGGTGTGCAGATCCTCGACAGCGCACAAATGAACGCCTGAACCTCAGCCAGATTGAACGGCTGACGCCGTGTGCCATGTCCGCTCGGACCTGCGGATGCAGATCCGAGCGTGCGGGCGCCTGAACTTCAGAATTCGCGCCAGAGGCCAAGTTTGAGACGCGTATCACCGTCGCCCGCAACCGGATATTCGAACCCGATCTGAAAGGTAGTCTTGCTGTCCGGGCGCGGCAGGATCAGGATGGAAGGGGCCAGCTGCGCATAATGTTCGCCGTCCTCGAATGTGTTGAACATCTGAATCATCGCTTTGATCTGCGGGGTGAAACCCATGCCGAAGGTGCCGTCGATTTTTATTCGCGTGGTTGCCGGTGCGCTGGCGAAATTGACGCTGCTTTCCACTGTGGCCCAGCCCCAGCGTTCTCCCCAGGCGACCCCGCGACCCCAGCTCAGTCCGAACTGAACTGCGGGGGACAATTCCAGCCCGGTGTATCGCCCGCCCAGCCCCGCGTGCCAGGCAAAGCGGTGTGTCCCGTCCGTGGACCCGAGCGGGAAGCGGAGAAATACCACGCCGGCCCCGTCAGCAGCCCCGGTGCGGTCCAGACCGAGACTGAGGTCGAGTCCAAGGTTGATTTTGTCCGTAAGGCCATACTCGGCGTAGATGCTGCCTGAGGTATCCCTGCTTTGTGAGACAGTGCCGGACGTTGATGCAAAACCGGTGCCTTTTTCACGCAACCAGGGGCCTGCTGCGGCCGGTGCAGCAGTCAGCAGGCAGAGCAGAAATGCCGTCAGAGCTGTTCGCATCGGTATCCTTCCCGCCATGCATCATGGTTAACGATCGTTAACAAATGGTTACGGGAGGCGGTGTGCGGGAAATGCGGGTGACGAGGTTGCGGCACATGTCAGGAGGCCGGTTGGCGTAGTCTTAGCAAGGCGCGCTGGCTCGGCGGGTCAGCGGGCTGCGAGATGGCTCAGGCGCCGGCTTCAACTTTGCAGTTGCGGAAAGCAGCAACTGCCGGCGCTGCACCGGCCAGCGAGAAACTGACTTCTGCCGTTCCGAGAATGGCTGCCACCCGGTCGTTGTACTGGAGCCCGTTGAGTACATTCCCGAAGCCGCGATCAGAGACCGTGACTGACCGGCCGTCCCGCGACGGCATATGCCGGTCGGTGGAGATCCGAAGCGGCCGGTCGCCCTCAAAGGACATCGAGAAAAGCGGCGCGCTGTCAAATGGCGCAGCTTGTGAAACCGTCACCGTATAAAGCGGCCGGGTCGGATCATAGGTGAGCTCAATCGCTGCGGTGTCGCTGGCGTGGCGCAGCACGCAGGGCAGGCCTGGCGTAAACTCCCAGGCGGCAGCGGGTGAGGCGGTCAGAAAAAGGATCAGCAATCTCTTCATACACACGTCAGATAGCGCTCCGGCGCATCTGAACCACGCGGCGTACAGATGTCGCCCGGTTTTTTTTGGAACTTCTTTGCAGCAGCAGTGGTTTACCTCTCAACAGCCCGGCAGCCCTGCAAAGGTACGAGCCGCGCAAAACAGATTACGGAAGGAAATAAAATGAAAAATACAGCTCTTATTCTTGGTGGCGTTGTCGTCGTACTCGGCCTTGCTGCAGCAGCCTATATGGTAGACATTGATCAGACCGAACAAGCCAGCCTGCCTGACGTTGACGTCAGCGTCGAAGGTGGCAACCTGCCCGAATTTGAGGCCGAAGTCGGCTCAATCTCGGTGACAGAAGAGACCGCAACCGTACCTGTGCCGGATGTTGATGTTTCTGTCGATCAGGCCGAGGTATCTGTGCCCGGTATCGAAATCACACCGCCTGAAGACGACGACGAAATCGCTTCTAACTAAGGTTCTGGCCTTACCGGCCTTGTCAGACACTACTGAAGGCCTCTCCGGAATCCGGGGAGGCCTTTTTCAGTAAGATGGTTTATCCCCGTCGTTTCCGCTTTACGCCGCCGCGCATACCGCCGCGTCCCATCGTGCTGCGGCCCGAAGCCTTTTGTGCATCATCCACGGCTTTGTCGACCGCCTGCTGGCGGGCCATGGGGTCGTCCGCGATCGCAAGATC
>CBDUCB010000303.1:0-3645 GCA_965365545.1 uncultured Roseobacter sp. | reverse complement strand
GGATTTTAAGTCCCCTGTGTCTACCATTCCACCACGCGGGCCCGCGCCGCACAATAGCGGGAAGCCACCGGGTGTAAACGGGTCAGATGTCTTTTCCGGGCAAAGCCAGCGGCCCGCCTTCGGCCATCAGAAACCGCTCAGAGAGCCAGGGGTTATTTTCCAGCGCCTGCAACAGACTTTCACGCGCCTCATCTGTGCGGCCGAGGTTCATCAGAGTGAGCGCCCTGCCCGACCGGGCAGCCACATGATCCGGCGACAGCGCCAGAGCCCTGTCGAGGTCGACGAGCGCCTTTTCGTACTCCTCACGAAGGAAATGGATGTAGGCGCGTTGGTTAAAGCCTTCTGCATAGAGCGGGCAGTAGTCCGCAAGCCGGTCAAATTCCTGCAGAGCACCGGCGAAGTCATAGCTGTCTCTGCGTCGCAGACCGCGGTCCAGCACCTCCTGCGCGGCCTCGTCCGGGGCGCGCAACCAGATCTGCCACATCTGGCCTGACACTTCGCGTCCCGCCATATCATCCGGTGCCGCACGTGCCTTTTCAAACAGGGCTTCGAGTTCTGCACTATAGTCGCGGGGCGCGGGGCATTCAGCCAGCGCGGGCGCGGAAAACAACAGGATCGCAGCGATGAACTGTTTCATACGGAGCAAGGTGGCGCGGATCGGCCGATGGTCAAGTCGTGTCCGACAGCATTGCCTCTTTCACCTCTTTCACTGCAAGACAGGTCGATGTGACGGCCACGTACGGCCAGGCGGAAATTGTATCCCCACGGAAAGCGTCAGTGCCCGGTGATGTAACTGATGCGCAACCTGACAAGATTATTGAAACTACCGGCGATCATATGGGCCTGCCCGATCCCGGGCACGCGTGCGACGGCCTCGCTGAACGCAGCAAACGCGGCTTCATGTCTGTTGCTCAGAACCACCTCGACAAAGGCCAGGTGATCCGGCCACAGCCGCACAGGCTCCGGCAGCACGTGGTATCCAATGATGACGCCAGTGTCTTAGCCGGCGCAGACGCGTTAAGAGTCAGTGATCCCGACAATCCGATGCGACGGGCAGGACCGGAGATGCTGATGCGGCCGTCTTCGGCCAGTACAGACAGCATCGCACAGTCGAACCGGTTGGAACCGAAGCGGTCACTTTCAAAGTCGTTTCCTGTGGTCTTCGTCTGACCGGCTCTTTGCCTTGCTCCTGTTCAGTCGTCTTGGCTTTCAGAAACACAATAAGCCGGAGAAGACACGCAGCAAATCCCTTACAGAACAGGCGACACACGGCCCGCCCTGTGTTGCCGGAACGTCGCGGGCATCCCTTCCGGCGGTGTCGTATGAAAATGCCCGCCTTTTACAGACCTTGGCGCCGGATTAAGCCGGCGGCACAGGTATCGGTATCGCAGCAACACCTGTGCGGCAGGGTGCTTGACCATGACCCGACAATCGCAGAGCCTGCGCAGATGTTTCCGATCCGTGATCATAATCCCTCCGGCCGTACGCCGTTTGTCACCTGGACGCTGATGGCGGCTAATATCCTGATCTTCTTCAGTTATTGGGGAGAGATAGACAACGCGCGTTATATGAATGCGTTCTGGTATGACTGGTCGCTGATCCCGGCGCGGGTGATCACCGGGGACGGTGCCTATACGATCATCTCTGCGATGTTTCTGCATGGCGGGCTGATGCACCTGGCCGGCAACATGCTGTTTTTGTTTATCTTTGGCGATAATATCGAAGATACGATGGGCCATTTCGGGTTTTTGGCATTCTATCTGGTCTGCGGTGTTCTGGCCTCGGTCGCACATATCGCGATCGAGCCGGGGTCAACTGTGCCGCTGGTCGGTGCCTCGGGTGCTATCGCGGGTGTCATGGGGGCCTATCTGCTGCTTTTTCCAAAAGCGCGTGTAGATATCCTGCTGATCCTGATTGTTATTTTCCGGGTCTTTCCGATCCCAGCGTGGATCATGCTTGTGCTCTGGTTCGGCATGCAGTTCGTGGGCGGAATCGGTGCGGGCTCGGAGGCGGGTGGCGTCGCCTACTGGGCGCATGCCGGTGGATTTGTCGCAGGGGTGATCGGCGCGGTGCCGGTCTGGCTCAGGCTCGGCGGCCCGGCTTTCTGGAAGCGCACCCACGGCGAACCACCGCACCCTGAGGCGCGCTATACAGTCTCCAGCAGGGTGCCGCGGGTAAAACGCAGATGAGCCGCACCATAACCGCATCATGCCATTGCGGCGCCGTGGAACTGGAGGCCGTTCTGATCGCAGACCCGGGCAATGCCGCGCGCTGCACGTGTTCGTTCTGTGCGCGCCGGCAGGCTGCGAATGTGTCAGCGCGCGCGGCTTCGGTCAGGGTAATCAGGGGTGCGGGAAACCTGTCGCTCTATACCTGGGGCACACACCGGGCGAAACACTGGTTTTGCCGGACCTGCGGGATCTACACGCATCACCAGCGCTTTTCCGATCCGTCAGAATGCGGGATTAATGTCGGTTGCATTGAAGGGGTGCACCCCTGGGAGATGGAACCCTTTGCCTGGAATGACGGGCACAGCCTGCTGCCGGGCGACGACAAGCGTTAGCAATCAGCCACGCACCAGTTTGGCAAAGGGCGCAAAGATCGGCTCATTGGCGCAAATGATCGTGCCATCGCCGATGATGTCGCCGCCAGGATCGATGGGTTCAGCCAGACCACCGGCTTCGCGCACGATTATGACGCCTGCGGCGATGTCCCAGGCATTGAGCCTGCGCTCCCAGAAGCCGTCATACCGACCGGCGGCCACATAGGCCAGATCGAGGGCGGCAGCCCCCCACCGGCGCACACCCGCACAGCCCGGCAGCACGCGGCCAAGCTCTTTCAGCGTGTCCGGCAGATCGCTGCGCCCGCCAAAAGGCAGACCGGTGGAAAAGACGCTCTCGATCATCCGGCTGCGGCCTGAGACGCGCAGGCGGCTGTCGTTCATCCAGGCACCTGCTCCTTTTTCAGCAAAAAACATCTCATCCTTGGCGGGGTCAAAGACAACGCCGGCCACGATCTGTCCTTTGTGCTCGAGCGCGATTGAGACAGCCCAGTGCGGCAGCCCGTGCAGGTAATTCGTGGTACCGTCGAGCGGGTCGACAATCCAGCGTCGGGTGGGATCCTGGCCCTCTTCCTCGCTGCTTTCTTCGGCCATCCAGCCATAGGTCGGACGCGCGCCCATCAGGTCCTCTTTGATGATCTTTTCAGCGTTGAGATCGGCGCGGGAGACAAAATCACCTGCCCCCTTCATCGAGACCTGCAGGTTCTCGACCTCGCGGAAGTCTTTCACCAGCGAACGGCCCGCGCGGCGTGCGGCTTTTATCATGATATTGAGATTTGCGCTGCCAACCATCTGCCGGGACCTCATGCGTGTTTCAGGCTGCGCGTATAGTCGCCTGCTGCCGCAATGCCAAGGGGGTGTCGCATGGCCGCCGACCGTTTCAGCCGGACGCAGGACAGGCTTTGTTTCGAGGACGCGCGGGTGAGGCCGGTTGCTGCTGATGCCGCGTTCCAACCGTGTAAGCGTGGCCGAGGCCGGTGCTGTTACTGCCCGGCCTTGACCGGTTCTTCTGCTGCGCGGCCCATGCCGGATGCTTTCAAAGCGCGGCCCATGCCGGATGCTTTCACAGCGCGGCCCATGCCGCG
>CBDUCB010000302.1:0-3672 GCA_965365545.1 uncultured Roseobacter sp. | reverse complement strand
TGAGTTTTTGGTAAATCAGATCACGCCACTCAATCAGCCTTGCGTGTGTCCCGGCCTCGTCAGAGGCCATGAGACGGCTGAAACCCACCACATCCGCATGTAAAACCGCCGCCAGTCTGCGACCGGAACCACCGGCTGGTTTCATCGTGGGGGCAGTCTTGTCTGACAAATTCGCTTGCCTCGTTCGATTATGCTATTAGGCTGCGGCACATAGATTTTTTGCCTGACTGAAGCGTCTGCGTTACACTGTGGAGACTAGTCGGGTTATTCGTTAAGTCGACTCATCTTTGCAAAGTGGTACCCGAAATGATCCTGAAACAAACAAGACGGCGCATGATAGCTCTGACCCTGGCTGCAATGACCGCAGGAGTTCCCTCTCTTGCGGGTGAACTGGTCAGCACCGACAGCGAAAACCTGGCGCTTTCGGGCTACGATCCGGTGGCCTACTTCACGCAATCGCGCCCTGTGGAGGGCGACCCCGATATCAACCTCGAATGGCAGGGGGCGAACTGGCAGTTTTCGTCTTCGGAACATCGCGCCATGTTTGAAGGTGACCCCGAAAAGTACGCGCCGCGCTACGGTGGTTTCTGTGCAGGCGGCATGTCGCTCGGGCGTAAGACGGTTGTTGATCCTGAAGCCTGGATGATTGTTGACGGCAAGCTGTTCATGGGGGGATCGCAGGGCGCGATCACTTACATGGAAAAAGGCACCGACGAGAAGATCGCAAAAGCGGATAAGAACTGGGAAACCCTGGGCGTGACCAATTGATCGCCCGCCGGGGTCAGAGTTCTTCGCTGGTGCAGTCTGCGAGGTGAATAAACGCCTTCCCTGTACCCAGCGTCGCCCTTTGCTGCGCGTGCCTGTGATGGCTGAATTGCGGACAAATCTGCTGTTCTTTTGACGCGGTACAATGATTGCTTCGGGAAGTGATTAAGCGACCCGTCCTGTAGTGCGCTTTATAAAGGGTGAGTACACCCGCAAGTAAACTCGGGCTGAAAATGATAGTCGTCAGGGCAGCCAGTTCTTTCGCGGGTACATACTGAATTCGGGCCTCAATGTTTCCTGCGCGTTCATTTGCCTGCTGCAGGTCAGAGAAAGATAACTGCGACAGTTTTCATTGGTCATATCATCAAGCGGGCCAACTTGTTCTACGGGCGTTCCTATTGCCTTCCGCCGCGCGACGCACGCATCGTCGGAAAATTCAAAAAAGCTTCCTGGTTACCGCAATAGCAACAGCTTGCTCGCGGGTTTTAGCGCCGAGCTTTCGTTTCGCGGAGGTAATATGAAAGTTGACGGTAGCGTTCGAGATTTTCAGCTTATCGGCGATACGATCGTTCCTGTACCCTTCGGTGAGCCACTTGATGACTTCAGTCTCACGCGGACTTAATCTTGCATGATCGCAGGTCGCAGGAAACCAGTTTGCATCACAGGCAGTGGCCTCCACGTCCGCAAGCAGGGCATTCTGCGTCAACGCGGCACCCAGCAAAATTGAATCCCGGGATGCGCTGTAAAGACGTCGCATTTCAGGCGAACTCAGATCGCTGCACAGATTATACCCGATCATGTGGTCAGAAACCGCACTGTGGCGAGGTAAGATCAATGACGACACAAGCCCTTCTTCCTGCACTTCTGCCAGCATCCGGTCGCTGCGCGCTTTGTCTCTTGAAGGCAGATCCAGGTTGCTGCGCGGATCGCACAATCTGTTGGTAGTTGACGACATTGCATATTCCAGCATGACATCACAGGTATGGTATCCGGCGTCCACATAGTGTGACAGCCAGGCTTCCCGCATATTTGTAAACATACCCAGTGCGCTGCCGTCTGACGTCGACGCGATCCCTATGTTTACATAACTGAAGCCAAGGTTCTGGAAAAAGTTTTTCGTTGTGGTGTAGGCCGCGCCGGACCTCTCATCGAGCCGGTCCAGAAGGTCTATTAATTTGTTATCCACTGTCACCCTATCAGTTTTGCCAGGTTGTTCTTGGCTGAACGAAAGGCATAGATCACCTGCCAGACACGCAAAAGTAAGACAGAAATATGCCCGAAGAAAGACCATATCAAATGCTCACTTCGAAATGTTTACCGACAGGGTCTTCAGTGAATTTGGTAACGATTAACGGGAGTCTCCGGCAATTCCGGGTTCAATAAAAACTCCCCAGATAAATGTTTACGAAAGGTAAAACTCATGAATTTTGAAACGGTCATTCCGGCCCGTATTTCGGTGGCCAGCGCGTTAGCGCTTGTACTTGCTCTGCCTGCCTATGCTCAGGAGGAGCCAACCGAATTCACTTTTCCCGATCCTGACGTTTTTGTTGAAGGCGACAATAACTTCCTGCCCGGAACGCTGACAGTAATCGAAAATAACAACGGGGATGCACGGTTGTTTGTTGGTGTCGATCAAAAGGATGGCACGCTCTTCGCCAGCCCGCAGGAATCAACCAATCAACTGGATCCCAATCTGTTCATCAGAGGTGGCGGCAGTGACGGCAGCGGGTTTCTGACCATTGGATCGGATGGTGCCACCGGCGTTATTGAACAATTCCAGTCGGGCATTTTTATTGAGGGGTTGAATGCCTTTCTGCAAGTTGGTTCGGGCGGTAACGGTAATCTCGAAATCGGCAATGTTCTTGACGAGGACGGCAGCACAATCGGCAACCGGTCGAGCCTGACACTTGATGCCCGTGAAACTGCCACAGCGTCCTTTGGCGCTTTTGATGGCGTGAACAGCGGATTTGGCAGCGCGTTAATCGCAAATGGCGATTTGCGCATCCAGGGCGACAACGGCGCCATCCTCAGCGTGGGCGGACCTGTTGCCAACGGAGACCTGGTCATTCTTGAGGACGGTGGTGTGGATCTGCGCGGTGGCGCCGGTGAAGCCCTGATCTTCATCGGGGACGGCAGGGAGTCAGACGGAAGCATTACGGTCAACGGTGGAAATCTCTCTGCCGGGAACGATGACAACAGCAGCCAGATCTACATCGCGACCCCGCTGGGTCTGTCGGCGGCCGGCACGTCGCCGGGCGATCTGGGAGAAAACGACAAACCGCCATCAGGGGCGCTCAACATCGACAATAATGGTTTTGTTTTTGCAAACACGGTTGTGGTTGGCGGATCCTCGGAAGCTGCCGGATTACCCGTTGGCGGCAGCGGCTCTTTGACTGTGACCACCGGTGGCACGCTCAGGACAAATGATCTTTTTATCGGCGGGGTCGGTGATACGGGTCAGTCCGACGGTACGGTGACAGTGCGGAGTGGCGGCAGGATCCTGATGACGGATGCGCCGGATCAAATCGAAATCGGAGATAACGGGACGCTGGATATTTCCGGTGAAGGGTCCGGTGTCGTTGTCGGCAGCTCAGTGAAAGTGGGTGGCACGACGGGTTCGGGGCCATCTTTTGTGCGAGTGGATGATGGTGGTTTGCTAAACATTCTTGGTGGCGACCTTTATCTGGGGGATGGCGCCATTCTGAGCGGCAATGGTGGGACCATCCAGGCAGATCAGGTCGTGCTTGATGGCGGGACGATCGCTCCCGGCAATTCCCCCGGCTCTCTGCTCATTGATGCCGGCGTCAGTATCCTGTCGGGCTTTTTAAATATTGAAATCGCCGGAACCGAAGCGGGTCAGTTTGATTTCATTGAATTCACACAGGAACTTTTCGGCGTTGAGAACCT
>CBDUCB010000301.1:0-3680 GCA_965365545.1 uncultured Roseobacter sp. | reverse complement strand
CTTGATCATCCGCAACGGACCGCCCCGCTGAAAACACTGCACATCCAGGGGCTGCCCGGTGTAGGCAAGACCTTTCTGCTCGAACACCTCGGCCGGCTTTGCCGGGACAGACCACGCATCGTGATGATCCGGCTCGACTTTGACCGGTCCTCGCTGCGTGAGGGGGCTGTCGATGCTGTCTTTGAGGAGATTTCGCGACAGATCGGTGCGGCCATCCCCCCGGTGGCGGGACTGCTGCATGACCTGCGCATGCAACGCGCGGAACGGCGGACCAGGATCGCCTCGGAGACCGGAGCACGGGTGCCCTCTGACCTGCTGCACGCGATGATCGGGATCCTGGCCGATCACGACCGTCAGGTCCTGTTTCTGCTCGACACGCTGGAAGTGTTACACGGGTACGGCGCGACCTTCGTGCATCAGCTTTTCCGTGAAATCGACCGGTTCGCCGACAAGGAGCGGATCGACATCAGCCTGATTTCTGCCGGACGTGGCCCGGTTTTTGCGCGTGATGACGCGCGCCTGCAGGATTTCATCGCGCTTGAGGCACTCGACGACAAGGTCACCGCCGCAATTCTGGAAAAACGCAATGTGCCCGCGCATCTGCGCGGCCGGATCGTGTCGCTGTCCGGCGGCAACCCGCTGCGGCTCATTCTTGTGGCCCGGGCCGTTCAGGAAAGCGAGAGCGGTGACGCACTGGGCGATGAAGAGATCCGTTTTGCCGGTACCGGTTATCTTTATCGCGCGATCCTCTCGCGGGTGCCCGTGGATGTGCGCGAAATTGCGTCTGAGGGCCTGATCCTGCCGGTGCTGACGCCACAGGTGCTGATGCAGGTGGTCGCCCCGGCGCTTGACCTGAGCATGGATGAGGCGCGCGCGTCTGACCTGCTGGACACGCTCGGGATGCAGCGTTGGCTGGTAACACGGGTGGCCGGTGACGGGCTCGCTCACATCCCCGAAGTGCGCCGTGAGATCCTTGAGCTGAGCTATGCCGAAAGCCCTCAGCGCGCGGCGCGGATCAATGAAGCCGCTGCCGCCTTTTACGCGGCGGATCATCCTGACCGGGCGCTCTATCACCGGTTACAGCTGGTCCGCGCAGGCCGTGATATGCCGCAGATTGAGCCGGAGCACGCACGCCGGCTCACCGACCCGATGCTGGAAGATCTGACGGATGAGGCGCGCGATGCGGTCCTGCGCGCGCGTGGACAACGCTCGCGCAGCGGGGCAGCAGCGCAGTCAGACACACGGCCGCCGCCGCCACCTGCGCCACAAACAGCGCCCCGCGTGCCGCAGTCAGCCATCGCAGGGCTCACCGATGTCTGGCTGCAGCCCGACCCGGAGACCGATGACGGCCGGATTACCGTCGTTGCATCCGGCGACCGCGGTGACCTTCCGCAGGAAGGCAGCATCGCGGATTTGCGTAACATGCTGGAGCTGCGCGAGCATCAGGAAGCCACTTTTATCCTCAAAAACGCATTTGAGCGGCCCTTCCGGCTCGACAGCACCCCGGGGCTGCTGGCGCTCGTGCATCAGTGGCAGACCGGTCACTGGTCGCTGGCGCGGGCGCTCTTTGACAAACTGCCTGAAAACACTGTGCTTGGCGCGATAAGAGAAGACATCAGCCTCACGGGGCTCGCCCTGCTGGAAATGTGGGCAGAGTTCCGTTTTGACGGGCTGAGCGCCCGCCTTGCTGAAGACGACAAGCTGCGCCAGCAGGTAATCGCGGCGCTGAGACTGACGCCGCGGAGCGGGCTGCGTGACGGCGCGCTGGCCATGGCCTGGCTGACACTGCCCGGAGCGGACAAAAGCGCAGAGTTCAGTTCTGCGGATATGATGGCGCGTTATCTGCCCGCGGGCCGCGCGTTTTCCTGGCGCGATATGACCGAGCGCTGCGGAGCGGTGCGCGCAGAAATGGGCGTGACCTTTGCCTCCGGCGACACCGATCCTCTGTCGCTGGACCTTGCTGATTACGCGCGGCTCACAGCCCCCCTCAACCCCTATGCGCAACCGGTGCGCACGCTGCTCGATGACATCACGCGCGAGACAGGCAGCCGGGTTGACCGGCAGGTGACGGCCCTTGCGCCGGTGGTCAGCGAAATCGCGGATGTCTTTGCGCCCGGCGTTGAGGGGGCCCGGGCCGCACAGGAGCGCACCGGCGCACGTGCGGGTGAAACGGCCCAGCTGATGAATGTGCTTGGCCTGACTGCGGAGTTCGCCACCGGCTATACATTTTACAGTCCGCTGGCGGATCTGCCAACGGTTGCCCGCGCGTCAGAGCGCTGGCAACTCGCCACACTTGGCATCTGGACATACGGGCGCCGCCGCCCCGACGGCTGGGATCAGACCGGACAAAACCCCCTCACAGCTGAGCGTGTGGCAGCGTTGCAGGCTGCGGCTGATCCGGCGGATGAGGCGCTGCGCATGCTGCGGATCTGGAATGATCCGGTCGCCGCACACGCCGGCGATCCGCCCGCGATGCTGCACCACAGGCTGGGCCGGATTTATGCGCAGGCCCGCGGGCTTGCGTCCCTCGCCGACAGGCTGGCGCTCATGTCGCGGACGGCGGTGCCGGCGGTCATGCATGCGCCGGTTGCGGTACTTGCCGGACTTGACGTGCCCGACCATGAGATTTTCGGAACCTGACCCGCGTCAGGAATGACTTTGGACCATCGGATAAGGAGTAATGACATGCAGGATGCCGAGAAGCTGAGCCGCGAGCGCCTTGAAAGCCTCGGGAACAGGGGAGAACTCGACAGGGTGCGCCGTGCGGTCGATGCCTCTCCGCCGGTGCTCAAAGAGCTTGGCATATCCGCAGACCGGGCAGCCGAATTGCTGGCCACACCCTTTTCCGGACTGGAGGCGGCAGGATCCCGCCCGTCAGAGCTGGAGGCCATCGTTCTGGCCGTGGGCCGCCCGCCGCTGGTTGTCCGGGGGGGCCAGGTTGAGGGCAAATTCACCCTCGGCGAGAGCTTTCCGCCCGACACCGGTGACCGGATTACCGCGGTGGAGCCGCTGCTTGGCTCGGTCGGTCGGGTGGAGTTCCTTTTTCATGACATGGCCTGGGGTGGCACCGCCTGGGTAATCGCCGAAGAAACCGGTCATCTGCTGGTCGCAACAAACCGGCATGTGGCGCAGATTGTGGCGCGCCGGACTTTTCGCGGCGATGGCGTTTTCATGTTTTCGCCTTCAAATCTGCCTTACGGGGCACAGGTGGACTTTCTCGAGGAGGTCGGTTCTGAGCCTGATCCCGCCCGGGTCTTTACGATCGAAAAATTTACGTATCTCGCGGATGATGTCTCGGCTGATGTGGCAATCGGGCGGATTGCAAAGCCGGAGGCCGGAGCCGCGCATCAGCTGGCGGCTTTTGATCTTGCCGATGGTGAGGACGAGGATGTCGTGGCTGTCGTGGGCTATCCTGCGCGCGACAGCCTGCGCAACGACCCGCATCAGATGGAGCGCTATTTTCAGGGGCTCTATGATGTAAAGCGGTTCTCACCCGGCAAACTCAAAGTTGCAGGCGGGGTCAGCTCGCTCAGCCATGACTGCACGACCCTGGGGGGGAACTCCGGCAGCCCGGTTATCCGCCTCTCTGATAAAAAGGTCTTTTGCCTGCACTTCTCCTGCCGCTGGGCAGTCGGGAACGCGGCGGTGCTTTCAGCCACTCTGCGTGCGGTCCTCGACGG
>CBDUCB010000300.1:0-3689 GCA_965365545.1 uncultured Roseobacter sp. | reverse complement strand
GCTGTGTTCTCACGGCCATGCCCTTTATCGTGACGGTGTTTCCTCCTGTCACGGACCTCCCCCAGCAAGCCGCTCAGATTAGGCTTTTTATCGAGACGCTTTCCAATCCGGATGCCGGCCCATACAAGATCCAATGGCTCACGCCCTACAGCCTTTCCTACATTGTGCTCGGGGCGAGCTGGGGTTTGTTCGGTCCGTCCGGGACAGGCAGAATGGCCATGATGATCATGTGCCTCCTGTGGGTCGTCGCGATTCATCTGACAGCCGCGAGCCTCTGCCGCTGGTGCTTTGGCCGGGCTCCGCACAGCGGCAACGGTTGCAGCCCGTCGACGCGTGCGAAAATTGCTGTATACGCGACCAGGCCGCTCAGCCTGCGACGGCCAGTGACTTTTTGGGGTCATGGAACGGGATCGGCACGACCAGCCCGCTGCGCGTCTCGCCCAGTTTGTCCACGATCAGTTCCGTGCCGATGTCCGTATGTCCGGCACTCACCAGTCCCAGCGCAATGTTCTTTTCCAGACGCGGGGAATAAATCGCTGAAGTAACCGTGCCAACCTTGCTGCCATCCTTCAGCAGCGGCCAGAAGAAATCGTTTGAGCCGACAAAGGGCGCGCCCTCGATCTCAAGGCCGACGAGCCGCTGAGACACACCGTTTTCTTTGATTTTCTTCAACGCGGCCTTGCCGATAAAGTCCGTCTCCATGTCAAGGTTGACGAGGCGGTCCATGTTCAGCTCATAGGGATTGTTCGCGAGATTCATGTCGGCGTGATAGGACAGCATGCCTGCTTCGATCCGGCGAATGCTCGAGGTGTGACCTGGCTTGAGGCCCAGTGGCGTGCCCGCGGCCATGATGTGCTCCCACAGTCTGTCACCGGCCGTGCCGTCACGCAGGAAAATCTCATAACCGAGTTCGCTCGACCAGCCGGTGCGCGAAATGATCAGCGGGACGCCGTCCCAGTCGTATTCCATAAACCAGTAGTATTTCAGCTCGGTCGGGGCATCGCCAAAAGCCGCGCGCAGAATATCGCGCGATTTCGGGCCCTGCAGTTGCAGCGGCGAGACATCGGGTTCGCGGATCTCGACATCCATGCCAGCGTTCAGCGCCACGCCACGCGCCCAAAG
The DNA here is from genome assembly GCA_965365545.1 of uncultured Roseobacter sp. Classification (GTDB taxonomy): domain Bacteria; phylum Pseudomonadota; class Alphaproteobacteria; order Rhodobacterales; family Rhodobacteraceae; genus Roseobacter. Next base: position 2,567 of record CBDUCB010000300.1, on the reverse strand, counting down.
CAAAACATCGCTGTCGGCAATAGAGAGCCAGAAATGATCCTCTGCGAGTTTCAGCAGTACCGGGTCGTTGATTATCCCGCCATCCTGATCCGTCAGGATCACATATTTGCACTGGCCGACCTGGCAGGTCGACAGGTCACGGCAGGTGAGCATCTGGGTAAATCTCGCGGCATCCGGCCCCCTGATTTCGACCTGGCGTTCGACGGAAACGTCGCAGAGGATCGCGTCATTGACGAGGTTCCAGAAGTTCGCGGTGGAACTGCCGAAATCCCGGGGGATGTACATATGATTGTATACCGAAAAGCCCTTGGCGCCCCAACGCAGTGCGGCGTCGGAATAGGGGGATTTGCGGACCTGGGTGCCGAAACTGAATTCGGCAAAATCTAGTTCGTGGGCCATGATGTGTATCCGGTATGAGGGTGTGGGTCAGTTCTGGTTTTGGTTCAGATCGCGCAGCTCGTTTTGCGGACCTTTCCGGTCGTGGTTTTCGGCAAGCCCGCCAAAGATCACCTTCCGGGGACGCATGTGCCCGGCAAGGTGCGCTTTGGCGTGGGCGGGCAGTTCGTCTTCGGACGTCTGGCCCGGGAGTTCGGCAAAGACGCAGTGTAATTCGCCCCGGTTTCTCGTCCGCCATCGCCAGGACTGCGACAAGGCTGATTGCGGGACGGGAAAAAAGTGCCCTTTTCACTTCGACAGAGGAGATCTTGTCTCTGCCTGACGTGACGGCGAAAGGTACCGTGGCGGGCAAAAGCGTACGCTTCCTCCAGTGGCCTCTCCGGCTGTTTGCACACCGCGCGCTTGCCCGACTTTACGGCCAAAGGTGATTTTCCGACGGTGCCGCTGACCCCGGCAATGACGGGCCGGGGCAGGCGCAAGATCCGCAGCATCATGGCCGGGCATCTGGCGAAAAAGTCCTGAAAATACCGGTACCCCCCGCCGTCATCTGCGCGGCGCGCTGTCATTTCATTGAGGTTGTGGCCTGCACGCAAGTGGCTGCCGCTGCTGCGCAACGAGACCATCTTGACGCTGTGATCCGCTGCAACCGCGTCGGGCGTCGCGGACAATGCAGCCAGCATCGCCTCCGACGGGGCATTGACGGATCCGGGTGAATTCCGTGTCAGCACAGCGATGCCGTCATGATCTGAACGCAGGATGAGGTTTTCGGTTTGCGATGCAGCGTCCATGATTTACTCCAGCGTGCCCCCGGCCTTTTTCCAGGCGGCGACACCACCGGACAGGTTCACAACCGGCGCGAGACCCATTTCCATGGCAACCTTTGCTGCCAGTGCCGACCGACCGCCGGAGGCACAGTAAAATACGTAGGTTTTGTCCTGATTGAATTCCGGTTTATGCGCGGGGCTGGCGGGGTCGATATGAAATTCCATCATGCCGCGTGACGAGGCGACGGCCCCCGGGATGACGCCTGTCTTTGCCTGTTCCGTGCCATCGCGCAGGTCTACAAACACGTGATCCGGCGACCCGGCAAGGCTCAGAGCCTCTTCGGCGCTGATGGCCGGCACACCCGCCATCGCCTCTTTCACCATGTCGCCGGCAGTTCTGGTAATTGTCTGTGGCATCGTCAAATTCCTTTTTCAGGCCGCGTCAGGCCGGCCGGTTCAGATCTCAAGATCCAGCCTCGGTTTCCAGAACGGGCGGAAGAGTTCAATCTTCGGACAGCGATTCATGACCACCTTGAGACCGGCGTCCTCGGCCAGTTTGGCGGCAGCATCGTCGTAAACATCAATCTGCCCCCAGAGCACTTTCGCTCCGATGGCAATCGCCTGTCCGGCAATGGCATAGAACTCTTCTTTCGGCCGGAACACCTCGACCATATCCACCGGCCGGTCGATTTCTTCGAGCGCGTGATACACCGGTATGCCCCGGATCTCTGTCAGGTTCGGGTTCGGGTTCACCGGGATCATGTCATACCCCGTTTCATGCAACACGCGCAGGACGCCGTAGCTGAATTTGGTTTTATCGGCGCTGGCCCCCACCATTGCGATGGTTTTCACGGATTTCAGAATGTCCGCGAGGTACTCAGGGTCATAATCATACCGGTCGTCCAGTGCTGTCGCTGGCATGGTTCAGGCCTCCTTGTTTTTCCTGTGGCCTGCCGCCTCGCTTCCTGAGGGCGGGGGCGCGGCGATTCCCGCTTTGAGCTCATGCGGCTCGAGCGGGTCGAGAAAAGGGTTGCGGTAAAGCTTGTCGTGGCTTTCGACACCGATCTCCAGGGTACAGTCGGTGATGGCGCGGGCGACGCAGAGCAGGACATAGCCGTTGCTGATCTGGCGGTTGTTCAGGGCCACCTGGCGGCGTTGATCCACCTCGCCTGACGTGAGCCGCGCGGCACAGGTGATGCAGCCGCCGTATTTGCAGCCATAAGGCAGATCGACGCCTTGCTCACGAAGGGTGTCCAGCAAAGGGCGGCGGGCCTCGACGCGGTAGGCAGCACCTTCGCGATTGGCGATTGTGATGGTGCGCGTCCCGCTCACAGCCAGATATCGCTTGTGCAGTCGCCACCGGGATAGCGGGTTTCGTGGCAGCGGCTGGGGCCGTTGGGTTCCTTG
>CBDUCB010000299.1:0-3731 GCA_965365545.1 uncultured Roseobacter sp. | reverse complement strand
CCGAGGATAAGACAACTGCCCTGCGAGATGACATCAATGGTTTTCTCCGACGGCCCCGGCAACAGCGCTTCTGCCGCCAGCGCCGCCGTTTTCGGCCCGGCATCTCCGGCTTCATCGCTCCATCCGGCACGGTCACGCAGGTCAAAACACGCCGGAGGCGATACATCAAGTTCCGCCGCCAGGTCACTGAAAAAGCTTGCTTGCTGGGCGCAGGCAATGACGACATCACCCTCTGCCATGAGCTTTGCTGTTTTTTCAACCTCAGTACCGCAGGCATCTGTTAAAACACCCTGACAGGCAAGACCCGTCGCCGGACCCAGCACATCGGGGTCGGGTGCATGGCTGCCAAGGCAGTTGCACAGGATGAGTTTTCTGGTCATGCGGTTCCCTCATGGCTGTGGCACCGGGCGGGCCTCGGAGCTCAACGGAACACAGCTATTCAGGAATGCCGCCGGAGGTAAACCGGATTCGACTCAGCGCGCCGACAAATTCCGCCGGATTGCATTATTCTGCATCGGAGGTTTACCAGGTGAAACATGGGATTTGCGATAATTATCAAGCGCCTGCAGGGTCCGGGGCTCCATGGCCCGTCTGTCAGGCGGAATAGTGTACGTCTGTATGCAGATTTTGCTGGGATAACCCGAACCATTTGATAATCTGGAGAGAACAAGAAAAAGAACAGCTACGGGAGCCGTTTTGGGCATAACCTTTCCAGATGCACAGTCATTGCCGGTCGGTGTCGTCATGCGCCGGACGCCGGGCGTGACACGCTGGGCAAAGTGGGCATGGAAAGCGACGGGCGTTCTGCCGGGCGCTGCTGCCGCTGACTGGCGTGAGCTGCGCCGCGACGGGGACGTGACCGAATTCCACGCGGCCACCCGCGATGTCTGGCTCTATGTGTCCGATACCGAAGCCTATGCGCATGAACTTGGCGCTGTCTGCCCGTCAGTCTATGTTGTTCTGCGCAAGCCGGTGGACCGCACCGATGTGCCGTTTGAGGTCGTTCAGATCACAATGTCGCCTTATGAGGCGCAGGATTACTGCGATTCAGCTGAAGAGGTTGTCGAGAAGGTTGCAATGCCGCCGGCGCTGATCGGATGGGTGCGCGATTTCGTGCAGGCCCACCACGTTGAAGAGCCCTTTGTGAAGCGCCGCCGCAACAAATCTCGTACCGATCTGAAAGAAGACGGCATCGGTGACGCGCGAATTTCTCAGACAACGGATGTTTACCGGGCGCCCCGGCGCTCAGGGCAGGTGTCCGGATGAGCCGCCATGCCACTTTCTGGGCGCGCCGCAAGGCCGCTGTCGCCGCCGAGGCGGAGGCCGAACAAAGCGCCGCCGAAGCCGCAGCCCTTCAGGAGGCGCAGGAGGCGCAGGAGGACCGGCTCGCCGGCAAGAATGACGCTGAAATCCTCGAAGAGCTTGGCCTGCCTGACCCTGAAGAGATGGCGTCAGGCGACGATTTCTCTGCTTTTATGAACCGTCAGGTGCCCGAGCATCTGCGCCGGCTTGCTCTGCGCAAACTCTGGCGCAGCAATCCGGTTCTGGCCTGTGTGGACGGGCTGAACGACTACGACGACGATTTCCGCGCTGCTGCACTGTCGCCGGGGCCGGTGAAGACCGCCTATCAGGTGGGCAAGGGCATGCTGGCCCATATCGTCGAGGTGGAACGCGCGAAAGAAGCGGCGGAAGCTGAGGGTGAAGTCGTGGAGGCCGCAGCTGAGCAGTCCGTAATGACTGATGGATCAGCCGAGCCGGTAAGCGCCGCCATGACGGTGCCGGATGAGGATGACAGCATGACGGCTCAGACAGATCAGGTTGACGCCGCAGTGGATGAAGCACCGGCCCGTCCGCGCCGGATGCGGTTCAGTTTTGCGGAGGCCGGAGCATGACCGCGCAGGTTCAGGAGCACAGCGTCAGCGCCGAAGACCGCCTGCGTGCGGATCTTTACAATTTTCTCGGCCTGCTTCTGGCGCGCCCCGCTGATCAGCTTCTGCTTGATCAGACCGCAGGTCTGAGCGGCGATGACAGCCCGCTGGGCGAAGCGGTATCCGGGCTCGCACGCGTGGCAAAAGCCAGCAAACCCAAGGCTGTAGAGCGCGAATTTAACGCACTTTTCATCGGGCTGGGGCGCGGCGAGCTGCTGCCCTATGCCAGTTACTACCTCACCGGTTTTCTTAACGAGAAACCGCTGGCCCGCCTGCGTCGCGATATGGCCGCACATCAGATCACGCGCGCCGACAACGTCTTTGAGCCCGAAGACAGCATGGCATCGCTGATGGAGATCATGGGCGGGTTGATTGTGGGACGCTTCGGGCGGGCGGCGACGCTTGACCAGCAGCGGACCTTTTTCAACAATCACATCGCCCCCTGGGCCACACATTTCTACACCGATCTCGAAGGGGCGAAGAATTCCGTGTTCTACGGCTCCGTCGGCGCGGTGGGCCGTGAATTCATGGCCATCGAACGCGAAGCATACCGAATGACAGCAGGCTGATCTGCGCAGACCGGGCGGGACGCCGTCCACATAATGACTGAAGGGAGATATGAGATATGACCAGGAAAACTGAGGGCGACACCAATCGCCGGGATTTTCTCAAACTGGCAGGCACGGCGGCACCCGCGGCGGTGGCTGTCGTCGCCGCAGGCGGAACAGCGGCTGAGGCCGCACCCGCGGACCCGACATCTGATCGCATGCAGGATACCGCGCATACCCGCGCCTATCTCGACAGCACCCGTTTCTAGAATACCCCGCCCCGCGGGGGCATTAACGACTGCGCAGGACCCGGGCGTCCTGCACGGCAGAGGAGGAAAATATGCTCAGGAAAAAGACCAGTTCGGTCGGCCAGCGTGCAGGACGCACCAATATCCTCACGGAAGTGGCCTCAAAATCAGTAGACCGTCGCGCTTTTCTGCGCGGCTCGGGTCTCGCAATCGGTGGCCTCGCGGCGATCTCCGCAACCGGCGGATCGGTCACGCAGGCCTCTGCACAATCGGCCGTTAACGGCGCTGTCGAGACGGTCAAATCCGTCTGTACGCACTGCTCGGTCGGCTGCAGTGTCATCGCGGAAGTCTCAAACGGCGTCTGGACAGGGCAGGAGCCCGGCTGGGACAGCCCGTTCAACCTCGGTGCGCATTGCGCCAAGGGTGCCGCCGTACGCGAGCACGCCCATGGTGAACGCCGCCTGAAATATCCGATGAAGAAAGAAGGCGGTGAGTGGAAACGCATCAGCTGGGACGAGGCGATCAACGAGATCGGCGACGGCATGATGAAGATCCGCGAAGAGAGCGGACCGGATTCAGTCTACTGGCTCGGCTCGGCCAAGCATAACAACGAACAGGCGTATCTGTTCCGCAAGTTCGCCGCCTACTGGGGCACCAACAACGTCGACCACCAGGCGCGGATCTGTCACTCGACCACCGTTGCGGGCGTTGCGAACACATGGGGCTACGGCGCCATGACCAACAGCTACAACGACATCCACAACTCCAAGGCCGTGTTCATCATCGGCGGCAACCCCGCCGAGGCGCATCCGGTCTCGCTGCTGCACCTGTTGAAGGCCAAGGAGCAGAACAACGCCCCGGTGATCGTGTGCGACCCGCGCTTCACCCGCACCGCGGCCCATGCCGACGAATACGTCCGCTTCCGTCCCGGCACCGACGTGGCGCTGGTCTGGGGCATCCTCTGGCACATCTTCGAGAACGGCTGGGAGGACAAGGAGTTCATCCGC
>CBDUCB010000298.1:0-3734 GCA_965365545.1 uncultured Roseobacter sp. | reverse complement strand
GGAAAAGAGTCCCGCGGCCATCAGCAGCCCGACACCAAAGACCCTTGTGGCGGCAACGGACGAGGCGAGGCCGGTGATCGCACCCCGCCGGCGCTTTTTTATCGTCCGGGCAAGAGCGTCCTTATAGCTGACCGAGGAGGCAGACCGCGCGACAGAGAGGAGCGACAGAAATGCTATGATCAGACTGCCAGCCAGAAAACCGGTGAATAACAGCGCGGATACCGCGATGCCGAGAGATGCCACGCCCTGGGCCGCGCTGCCGGCACTCCAGAAACGCTTGCGTTGAGAACTTGCCTCGACAAACCGGGCAAGGGCCAGTTGCGGCAGGAGGGCACCGGCTTCACGGATCGGCACCAGCAGCCCGATCATCGCGCCCGGTGCGCCAAGCGCTGTCAAGAGCCACGACAGGACCAGCTTGGGATCTATCAGCGCATCAGCGGTTTTGGTCAGTGTCAGCGATATGACGTGAATGACGCCGTTGCGGGCTTCAGCTGCGTCAACGTCGTCAGGATCAGCGCCCGTTATCTGTGCAAACTGTCCTTTGATCTTCATCCTGCCGGTTCCTGACACTTACTCTGGCTGATCATGTCCCACTTAGTCCGACGGCAAAAAGAACCCAGGTATGAGGGCGCTGAGAGCAGGAAACGGTGCATGATGCAGAAGCAAAGGGCAAAGCGGCCAGTTCTTCTGCACAGTGAGCATACTGGCAATTCCGACCCGGTCCGGCGTTTCGGTGACGGGTGAGCCAGTCGCCGTACCATATGCTGTCCCGTCCTTCATCCGACCCGAACGGGTATCGCCGCGTGGCTTTTGCAGCATAAAAGCAAAGCGCGGGAAATATGCTGCTTCGTGATCAGAATTCGAAGGATAACCGGCTGGCCAGGCCCGGTCGAAAAGCCGAAATGCAATCACCTTAGGGCTTCAAACGTGCACGTAATACCCTCTTAGATTGAAGATTTTCGAAAAATAGTGTAAGCTCTGTGAAGACACTTCGGTTTCGGAGGTAAATCGTGCGACGATTTTTTGTACTGCTGAGCGCGTTTCTGGCATCGGTTGCACCCGCCACTGCGGCGCCGCAAACAGACGTCCCACCCATGGTGCAGGAACAGCGCCGTGCTCTCGAGGCACGGCTTGACCGGCTGGGCGATGCTTTGCGTGATAAGACGCCGGACGCTGAAAAGCCACGCCGCCGGGCGCAATGGTATAACTGGGGCAACTGGAGCAACGGGTTCAGCAATTGGCGCAACTGGTGAAGGACAGGAGCGCCGGCCCTGTCCGGTTGCTGGTGCTGCAGGCGACGCCGTTCTGCAATCTGGACTGTGCCTATTGCTACCTGCCGCACCGCGACGACCGGCAGCGCATGTCCGGCGACGTTCTTGACGCAATCGGCCGCAATATCGTGGCAAGCCCATTCGCTGATGAACCGCTGTCTGTCGTCTGGCATGGTGGCGAGCCGATGACGCTTTCGCCCGATTGGTACAAAGAAGCTTTCGAGCGGATCGACCATGCTTCGGGCGGGCGCCGCGTCGCCCACGCCTTCCAGACAAATGCAATCGGTATGAATGACCGCTGGATCAGGCTGTTGCGTAAACGCGACGTTCGTATCGGCGTCAGTATCGATGGCCCGAAAGGTCTGCATGACGCATATCGCAGGACCCGTGGCGGGCGCGGCAGCCACGCATTGTCGATGCGGGGTGCTGCGCGGTTGTCAGAGGCGGGTCTGCCCTTTCACCTGATTACTGTGCTGACGGCGGCCAGTCTCGCGCAACCTGACGCACTTTTCGACTTCTACATCGCGCATGGTTTCCGGGATGTCTGTTTCAACGTCGAGGAACAGGAGGGCGCGCATCCGTTCTCCAGCCTTGAAGGTGCGGGAACCGAGGACGCCTATCGCCTTTTCCTCGACCGGTTTTTTGCCCGTATCGCGGCAGAGGACGTGCCCTTTGCGTGCCGGGAGCTTGACGCCGCCCGCGCCCTCGCGCTGACGCCACCAGGCGCGCGCCGCGCCAATTCGCAGACGCATCCGCTGGAGATCCTGACCGTTGCCGCCGACGGCGCCATGTCCACGTATTCGCCGGAGCTGATCGGAACCGCCGCGCCGCAGTACGCAGACTTCAGGTTCGGGAATGTCTGCGACGGCGGACCGGAGGGGATACTCGATCACCCGGCATTTCGCCGCCTGCGCGCCGACATTGACGCCGGTGTCGAGGCCTGCGCTGCCTCGTGCCCCTGGTTCGACGTCTGCGGCGGCGGGGCACCGGCGAACAAGTTTTTTGAACACGGGCACCTGCGGGGGACAGAGACGCTTTTTTGTCGTCTGACCCGTCAGACAGGGCTGGAGGCCGCGCTGGCAACGCTGGAAGCCGATGTCGCAGCCTGAGCAGCCCGCCCCGGTGACTTCAGGTCCCGACGGCAATACGCCGGAGGCGTCAAAATCCGCCCTGGCGGCCCGTGGCCTGCGATGGACCGGCAACCGGATTGGCGAACTTCTCAGTGCCGCAGGCGCCGCCGTGGCCGCTGTTGCAGGCCTTGTCTGGACGCTGTCGCCCTGGCTGGTTTTCGCAGCCCTTGTGGTCGGGATCGCAGCGCTCGTCTCGACAGAAGCGCGGGGCTGGCTGACGGCGCAGGCGAAGCGGGCCAGCACCCTGATCGCCGGAGCAGAGACCGGGCCGCCCGGCTTTCTCTATCTGGAGGCGCCACAGGTTTACACGCGCGAGCGCCTGGTCAATGACCGCTTCACACAGGCCAACTGGTTACGCGGCCAGCTCGAACGCACCGGGCGGGAAGGGTTCATCGACAGTTTCTCCAGACCCTCCGCCGCGTCAGAGGAGATCCAGCGCCTTACCCTGACGCTCCGGGCCGCCGGGATCGCTGCGCCTAAATCAGAAAGCGAAGGCCGGACGCAGGCCAATGCCCCCGCGCCCGGTGACGTGTTGCTCGACCGTCTGGAACTCTTCGGCAAGGTGAACACCTATCGCAGCGCGCTGCGGGGCGAACTGATGGACGTGCAGCTTGACGACGGTCACGACCTCGATGGCAACACGCTCTACCGGCTGAATTTCAATGCGGTGGTGGCGCCCTTTCACGACCGGCGCAGCTATCCGGGCTCCGCTGTTTTTCTGATCCGGGCGAAACCGCCGGACCGAAATATCGACCCTGCCCAGCTCGACAAAGACCTCAGGGAACTGCTGTTTCAGTGGCAGCGCGAAATGCAGGCTTTTCTCACCCGGGTGCTGGACCAGCGGCTGGAGGATTTCGAGCGCCAGAGCGCGCTGGAAAACCCGACCGATCCGAAAGAAGATCTGGCGCTTGACTGGTTCATGCGCACACGGCTGGTGGAGACCTTCCTCACATATCTGAACGATTTCTCAGGAGAACTTGAGCCCTATCTGCTGGCAAAGTGCAACGAACATGCGGAGGGAGCGCAAGAGAACGAGGCTTACCAGAGTTGCCGCATCGACACTCTGGCGGAGCTTGCCGGGTTCGCATACAGGACCGGGGAACCCGCGCCGGATATGGCGCCTGAACATGCGGCGGGGTTCCGGCGGGCGATTGAGCTTGCTCATCTGGTGAACGTCGCGCAATGGCCCAGGGCAGGGCCCGGCAGCTATGATCAGCGTTGCTCGGATGAGCTTTGGGAAAAAACCTTCGGGACCCCGGAAAATGGTCAGTCAACCGCTGGCGAGGACGGCGCCCGGGGCGGGCACGTAGCGCAGCAGCGCGGGGAGGAAGCT
>CBDUCB010000297.1:0-3782 GCA_965365545.1 uncultured Roseobacter sp. | reverse complement strand
ATCTGATTTACCTAAAACTCATTGCGCACAACGGACGTGTCGTCGGCACGGCAGGCGATGCAGTTCTTGCGGTGTTCGACAGCGTGGTCGATGCGCTTTCAGCGGCTGTTTCTATTCAGGACGCTCTTGCCGAAAAAAACGCGCCATTGCCGTCGGACGAGCAGTTGCATTTCAGAATTGGACTCAATCTCGGCGACATCATCGTGGACGGTGATGATATCTTCGGGAACGGCGTGAACGTTGCGGCGCGCGTTGAAGCGCTCGCGGATACAGGCGGCATCGCGGTGACCTCTGCCGTGCGCGACCAGATCGGAAATAAGCTGCCGCTGCACTTTGAGGACAGGGGAACTCACAAGGTTAAAAACATCGACGCGCCGCTTCACGTCTATGCGGTTCTGAAATCGTCCGGTGACGCCAAAACGGCGAAACCACAAAAAAGAAAGATACCCCTCCGGACCGTGCTGGCAGCGGCATTTCTGGCCCTCGCGACCACTGCCGCGGGTTTCTGGCTGCTTACCGGCGGTTCGGTGAGGACGGTCGAAACGATGAGAAGCGAAGATACAACCGCAGCCACGATGCCCGTTGAAGCCACGCGTCCGACAATTGCCGTTCTACCCTTTGAAAACAGGGGTGGCCAAAGCGATCAGTCGTACTTCAGCGATGGCGTGACCGAAGACGTCATCGCCGCATTGGGCCGTTTCTCAGGATTGCTTGTGCTGTCGTGGAGCGCGGTTGAGCCTTTGAGAGACCCGGACGGTTCCGCGCTTGACCGGGCAAATGATCTGGGCGCCGCCTACGTTGTCAGCGGCTCTGTACAACGATCGGACAGCAAGATCCGTTTGAGTGTGCAACTGACCGAAGCCGCCTCTGGTGTACTGATCTGGTCGGACCGATATGATGAAGATATCCTCGACCTTTTTGAAGTTCAGGACAGGCTGACCCGCCAGGTTGTGGCGGCTTTGGCGATCCGGGTAACACAGGCAGAAGAGGCGCGCGTCGAAGTTGCCCCGACAGACAGCCTCAACGCCTATGATCTTGTTCTGCGCGGTCGCGATATCATGCGGGAAATCAGTCTCAGGGGTAACGGCGATGCCAGAAGCCTTTTCGAGCGCGCCATCGAAATGGATGCAGGCTATGCGAGCGCTTACGCCGAACTGGGCTATACATATCTGAATGATCTGAAGTTTGGCTGGACCCAATGGCCCCAGCGCGCCTGGGAGGCCGCGCAATCCAATGCAGATCAGGCTGTTTCGCTCGATCCTTTCAACGCTCGCGCGTATGCATTGAAGGCTAACGCGCTGCAATTCTCGGGGCAGTTGTCCGAAGCGGAGCGGCTCATCGATAAATCGCTGTCGCTCAATCCCAACAGTGCACAAAGCCATGCGGCGCGGTGCAGTATTCTGATGTTTGCAGGTAAAGCGGAGCAGGCGCTGGCATCTGCTGATATGGCTCTGGCAATCGATCCTTACCCGCGGGCTGACGAAATCAACTGCCCTATCGTGTCTTTGTACATGACGGGTCAGTTCAACGACGTCATTCAACTGGCTGAACGTTTTCCTCTGGTTTCAAATGAGGAAGCAAGCAGTCTCTTTGTACGCGCCGCGGCTCACGCCATGCTGGATCAGAACCAACGGGCAGCAGATCTTCTGGCGGAAGGTTTATCACGGTATCCGTTTTTCGAAGCCGAAAACTTTGCCCGGATTTTCGCATCGGAAGAACACCGCAGGATACTTCTGGAAGGCCTGCAAAAAGCCGGGCTTAACTGACTTTTCTTTTGTGCTGCTTCACCAGGGTGATCGTTCACTGATGCGGTAAAGAGGGGTGGCGGTTAAGTCCCGCAGCCGGGCCTTCGTGCAAAATCCTGCGGAGATCAGCTTCGGAGAACAGCTGCTGATTTCCCTGCCGCGCGCACCGAGCCCCCCTCCCGGACTCTCAGAAAGCGCCGGACAGGGAAAGTGTCTTCGGTCTGCTGTGGAGCAACCGGTTATGAGGGCACTGAGAGCAGTCTCAGACCACAGGATCAATCGCGAAAGTGCGTGACAATTCCGCAAAACCGGCAGCGGTTACCGGATCAAGAATGATGCCGTTTTCGCGGCGTTCCAGCGCCGTGGCCCATTCGCGATCACCAGGAGCCATCACTTTTCTGCCCGGCCTGGCGGGGGAGGCCCGAAGAAGTTCAAGATAGCGTTTCACACCAGCCTCTACCATTTCTGCCCCGGCAAATGCGCGGGGGTCCAGTGCAATCACAAACGCCCCCAACCCGCGCGGCGTGCTGAAATCATCTCCCCCCATAGGCGCGATTTCCGGCGATAATTTCATGCCGGTGAGCACTGCTGACAACAGCTCAGCCACGCCACCAAGACCCGCCCCCTTAAAACCGAACATACCTCCCAGAGGCGCGAGCATTTCTGCCAGATGCGGATCCTTCGTATCTGCACCTGCGCTGTCAGAAGCAACGCCTTCAGGCAGGTCGGTTTTCGTGGACCTGTAGAGCTCGACGCGGTTATAGGGCACCGCGCTGGTGGCCATATCCAAAAGCCATGGATTTCCCGGCGCCGGACAAGCGATGGACAACGGGTTTGTGCCGTGAAACCGGTCAGCCCCGTCGTGCAGGCGCACGAAACTGTCACTGTTGCAGGTGACGAGGGCCAGCATTCCCCGTTCGGCCGCACGCATCGCATAGGCACCGGCCGGTCCGAAATGCGATGACCGGGTGATGCCAACGGCTCCGACGCCTGCTTCTGACGCTAAATCACAGGCATGATCCGTGGCGGCATAGGTCGCACGCGCGCCCTGGGCATTGTCGCCGTCCAGCATGCCCGAACCAGCCCGTGTGCGCGTAAAATGAAGCTTCGGTGATTTATTCAGCCGGCCGCCCTGCAGAGCTTTGGTGTAATGGCCCAACAGGCGCACTCCGTGGCTGTCAACACCGTGGACAGATCCGTGAAGCATTGAACTGGTGCAATCACGGGCGGTTTCAGGATCGGCCCCGACGGCAGTCAGAACCTCGCGGCAGAACCGGGCTAAGTCATCAACCTGAACAGGTTTGGCCATTTCTTTCCTAGCGGTAGATAAGTGTCGGCAACCACATCGTGATACCCGGAATGAAGGTCACCAGTAAAAGTACAGACACCAGTGGTATCAGAAAGGGTGCTGTTCCGACGACACATTGTTCGAATGGTATCTTTGCAACCCTTGCAAGAACATAGAGCACCATACCCACCGGAGGCGTCAAAAGCCCCAGCATCAGGTTAAGAACCATGATCACGCCAAAATGTACCGGATCAATACCCAGTGTTACGGCAATGGGAAGCAGAACCGGCACCATAATAGTGATTGCCGCTACCGTTTCCATGAAACAACCCACTGCCAGCAGGATCAGGTTTATAAGCAACAAAATCACCCAGGGGCGGTCGGATATGGCGAGCAGGCCGGCGGCAAACTGTTCCGGCACACGATTTGATGTAAGGATCCAGGCAAAAATCGCAGCAGCCCCCACCACCAGAAGAACCACGGCCGTGGTTTCGATCGTATCAAAACTGACACGCAGAAACCGGGGCAGTGACAGGGTGCGGTACACCACAAGCCCCAGAAAAAGAGCCCAGGCGCAGGCAGCCACAGCAGCCTCGGTCGGGGTGAATGCTCCGGTCAGAATGCCGCCGACGATAATGACCGGGGTCAGAAGCGACAAAAATGCCCGTTGGAATGTCGACCACAGCACCGACCAGTAAAAAGTCTGATCGCGTCCGAAACCTTTGCGCCGTGCCATAACAGCAATCATG
>CBDUCB010000296.1:0-3847 GCA_965365545.1 uncultured Roseobacter sp. | reverse complement strand
TGTGCCCGGTGTCGGCCCCGCACGCGTTCTTGTCATCGGCGGCGGTGTCGTCGGCACGCATGCGGCCCGGATCGCGGCCGGTATGGGTGCAGATGTGACAGTGCTCGACCGTTCGCTGGCGCGTCTGCGCTATCTCGATGATGTTTTTGGCCGTGCGTTCAAAACCAGCTATGCTTCCGCTGGCAACACCATCGAACTTGCCCGTGCTGCGGATATGATTGTCGGCGCCGTTCTGATCCCCGGGGCCGCTGCGCCCAAGCTGATCAGCCGTGCGCAGCTTTCCGAACTCAAACCCGGTGCCGCCCTTGTAGATGTGGCTATCGATCAGGGGGGATGCTTTGAAACGTCGCGCGCGACGACACACCAGGATCCGGTCTATGATGTGGACGGCATTATGCATTATTGTGTGGCGAATATGCCCGGTGCGGTGGCGCGCACCTCGACGATTGCACTGGGCAACGCGACAATGCCATTTATGCTGGCGCTGGCGGATAAAGGCTGGAAACAGGCCTGTCTCGATGATCCGCACCTGCTGGACGGGCTGAATGTTCATGCCGGTCAACTGACCTATTTCGCGGTCGGCAAGGCGCTGGGGATCGATGTTGTCTCGCCCTCCATCGTTGTAAAACAATAAAGATTGCGGGTCGTTAGCAGGCAAATGCCTGCTGCGGCCCGCCACGGCATCTGCTTCTGAAGTGTCCGGGGCACGACGGATCAGCGCCGTGCCCCCGCGCGACCCGCGCGCTTTTCTGAGAAAACCAGTGCTTTGATGGCTCGAATCGGGTTTAATCGGGTCAGAAAATTCATTTATTGCGGGATATAATCATGAGACAGAGTAAACGGATTTCTGCAGCCCTTGCCGCTGCAATGATGCTCACAACCACGACTGCCATGGCCGATTCAAACCTCGGTGCCTTTGCTGTCGGAGCCGCAGTGGGCGCAATCGTGAACCAGCAGGTCAACAACAACAAAAAGAAACGCACCACCACCACCCAGCGCACCTATTCCAACAACAGTTACCAGCGCCAGCAGAACCGCGAAGTGCAGTCCGCGCTTAACGCTTTCGGCTTTCCGGCAGGCACGGTAGACGGCTCTCTTGGCAGCCGGTCGCGCGGCGCGATTTCCACCTATCAGGCCTATATGGGCTATCCGGCGACCGGTTATCTTGAAGAATATCAGCGCGTGAACCTTGTCTCCTCGCATCAGCGTATGCAGGCCGGAGGCGGCAATGCCTATCCGCAGGTTGTCGCGAATGAAGGCACCCGCGGTCTGCTCAAAGCTTTCGCGGATCCCAATTATGCCAACAGATACGGCGGAGCACAGACCGGCAACAGCGTCACGGCGTCCGGTCAGGTACAGACCTTCAATCAGAACGAGACATATGCTGCGGCGGCCCAGCCGGCGCCCCTCGCTCCGCTCAGCCTGAGCGGCGCGCAGTCCAGCGCATCAATGGTCAGCCACTGCAAGATCGTGAACAGCCAGACCCAGGCCAATGGCGTGATCCTCGCAAGCAACGTCACCAATCCCGATCAGGCCCTGGGTGAGCAGTTCTGCGAAGCCCGCGCCGATGCGATCCGTCAGAGTGACACGCTGCGGGCATCGGTCGATCAGTCGGACGCACAACTACGCGCAGGATGCACGCAGATCGCTGACGCAATGGCACCTGCAATCGCGCAGATTGCCAGTGCCGGTGCTGCATCGGTTGCTGTGACAGCCCAGCAAACCGCGAACGCGCTCTTTAACGGTGATATGGCCACGGCGACGGGCTATGGCCAGATCTGCCTCGGGCTCGGATACCGTGAAGACGACGCAAAAATGGCGCTGGGGGCTGCCACGGTGATGATGGCAGCCGGCCGCGCGCCTTACGCCGAATTCGTGGGCCACCACGTGCGCTGGGGTTTTGGCACCGACGCGCCTCGCGGTGGGTCGGCGGGCTGGTATGATACAGCGCTAAGCGCGATGGAGAACGGCGCAGAACCGGCGGTCCTGCCCGAAAAGGAAAAGTCGCGCAATGCCATCATCCGCGCCTCACTGATCTCGTCTGGTGTCGCCGCACCGGTGAAAGCGTTCAGTGCATCGGGTGGTGGTCTGCCAACGCTCAACCTGGGCGACAACTGATCTTCTGACATGTCAAAAGGGCCTGCGGCAGCGTGCAGCGGGCCCTTTTTCGTGGCTGTCTCTCAGGCGTCTTTTTTGAGCGCGTCGCGGATCTGCAGAAGCACTTCGAGCTCGGTCGGCCCGGTGGGCGCCTGATCGGCATGTGTTTCTGGCCGTTCGGCAGCTTCTTTGATGCGATTGACCATCTTCACCAGGAGAAACACCACAAAGGCAACGATCAGGAAGTTGATGATCGCCATGACGAACTTGCCAACGGCAAAGACCGGTACGCCGGCTTCGGTTGCAGCCTCGATAGAGGCAAAGGTCTCATCACCCAGGACATAAAACCAGCCCGAGAAATCAATACCACCAGTAAACAGCGCGATGATCGGGTTGATCAGATCGCCGACCAGCGATGTCACGATTGCCGTGAAGGCGGCACCGATAATAATACCCACGGCCATGTCCATAACATTGCCCTTGGCGATAAAGCTTTTGAATTCGTTCAGCATTGATGTCCCTTTCGCTGTTGATCCGCGCGTCACTGCGCGCTCTGTGCGCCTGTTAACATATCGCTGCGCGGACACGAGCCTGTTTTTACGGGGAAACGACCCTAGCTTTACCCGATGAATAACCAGCAGGAGATGCCATAATGGCCGACCTTTCCGCCTTTCCGATCAATGACAAGTGGCCCGCAAAAGACCCGTCGGTGCTGCAGCTTTACTCTTTTCCGACCCCGAATGGCGTGAAAGTCTCCATCGCACTGGAAGAAACGGGCATCCCTTACGAGGCCCATACAGTGACGCTTTCGGACGCGGATGTAAAAAGCCCGGAGTTCCTGTCGCTGAACCCGAACAATAAAATTCCGGCGATCATTGACCCCGACGGGCCCGGCGGTACGCCCCTGCAGCTTTTTGAAAGCGGCGCGATCCTGATCTATCTCGCAGAGAAATCCGGCAAACTCATCGGCAATACGCCGGCTGAGAAAGCGCATATTATCCAGTGGCTTATGTTTCAGATGGGCGGGCTTGGCCCGATGCTGGGGCAGCTTGGGTTCTTTTACAAATTCGCAGGCTCCGAGTACGAGGACAAACGCCCGCAGCAACGCTACATCGGTGAGGCCAAACGGCTGCTGGGCGTGCTTGATGGTGTGCTCGAAGACAAAGAGTGGATTGCCGGCGAGTTCTCCATTGCCGATATCGCGATAGCGCCCTGGGTGAACGCACTGGATTTCTATGGCGCGAAAGAAGCCGTGGATTACGAAAGCTTCAAAAACGTTGTGGCCTACCGCGACCGGTTCTACGCACGTCCGACCGTGGAAAAAGCCAAGAACATTCCACCCCGCTCCCCGGCATAAATTCGCAGTTCCGGGCTCGCGCATCCCAGGCGCATCACAGACTAAAAAAGCCGGCGTGCTATAACAGCACGCCGGCTTTTTCATATCCTGGTATCAGGGTTCAGCCAGGCAGCTTGCCGGTCAGCACATAGCGCAGGATCTCGACCACCTGGCGCGGCTCTTCGGCCACCGCAAGTGCGGCCGCATCGACTTCTTTCAGCGGGTGTGCATGCTGCGGGCCGTGCAGAATGATCAGCGATTTGCCAAGCGCCGAGGCCACTCCCGCGTCAAAAGCCGCATTCCATTGTTTGTACTGATCGCCGAAACGCACCACGACGACATCAGCGTCTTCGATGCCTTTGCGGGTGCGGATCGCATTGACCATCGCGCCCTTGTGGTCGTGCCAGTATTTGT
>CBDUCB010000295.1:0-3851 GCA_965365545.1 uncultured Roseobacter sp. | reverse complement strand
GACGGCGATCCGCATGGGGGCAGTGGTCTTTGGCAGCGGGCTCATGGCCGTGGGCGGTGCCTTTCTGACCATGTCCGCCTTTGACAGCTTCTTCTTTGAGATGGTCAACGGACGCGGATGGATCTGCATCGCACTGGTGGTGTTCGGCTCCTGGCGCCCTGGCAAAGCGCTGCTGGGCGCGGTTCTCTTTGCTGCTTTTGACGCGCTGCAGATCCGGGTGCAGCAGACCTCTTTCGGTGCCGATATCCCCTATCAGATATTCCTGATGATGCCCTATATTCTGTCCATCCTGGCACTTATCGTCATGTCGCGCCGTGCGGTCGTGCCCGCCGCCCTCATGGTGCCGTTCAACAAAGGAGAGCGCTGATGTTTGACCTCATCGTTAAGGGCGGCACGCTCACGGACGGACGCGTTGCGGATATCGGCATCGAAAAAGGCGTGATCACAGCCATTGACGCCCTGGGCGACGCAGAGGCCGGCGAGGTAATCGACGCCACCGGCGATCTCGTCAGCCCGCCGTTTGTCGATCCGCATTTTCACATGGATGCGACGCTCTCCTATGGCACGCCGCGCATCAATGCCTCGGGCACGCTGCTGGAAGGTATCGGCCTCTGGGGGGAACTCAAAGAGGTGATGACCCACGACGAGGTCGTCGCGCGTGCGCTTGATTATTGCGACTGGGCGGCATCAATGGGGCTGCTGGCGATCCGCAGCCATGTGGACACCTGCGACGACAGGTTACTGGGGGTCTCAGCACTTCTCGAAGTCCGCGAAAAGGTGCGCGAATACATCGATCTGCAACTTGTGGCCTTCCCCCAGGACGGCTTTTACCGTGACCCGACGGCCCGCGCGAATACGATCCGCGCGCTGGATATGGGCGTTGATATCGTCGGCGGCATTCCGCATTTTGAACGCACCATGGCGGACGGGGCGGCTTCGGTCTCAGAGCTTTGCGAGATTGCGGCGGCACGCGGTCTGCAGGTCGATATGCACTGCGACGAAACAAATGATCCGAACTCCCGTCATATCGAAATGCTGGCCTTTGAGGCGCAGCGCCTGGGGCTGAAGGGCCGGGTCGCCGGCTCGCATCTGACTTTGATGGACAACTACTATGTGTCAAAGCTGCTGCCGCTGATTGCTGAAGCTGAGATCAGCGTCATCCCGAACCCGCTGATCAATATCGTGCTGCAGGGCCGGCATGACACATTCCCCAAAAGGCGCGGCCTGACCCGGGTGCGCGAAATGCTGGCAACGGGCATCAACGTGGGCCGGGGGCAGGACTGTGTGCCGGACCCCTGGTATTCGCTGGGCACTGCCGACATGCTGGATGTGGCGTTTATGGGGTTACATGTGGCGCAGATGACCAGCCCTGCGGATATGCGCACCTGTTTTGACATGGTGACAACACACAACGCGCGCACGATGGGGCTTGAGGGCTACGGGCTTGAGGTCGGTGCGCAGGCGTCTCTTGTGGTGCTGGATGCGGGCGATCCGGTGGAGGCGCTGCGGCTGCGGGCCGGACGGCTCTGCGTGATCGCAAAGGGTCGCGTAATCAGCCGGAGTGCGCGCGGCGATGCGCAGCTTTCCCTGCCGGGGCGGCCGGAGCGCGTCACCCGCCGGCATACGCCCTGGTGGCACATGGCAGACATCAATGGCGTGCGCGGGAAACTAAAAGAGCCGGTCATGAACCGCCTCGCCGACACAGAGAGCTTGATTCTTTGCTGAGGAGTTCTGACAGTGATCACCGGTGCAGCGGGGGATTTTTTGTAATCCGACTTGGATTCTGCCCTGCCGCGAACCAGACCGGAGAGGCCAGATGAAAGATGCCGTTGATGAACTGCGTGAGAACGTCTCCCGGCCCTTTGAGGCCGCGCGGGCGATGCCGCCCTCGGTCTACACCAGCGAGGCTTTTCTGCAGCTCGAACTCAAAGGCATCTTTGCGCGGGACTGGTTCTGTGCCGGGCGCGCCTCTTCGCTGCCCGGTGCGGGCGATTACCTGACGCTCGATCTGGCAAATCAGCCGGTCATCGTGCTGCGTGATGGCGAGGGCGCTTTGCGCGCGATGGCAAATGTCTGCCGCCACCGGATGTCCACGCTGCTCGAAGGGCGCGGCACGGTGCGCCGCATCGTCTGCCCCTATCACGCCTGGACCTATAACCTCGACGGCAGCCTGCGCGGCGCCCCGGCGATGGAGCAGAACACCGGTTTCTGTAAATCTGAAAATTCCCTGCCTGAGATTCGCTGTGAAGAATGGCAGGGCTGGATTTTCGTCACGCTTAACGGTGACGCACCGCCCGTCGCGGCACAGCTTGCCACGCTCGACGGGATGATCGGCGATTTCGGAATGGCCGAATATACCGAGACTTTCACCGAGACCCATCTGTGGGACACCAACTGGAAGGTGCTGGCTGAGAACTTTATGGAAAGTTATCACCTGCCAGTCTGTCACGCGGGTACCATCGGAGGGCTTTCGAAACTTGAGGAGATGGTCTGCCCGCCCGGAGAGGCCGCGTTCAACTACCACACGATCCTCAAAGACGACACACTGAAGATTGCACTGGCCCATCCTGAGAACACGAGGCTGACCGGCGACCGGCGGCGCATGACCTACCTGATCGCGATTTACCCCGGTCTGATGATCACTCTGACGCCCGGCTATTTCTGGTATCTTTCGCTGCATCCGAAGGGTCCCGGCCAGGTGCAGATCAGCCATGGCGGAGGCATGTCGCCGGAGTTCATTAACGACCCCGATGCCAGAGCTCAGCTGGATCAGCTCAGAGATCTGCTGAAGCGGGTGAACGAAGAAGACAGGGGCTGTACTGAAAAAGTGTATCGCGGGCTTTCCTCAGCCTCCGCACGGCCCGGCCCCCTGTCACATCTGGAGCGCCCGAATTACGATTTTGCGCAGTATATCTACGGGCGCATCGCCGCAGCGGCAGAGGGCGGCGGTCAATGACCCACCGCCGGATCCGCCCGTTCAACACCCGCGAGACCTATCCTGAGCAGGCGCTCGACAATGACCTGTGTCATGCTGTGGTGACCCGCGGCGGCAGCACCGTCTGGATGCGCGGCCAGTGCCCGCAGAACCTTGACGATGCGCGCAGCATCGACAGCCATGATCCGGCCGAACAGACCCACAAGGTGATGCAGAACATCCGCCAGCTGATCGAAGAGGCCGGCGGCGAGATGGAACATCTGGTGAAACTGGTGGTCTACATCACCGATGTGCGCCACCGCGAGGCCGTCTATCGCACCATGGGCGAATACATCAAAGGGGTGCATCCGGTCTCCACCGGACTGGTGGTGCAGGCGCTGGCCCGTCCGGAATGGCTTGTGGAAATTGACGCGACCGCGGTGATCCCGGAATGACTTTTTCGCTGGTTGCGCGCTGTGCCGGGACCGGCATGGTCGGGATGGCGATTGCCTCATCCTCTCCCACCGTTGCGGCGCGGTGCGTCTATACCCGCGCCGGCATTGGTGCCGTGGCAAGCCAGAACGTGACCGATCCGCGTCTGGGCCCTGCGACACTGGATCTGATGGCGGCCGGGCTGAGCGCCCCTGAGGCTGTGTCCCGCGTTATCGCGGAGGCGGAATTTGCACAGTACAGGCAGGTGCTTGCGATTGACGCCAGGGGCCGGACGGCAGTGCACTCCGGCCCGGAGGCGCTCGGGGTTTTTGCAGATGCGGCCGGACGCGATGTGATCGCGGCGGGGAACCTGCTGGCGGATGCAGCCGTACCGGCGGCCATGGTCGCAGGATTTGAACGCGCCACCGGCCATCTCGGGGACAGGCTGCTGGCCGGGCTGCGGCGGGCGGGCGGTGAATTCATTGCCTTTCTCGACGCCGATGAC
>CBDUCB010000294.1:0-3855 GCA_965365545.1 uncultured Roseobacter sp. | reverse complement strand
TGCCCCGGTGGGACCGCCGCATACTGCCTGGCTACGCCGATCTGCCCGAAGCGATGATAAAGAGCGCGGTTGCGCGTCATGGCGGCATCCGGACGCAGACAACACATTCTGACTTTCGCGCTGACGGGTGGCGCTTGCAGCACTGCTTCGTGAGACGGCGCATATCGCCGCAAGCAGGCTTTTGCTGGCGCAAATGGCAATCAGGTTTACTCTGATTTTTCGCGCGCTGGTCATCATGCCGCCCGACACATGTGTGAGCCCAGGACCAAAACAGGCTACAGCCCTCGGGTGCTTTCTTTGTCACATTTCCCATCGCTGGAGTTTCAGCTGACTGACAATATCGGGCGCTTTAATCTTATCGTCATCGGCCAGCATCATGGCCTTGGACAGGATTACAGACAGCCGGGCGTCCCCCTCAAAGGGCAAAGCGACCTGCCCGGCAGTTTTGACACGGCCGGGGACTATACACAGGTAACGATCCCCGGGCGCCATCAGGATGTTCGACGATCCCAGATGGATTTTGTATGTGTTCAGCCTGCCATCCACGATCAGAAACCTGCCCTCAATATGGGCCACATCCCGGATTCTGAGCCGTGGCAGAACCGATTGCAGCACGTCTTTGCGGGTTTCGGCAAAGCCATCGAGCTCACCGAAGGAGTAACTCTGCCAGTAATTCCGTGCCTCAGGCGTCGGCCCCTGATCCGCCCATGAAGGGTCGTTCGCAACGCTTGCCACACCGACGAAGAGATCCGCCTCACGCAGCGTTTCCGACAACAACCGCGGCGGCACTTCCTCAAGCGGTACCCGGTCATCACCACGTGAAAAGCGCAGCTGATCCGTGCCGACATAAAGAAAGATGCCGGCATCGCTCCGGTTTTCCTCATCCCGGTCTGAATGAAGTAAATACCCGGCCGTCAGATCGCTGGTCACAAAAGCCTTTGTGGCCCACTGGTCATCGACACCATCATCAAAGGCGCCCATCAAACGGTACCGCCAGCCGCGCGCGGCCATCAGTGTTGCCATCTGATGCTGCCTGAGAATATGCGCCGCCATCCGGTTGGAATAGACGCGCGTGCTCCGCTCGGCATCGGTCAGGTGATACACTTCGCGAAATGCCTGTTTTGTCGGCTGCACGATTTCCAGCTCCGCCAGACGGGCGCGCCAGGCCATGACGCGGTCAGTGTTCCGGTCAACCGGATGCCAGAGCCGCGCCGTGGTGTGATCGTCGGTGATAACCTTTGCACCGGTGACGTCCTGCCAGCCACCATTCCGCCAGATTGCGCCGGTACGGGTGCCGCCGGTCTGCAGATCCCAGATCAGGCGCTCCGCAATCCGGCAAAGCAGATCGTGCCTCACATAAAAGGTCTCAACCTCATTCAGTGGCCACTCCACATCCTCAGCAAACAGCCGGTCGATGCGATCACGTTGCGAAATCAGAACTTTTTTAACCGTGGTAACTTCGTTTCTGATCTTGCTCAACCTGTCCTTCAGCATCACCTGTGCGGATACGAACTTAGGCACTGTCTTCTGGACCGAACCATCCGGTCTGAGCCAGGTTTGCGTGACCTTTCCCGGCCCCTCCACGCGAATGCTCAGCGTGTAATCGTCAAAGGCGATATTCTTTTCACCGCAGGTCAGCCCATAGGTAGGGACGATGCGTTCTGCTAGCTGAATGGTGGTGATCCCGGCGGCTTCAGCCTTTCTGGCGACAATCTCAGCCACCTTTTTCTGCACGGTTTTCTGCCTGATCGCTATGGAAAGCCGCGACAGCCGTGCAGTTGCGTCAGCACCCGGCGTGACCTCCAGATACCACAGGCAGGCATTTGCAGTTGCCTGCGCGGCAGGTCCGACACCGGGCACTTTCGTCATCGATTTTTCGCACAGATCCGCGACAAGGTTGATCGTCCGCGCATCCTGAAACCCCTGACAGATCCAGACCAGACCTTTGAGTAAGACCACATTCGATCTGGTGAAGATTGTACTTTCCGACCAGATATAATCCTGGTTTTCAAAAGTCTGAGCACGCCTGACCTCGACCATTCCGGCAGTCAGAGCGTGGCCCATCCAGGTCTGCACCTGGCTGCGGACCCAGTCCTTGCCAAGGTCATCCTTCAGATCCCGGGCCTGGGCGAGGAATTTTTCTGTTGGTTTGCTGCCGCTTGCTGCAGAGGCAAGATGAAGCAAGCGATGCCATTTCACCGCTTCCTCCGCTGGCAGAACATTGAGTTCGGTTTCGAGCGCTTCGCCAAAGCGATCACCGGAAAGCTTTCTGTAGGGCACAACCTCAGTCCCTGTTCCGGAGGCGGACCCGATCAGATACTCAACACGCCTGCGCACATTTGCGAAATCCGTGCTATGGGAATTGTCCGGGGTCATTACCTTCCAGGTCAGCAGCCCTCTGAGCTCTTCCAGCGCTTTATCTGAAAGTGGTTCCTTTTTGCAGGCACGCTCAACACCCTGCACCATGTACCCGATCGGCCATTCATTCAGCCCGATCCGTTGTCCGCCGCGCATCTTTCCGCCGGTATCACAATCGCGTTTCAAAGCGACCATCCAGGACAAAATTTCTTCAGCCCCGAGTGGAAGAGCCGATCGCATCAGACCTGTAAAAACAGCAAACCCGCGCCAGAGCGTCTTGTCCCAGTCATATCGGCGACCGGGCACCGGCGCGATAATCTGCTTGCGGTTCCGAAACAGAAAGCGCGCCAGATCAGCAGCTTTCTCCCGGTCTTTCATGACCTCTTTGTAGCTTTTGCTGTCGGATGGTCTGAACTGATACAGATAACCCTGTGCGTCCTCGCAGGCTGCGGCCATTTCGGCATCGATAGTCGTTACCAGCCGCCCGAGGTCCGTACCGGACAGGACATCAGCACGTGAGACTTTGGGCACCGGGCTGGTTCTTTCGACGGGCGTTCCGGAACGCATTAATCTGTTAAAAAGTCCGGACAATTTTATCCTCCGACAAGAGGCGTGAGTTTGAGAAAGGTCACAATCGACCTTTCACTGATCTCAATCTCTTCCTCCAGCGTTTCGATCTGCCTGTCGTCGACCAGCAGTACGAATCCGTTGTTTTCAAACGCTGAAAGCGCAAGGGCGATCCTCTTGCCGACATCCGGGACCATCGGTGATGCCCTCGTGTTCAGCGTCATTTCCACTGCGTCCGGCTGAACAAGACGCGTGCCATCGCACCCGGCCTTGCCGTCGAGGCGTTCATCACATTCAGCCTCCACGCGCTCGCAGATCAGTTCGCGCGCCGTCAGACGATATGAGCTGACCCTGAGCAAAGCTTCTGTGATTTCAGTCCTTTGCAGTGTTTCATCCCGAATGGTGACATCAAACTCCCCGGGAGCTGGCCGCGCTGCCATGACGTGATCTCCTGAATTAAATTCTGAAGCTTCAGGATACTGATAAAGTAGGCAAAAAATTGGCATCCGTCCTTATTTGCCAGCGCCCGGGTCAATCCCGTACTGTCCTGCTGCTCTGAAATGAGCCCGGGCCCCTGATACCATCCTGAAATGGTTTCCGGCGGAGTGGATAGCTGTGCCTTCCTTTTCAGGATCTGTACGACCGGTCAGCACGCCTGTGGAACAGCCGAAATTCTCGCAGCGCAAATCTGGTTCAGACTTGGCCGCAGGGAGCCTCGCGCCGCCTCAGGCTGCGACCGTCGGTTTTGAAAGACGAGTGAGACATCACAGCCCGCCTGATCAGACCAGCTACTCTGATCAGAATAATGAGCAAAATTAAGCAGCCCTGCTGATCATATACAGCCAAGACCAGGTCAAAAATAATTATTAATCATGAGATTAGCTGCTGGAGCGGGCGGCGGGAATCGA
Organism: uncultured Roseobacter sp.; assembly: GCA_965365545.1. GTDB lineage: Bacteria > Pseudomonadota > Alphaproteobacteria > Rhodobacterales > Rhodobacteraceae > Roseobacter. Next base: position 22 of record CBDUCB010000294.1, on the reverse strand, counting down.
ACCCGCGTCATTAGCTTGGAAG
>CBDUCB010000293.1:0-3863 GCA_965365545.1 uncultured Roseobacter sp. | reverse complement strand
GATGGTGAAAAATGCGCGCGCTGCTGGAAAGTGCTGCCTGATGTCGGCACCCATTCTCACCCGGGCGTCTGCGGGCGCTGCAGCGCCGCAGTGGGGTGAGCACGCGGTCTTTGGCGGGGTCCGCGCGGGATATGAGACCGGCGCGGACCCTTTTGGGGTCTCTATGGTATATCAGGTGGCCATGCGTGCCACGTCCTTGAGCAGGCCCGGGTCAAGCCGCGCGTCCGCGCTGCCGTGCAGAACCGAGATGTCGCCGGTCGTCTCAAACACAACCGCCAGCACCTGATCATAGTCTGTGACATTGGCCTCGCGGAGTTTGGCGCGCAGTTCATCCTCGCTGACCTTCGCGTGTTGCAGGTTGTCGTGCAGCACCTCGCGGCCGTCCATGAGCAGAAGAGGTTTGTTGGTGACAAGGCTTGCGATGCGTTCGGAGCGCGACACGAGGCTGGTCATGGCGATCTGCAGGACGAACAGCACGGCGATCGCTGTCAGAGGTACCGCCAGAGGCGTATTGTCGGAGGTCGCGGCGCTGGCGAGCACTGAGCCGATGGCGACGGTCACGGCAAAGTCATGCGAAGCCATTTTGGCAAAACTGCGCAGGCCCGCCATGCGCACGGCGATTATAATGCCGCAATAGGCAAGGAGGCCACCCGCCATCGCCTGCCAGAGAGATGACGGGTCATCGGGTAAAAGTGTCATCGGCATATCCCTCCCTGCCATCCGGCCCCTGAGTATCGGGCCCGGTCAGAGACCGGCGCCCATCGCGCAGCCTTGGGATGTAAAACGCCTCAGGTGCGGTTTGGGTTGCATTCTGTGTGTGAAACCGGCGCGTGTCCTTCAGACCCGGCTGTGGATTTCAGGCGTGGGAACGGCGAAGCGGGTCGCGCCGGCGGAAGGGTTCAGCCGCCGTCGACCTGACGCTGGTAGTCTTCTGCATCGAACCAGCCCCTGGAGGCAGTGACCTGCATGGCATCGTCGAGATCCCACTCTTCCCAGCCACCGACCTTGCAGTGGTTGCCCGTCTCCGCGTGATGCCCTTCGAGCGTCCACAGATAAACCATGTGGTCACTCCCTGTACGCACTCCGTCACAGGTCAGATGCAGGTCCGGAAACTCCGCGTGAAAGCCGGCGGCCATGGCTTCAAGGGCGCTGGTCCCGGCATGGGGATCACCGCGATTGATCACGATCGCCGCGTCGGGGGTGAAATGTCCGGCCACCTGCGAAGGATCCTTGCTGTTCCATGCGGCGGTACAGGCGTCAGCTTTCTGCTGTGGTGTCATCTTTAGAAAATCCCTTTGTTCTGAAATGTGCCGGCAGGATGCGGCAAAAGCATCTGTTGTGCCATTATTTTCCGAGCGTTGTGGCACAAGGCGCAGGAAGCGGGTTGCGCGAAATGCAGGCTGCGGTCAGCATCAGGCATGGCTGAGAAGACGGTTGAAACACAGTTCGGTGCACTGACGCTGAGAGAGGAAAACGGTGCTCTGACGGCGCTGCGCTGGGGCATTGCGGCACAGGAAGACAGCACGGACCTGCTCGAACGTGCCGCAGAGCAGTTGCGCGAATACGATGCCGGTACGCGCGAGGCGTTTGATCTGCCGCTGCATGTGCACGGCTCTGAGCTGCAGCGGGCGGTTTGTGAGGCTGTTTACGCGATCCCCTTCGGCGAAACGCTGACCTATGGCGAGATTGCCGGTGTACTCGGAGTGCCGGCACAGGCGGTCGGGCGCGCCTGCGGAGGCAATCCCATTCCGGTGATCATCCCCTGCCACCGGGTGATGGGGGCAAAAGGACTGACCGGGTTTTCAGGCGCAGGCGGTGTCGAGACAAAGGTGGCTCTGCTGCGTCATGAGGGCGCGGGCAGTTTCCTGATCTGAGGTGTGCTGTTCAGCCGGTGGCGCGTTCGGGGATGATCTGCTGCGCGACACCGGCAAAGACCAGATAGACGCTGGTGGTGATCAGTCCCCAGTGCGCCCAGCTTTCGGGATGAAAATCGACCCAGGCAGCCCAGCCGGCAAAAAACGTCCAGGCCAGCGCCATCGGCAGAGTGATTGCCCGCCAGCGCTCGGTTCGCACGGGGTGTACGAATTTGAGCGGCAGGAACATCGCGACGGCCAGCGCACTCACCAGCGTGAGGCTGACCCAGAAATTCGGCTCCAGAGCAAAGATCACCAGCACCAGCATGTTCCAGCACCCCGGAAAGCCGGAAAACGAATTATCTTTTGTTTTCATGCGGGTATCGGCAAAATACATCGCACTGGCAAAGGTGATGATGATAATCGCGAACCAGCCCGTCCAGCCATCCATCAGCCCTGATTTAAACAGTGCGAAGGCGGGAATGAACACATAGGTCAGATAGTCGATGATCAGATCGAGCAGCACGCCGTCGAACTCGGGGGCGTTGTGTTTGACGTGGTATTTACGCGCCAGCGGCCCGTCGATGCCATCGACGAAAAACGCCACAACCAGCCACAAAAACATCAGGTCCCATTTTGCATCCACCGCAGCGAGCATTGCCAGCATGGCAAACACAGCGCCCGTGGCGGTCAGCAGATGTACGCCGAGGGCGAGGAAACGAACTGTCATGCACGCTTCATGCCGCAAGAGCCGCCCGGATGCAAAAAGAAACTCGGTCGTTCACCGAAGGGCCTGTGGGCCGCTTGCAAGGGTACGCAGAACGCGGGGTGTCGGGTGCCTTGATGCCGGTCAGGCGCGCGGGTGGGCGCGGTCGTAGACTTCCATCAGCCGGGCCGTATCGACTGCCGTATAGGCCTGGGTTGTCGAGAGCGAAGCATGTCCCAGAAGCTCCTGTATTGCCCGCAGATCACCACCGGCGTCCAGCAGATGGGTGGCAAAGCTGTGCCGCATCGCGTGCGGCGTGGCACTCGCCGGCAGGCCCAGCTGCATTCGTGCGCGCGCCATGACCTTCTGGATCGGTCCGGGGCCAAGTGCGCCGCCACGGACGGCGCGGAAAAGCGGCGCACCGGCTTCGGCGGTATACGGACAGAGCTGCAGATAGATGTCGACACTCTCGCGGGCCGCGGGCAGCACCGGCACCACACGTTCTTTATTTCCCTTGCCGAAAATCCGCAGCACATCGGGCAGCGGAGCATCCGATCCTTTGAGCGACAGCGCCTCGGAAATCCGAAGGCCGCAGCCCCAGAGCAGCGTCACCACGGCCATGTCGCGGGCCGCAATCCAGGGCTCCTGTGACTGCACACCGATCGTGTCGATCAGGCTGCGCGCGGCATCTTTGGCCAGCGGGCGGGGCAGCTTTTTCTGAAACTTCGGGGCGCGCACGGATAGAACGGCAGTCGCCTCAAACCCCTCGCGTTCCGCCAGCCAGCGGTAAAAGGCTTTGACCGCCGAGAGCTTGCGCGCAAGGGATCTGGCACCGATCCCGGTGCCACGGCTCTGCGCCATCCAGGCCCGCATATCGCTAATTGTGATGTCCTGCAGCGCGCCGAGCCCCTGGGGCGCGCCTTTGTGCTCAGTGATAAAAGCCAGGAATTCAACGACATCGCCCCGATAGGCGGTCAGCGTGTTGTCGGAGGCGTTTTTCAGCGCACTCTGATGCTCCAGCCAGGTCTGCAGCGCATCACGCGCGGCCGGGCTGATCTGCGTTGTCATGACAGCCAGCGGCGCATGATCCGTTCAAAAACGCCGGTAAAGAACACCAGCAGATCGGTGCCCTGCTGCGGTCCGAACATATGCGGGTCTTCGGCGCCAAGCACCAGCATGCCGGGCTGACGGCCTTCACCGAAATCGAGAGACAGACAGGCTTCCGATCTGATCCAGTCGGATTTGTCGCCATACAGGCTGCCGGCGTCGCCCTGCACCTGGCGCAGGGTCACCTGTCTTAGCGC
>CBDUCB010000292.1:0-3868 GCA_965365545.1 uncultured Roseobacter sp. | reverse complement strand
GGCGCCAAGGCGCCGTCGAGATGCAGGTCGGCCGGGCCCTGGCTGCCTGCGCCCTGGGCGGCCAGCCTCTCGCCCAGCGCCGCCATCGCGCGCGGCAGCGTATCCTCGGCCATCATGCTGTCCCCGCCGAAATTCCCGTCCCCGCCCCCGGAGATCCGGTTGATCGGAACAGTCGGCGAGAAATAATCCGCCAGTCCGGAGCGTTGTTGTTCCGTCGTTGCATTCAACAGCCACATCATCATGAAAAAGGCCATCATTGCCGTGACGAAATCCGCATATGCGACTTTCCACGCGCCACCATGGTGGCCGGCTACGATAACTTTTTTCCGTTTGATGATGACCGGTGCCAGATTGCTCTGCGCGCCCATATCTCCACCACTCTTTATTCACCCGACCCCGGATATAACCGGCAAGGTGTTTCGATCGGCTTAACAGGGGGGCAGAATTTTACCGGGCGGCAGCATTACTTCCCGCGCGCGCGGGCCAGACGTATCTGTTTTTGCCGTTCGCGAAAGCGGTCCTTGTCAAAATCCGTCGTCTCCGCAAAGCACTGATGACAGCTGACGCCTTCCTCAAATTCCGGACGTTCCCGGTCCTCCGGCAGGATCGGCCGTCGGCACCCGTAGCACAGCAAATGCGGCCCTTCGCGCAACCCGTGCCCGACGCTGACCCGCGCGTCAAAAACAAAGCATTCACCCTGCCAGGTGCTGTCCTTTTGCGGAACCTCTTCGAGGTATTTCAGAATACCACCCCTGAGGTGAAATACATCCTCCACACCCTGTCCCAGCAGGTAGTTGGTCGATTTTTCACACCTGATCCCACCTGTACAGAACATCGCGATTTTCTTATCGCGGAAGCGGTCTTTGTTCGCGTCCCACCAGGCGGGAAAATCCCCGAAACTGGCGGTTTCAGGATCAACAGCGCCCTCGAATGTACCGATCGCAACCTCATAGTCATTGCGCGTATCGATCACAGCAACATCCGGATCGGCGATCAGGTTGTTCCAGTCCTGAGGCTCGACATAGTGGCCGGTCCGGGCGCGCGGGTCGACATCGGGCTGGTGCATTGTCACGATTTCGCGCTTGATGCGTACCTTCATCCGGTTGAAGGGGGGCGTAGTGCTCTGCGCCTCTTTCCATTCCAGTTCTGCGCAGCCCGGCAGGGACCGCAGATGCGTAATCACCGCATGTATCCCGGCAGCAGGGCCGGCAATTGTCCCGTTCACACCCTCCGGTGCCAGCAACAGCGTGCCTTTAACATCCTGGGCCAGACACAGATCAAGAAGCGCCGGCTTCAGGGTTTCGGGCGCGTCAAACCGTGTAAAGTGATAGAGAGCGGCAATCGTGTACATGGGCGCTCAGATACGCCCGCCGGCGCGATCAGGCAAGAGGCGGCATCGTGCCCGCAACGGGCCTTGCCATTGACGCGGGAGGCGCCCCCGCTTACCCAAATGCAGGTAAACACGGGAGCGCAGATCATGACCACGGCCCTGATTGTAATCGATGTGCAGAAAGACTTCTGCCCGGGTGGCGCGCTTGCCGTGCCCGGCGGGGATGATGTCGTGGACGGGATCAACAGACTTATGGCGGACGCGGAGGCGGTCATCCTGACCCAGGACTGGCATCCGGCGGGGCATTCGTCATTTGCGTCCTCGCATGCCGGTAAATCACCCTACGACATGATCGATATGCCCTATGGCCCGCAGGTACTCTGGCCCGATCACTGTATCCAGGGCAGCCTTGGCGCACAGTTTCACCCGGCGCTCCAGACCGACCGCGCCGATATGGTCATCCGCAAAGGGTACAACCCCGCGATCGACAGTTATTCAGCGCTTTTTGAGAACGACCACGAGACCCCGACGGGGCTTGAAGGATACCTGCGCACGCGTGGGATTACCGACCTGACGATGGTCGGGCTCGCGCTTGATTTCTGTGTGAACTTTTCTGCGGTCGATGCCGCAAAGCAGGGGTTCGCCGTGACGGTGCGCGAGGACCTTTGCCGCGCCATTGATCTCGACGGCTCGCTTGCTGCGGCGCGCGCGGGCATGCAGGCGGCGGGCGTGACCCTGGAGACCGGCAATGGTTGATATCGCCTCCCGCGTCTGGAACCACAAATGGAAAATCGACCCGATTGTGCGGTCGCTGATCGACACCGATTTTTATAAGCTGCTGATGTGTCAGTCGGTGTTCCGCAACAAGCCCGACACCCGCGTGACTTTCAGCCTGATCAACCGCAGCAAAGATGTGCCACTGGCGGAACTGATCGACGAGGGCGAGCTGCGTGAGCAACTTGACCATATCCGGTCGCTCTCGCTCTCACGCGGCGAAAGCACCTGGCTGCGCGGCAATACCTTTTACGGCAAACGTCAGATGTTCCGGCCCGATTTCATGGAGTGGTTCGAGCAGCTGCGCCTGCCGCCCTATCACCTGGAGCGCAGGGGCGATCAGTACGAGCTGACGTTTGAGGGAAGCTGGCCCGAAGTGATGCTCTGGGAGATCCCGGCGCTGGCCGTCCTGATGGAACTGCGCGGGCGTGCCGTGCTCAACACAATGGGCAAGTTCGAACTCCAGGTGCTCTATGCGCGTGCTATGACCCGCGTGTGGGAAAAGATAGAGGCCATGCGCGACATCAAAGACCTGTCTATTGCCGATTTCGGCACCCGGCGCCGCCACAGTTACCTGTGGCAGGACTGGTGCGTGCAGGCGATGCAGGAAGGGCTTGGCAACGCCTTTACCGGCACCTCGAACTGCAAGATCGCCATGACCCGCGAGCTCGAAGCGATCGGCACCAACGCCCACGAGCTGCCGATGGTCTATGCCGCCCTCGCGGAAAACGACGCGGAACTGGCACAGGCACCCTACGACGTGCTCTCCGACTGGCATGAAGAGCACGAGGGTAACCTGCGCATCATCTTGCCAGACACCTTCGGCACCAGGGGTTTTCTCGACAAAGCGCCTGACTGGCTGGCGGGGTGGACCGGCATCCGGGTGGACAGCGGTGACCCGGCCGAGGCCGCCGAACTCGCAATCGGCTGGTGGAAAGAGCGCGGAGAGGATCCGTCCGAAAAGCGCGTGATTTTCAGCGATGGCCTCGATGTAGAGACCATCCGCACCTTGCACGAACAGTTTTCCGGTCGGGTGAATGTCTCGTTCGGCTGGGGAACACTGCTGACCAATGATTTCCGCAATCTGGTGCCGGATGACAGGCTGGCACCCTTTTCGCTTGTATGCAAAGCGGTCAGTGCCAACGGAAAACCCACCGTTAAACTCTCAGATAACCCCAACAAAGCGATGGGTCCCGAGCATGAGATTGAACGGTATAAACGCGTCTTTGATCTGGAAAAACAGGTGGCGCAGGAAGTGATCGTCTGACAGCGGCCACGAGCATGTGCGGAGCACTGAAATGACGACTGACAGCCACACCACCCACGATGCCGATGAAGACCTTCGCAACCGCGACATCAGAATCTGGATCAACGGCAAGCTTGTGCACCGCGACGAGGCAAAGGTGTCTGTCTATGACAGCGGTTTTCTGCTGGGCGATGGCATGTGGGAAGGCATGCGGCTCTATAACGGCACATGGGCATTCTTTGACGAGCATATGGATCGCTTCTTTGCGTCCTGCAAAACGGTGTCGCTTGATGTGGGCATGGACCGCGCCGGCATCCTTGATGCGCTGACGCGCACGGCGGCGGCGAACGATATGTACAGCGACGTACACTGCCGTCTGATGCTGACCCGTGGCGTAAAAGTGAAACCGTTTCAGCACCCTTCGCTCAGCCGCACAGGCCCGACACTGGTCATCATTATGGAACACTCAAAGCCGGTGGACAGCCTGCAATCGGCGGGCATCCGGCTGGCCACGGTGC